>JAIPIK010000027.1 GCA_021734745.1 Candidatus Altimarinota bacterium | reverse complement strand
ATGCCCCATGGCGTAAGCCTGTGGGATGAACGCGCCACTCACACCTTAGGTGTGAGCAAACAGCGAAGCTGTTTGAAACCTTAATCTGAAAGATTAAGGGGCGATAATGCCACGTGGCGTGAGCCCGTGGTGCTTTACTCATGAGGATAGCGACTTAATTCGTAAATTAATTGGACTAGAACCAATTAATCCAATATACCCAAATGTTCAAAAAGACTCAGGAGATATTGTTTGTCTAAGAACTGGACACTGTTCTGTCTGGTTTGATCCACCAAACGGATATAGGTATGCAACTGATAAAGAGGTTTCAGTGCGAATCACTCATGAGCTTGATATTGTCATTATGTATTTCCCTAACTATGGGTGGGCCAGAATAAAATCATCCGGCAATAGAGAGAAACCAGTAGATGGGGTTGCAGCTACTCAGTTCTTTCACAATAATGTTTTCTATATTCCATTGGTAAAAGTTTAGCCAATGAGAAATAAACGGCACCGAAGGTGCCGTTTTTCTTTTTAATAGTGATATGTTAGTGTTCATACAGGCGGGGTGACTAGATTCTCTACCATCCTTTGTCTGTTATTTTGAGAGGACTTCCATCATGGGACCCAAAACTCAAGAAGTTGTAATTGCTCGTGATATCTTCACTCTTGTCGCAGCTCTTTCTTATTGGTCATCAGAAGGTATGCAGAATTTCATTGAAAGTGGAATCTTGCACGATGTAGTTAGAGCTTTGAAGAGTGATGATTCGGATATCAAGTTGGCACCTTTTGTTGTCGGCAGTATAGGTTCCGTAGGTTTTTCAAAAGAGGCTGGTAATCTCACCATGAAACAGTTGAGGAAATTGCTCGACATAATACCACTGGAGGACGTCGTTATTTGGGATAGTCTTATTACTCTCTTTCAACAGTGGTCACAAACATCATCCTGGTGGGATAACAACAAGCCATCATGGCAGGATAGGGATGATTGGCGAGAAGGGGTTGGAATGGAGAGAATCAACCCAATATTAAAAAATAATGATGCCGATAATCCAGTCGCTGTTACCTTTAGAAAAATTGGAAACGAGGATGTTTGGAAGAGTCCACCGGATGGGTACAGATATGCAACAGTCGAAGAGATCAAGAGAACAAAAGTCCCAAAAGGGTATGGTCGTTCAACATTTGTTAATACAGATGGCAAGTGGTACTTTACCGACGGATATAACAGCTTACCATTGGTGGACGAGCATGTAACGAGATGTTTTCGTTACGGTATTTCTCAGAACGGAAATAGTGATAGGTATGTTGTAGCTATCGTGAAGATCGAGACGTAATTTGTTAACAGTAAACAAAGGTTTTCATGACCGAAACGGCACCGAAGGTGCCGTTTTTCTTTTTGTGTAATTATTTATTCAAAAACTTTTGCAATTCTTCCCTTACTACTTCTGCATCATCCCATATTTCTTTCTTTCCATTTGGACCCATGATATATGGATCAGTTCCTTTTCCAGTTATTAATACAGTGTCGTTTACATTTGCTTTTGAAATTGCGAAAGCAATTGCTTCTCTCCGGTCTACAATTATATGTGGAGTGTGGTGAGTTACACCTGTTGCTACTTCATTAATAATCTTTAATGGATTCTCGTCATACGGGTCTTCATTTGTAATAATTATTTCATCACAGAATTCATCAGCTATTTTTCCTAGAACAGGACGCTTCCAACCATCACGTCCTCCACCAGTAGAGCCGAGTACTGCTATCTTACGAGAAGAAGAAAATGTTTCATAAAGTTTATGTAAACTGTCATCCGTATGAGCATAATCGACGATTACAGAAAAATTTTGTCCGCAGTCAACTTTTTCTACTCGCCCACGAATAAGTGAAAGTGATTCTATTCCTTTCTTAACATCATCAAGATTAAGACCAAGTTCATCAGCTAGAGTAAGAGCAGCAAGAGCATTTGAAATATTAAATTTACCAGGTAGAGGAACAGTTATATTCTTACCTTTGTATTCAATAATGCTTGTTGTATTTGTTTCCGAAAGTATATTTACATGTTTTAAGGAGTAACCAATATTTTTTTCAATTGGAGAAACGAGGAAAGAAGGGGCGTGCTCATTATCTATATTTGCAATTGATATACGGATTGGTTTTTTACTTTTTACTAACTGCTTCAACAGTCTAAGTTTCGCAGCCTTATATTTTGCAAATGAACCATGACTTTCAATATGTTCAGGAGAAAGATTGGTAAAAATAAGAGCATTCATTTCTATACCAGTGTGACGGAAGAACCTCGCTCCTTCAGATGTCATTTCTATAATTGCATATTCACAACCAGCGTCCACTGCGTCACGTAAGAATTTTTGAGTAAAAAATCTCCCCGGCATGGTCATTTTATATTTATTAGGACGTGTAGTATCGCCGACCTTGAATCGAATAGTTGAAAGTATTGCTGTTTTTTTACCTACTCCAACTAATGCTGAATTAATAAACTCCACCGTTGATGACTTCCCTTTTGTTCCTGTAACACCGATTACATAAATATGTTGTGATGGATTGCGGTATATTAGTGTGCCTATAACCGCAAGTAGAAAATGATATGCAGGTTGAAAGAATTTGTATACTTTCTTTGGAATTATTTTTTCGATTATTCTTAATAACTTTTCCATATTTTTATTGTAATTGGTTAAGGGCTTCTTTGATAAGGGCGCTTGTAGATTTTCCTTCAGTGCTTAGTTTCTGAATAGTTACACTTATTTCTTTTCCTGAGTACCCTAGTGTTTCAAGAGCGAGACGAACTTCGTATGTTGTGTCTGTTTCTTTCGCACCAGCTAGGTGTGATATCTTACCTTTTAGTTCTATTATAATTTTTTCAGCCGTTCTTTTTCCTATTCCTGGAGTATGAGATAAAGCTTCAGCATCACCTCGTTCAACAGCATCAGCAATTGATGAAGGAGAATGAATAGAAAGCATAGAAAGTGCAGACTTCGGTCCGATACCAGACACGCTAGTTAATTTTTCAAATAAGAAAAGGTCACCTTCATCTTTAAAACCAAAAAGAGTTAACTGGTCTTCGCGCACATGTGTATGTATATATAATTCAACTTCTTGACCCACTACAGTAGATAAAATAAAAGGAAGAGGGGAAAGTACTTTATAACCAACACCAGACACATCAATAATAACAGTAGAGTCTTTAATTATAATAGCTTTGCCTCGTAAAAATCCAATCATATGTTAGTTGTTTAGTGTCACTTAGTAGGCAGTTTAACACAAAATGCAGTTGCGGGGGTTGTGTAACTTAGTGATATAATATCAGTAATAGTTATGCAACCAGAAAAATATAAACAAGCATGGAAAACATTTCAGGACCAAATAGAGGATCTTAAAAAAAGAAGGTCGGAAGTTTTGTTAAAGTTGTCCAAGAAATTAGACGAACAAAGAATAAATACCTTAATTGGTAAAATTAAAGATCATGAATAATGATAAGAATTTTATTAAAAAAGAAGACATAAATAATTCTTTTAATAGAGGTGGTTTGAGTTTGTCCCAGAAAGATTTACATAAGAAAATAATAGATGAGTCCAAAGAAATTGTCCTTGATTTTAAAACCGTTTGTAAGACTAAGCTATATGAACTTAAGAAAAGAGCAGAGAAGGAAGGATTAAAAATTACAGACGAAGATGAGAAAGAGCTGTTCGAGTTATTTTTAGAAGCAAAAGAAGTCAGGTTGGATATGTTGGAAGAAGTTCTTTCAGAGGAAGAGAAGGTGGAGGAGGTTGTTGTGAAAGCAAAAGATATTCTTCATTCTAGATTTGATAAAAAACAAAACAAAGTAACAAAAAAGAAGTTTACAGTGGATGATTTACTTACTGGTGTTGAAAGTGGAGATTTTATATTAGAAGAAGAAATACCTGTTGCTGGAGTAGTTGTTGAAAATAATGAGAAGACTGAAGTAGTGGTAGAAGAGGTTGAAATAAAAGCAGAAAAACATGATGAAGAAGTAAAAAAGATTGAAGAAAAAACAGAAAAGAAGGTTAAGAAAACAAGAATGAAAGATAGTTTTATCAAATATTTAAATAAAGTAAGCAATAAGGTAGATTCATTCCTAGATAAGCTGGTTAGTTAAATATAATTACTAAATGTTGTGGTTCTTGAGAAAAATGTAACTTTGTGGTATAGTATGAAACACAAATTAAAGATATGGCAATTACAAAAAATGCAAAAAGAGGAGTAAGAGTGAGTGAAAGAAAAAGAGTCGTTAATGACAAACTTCGTCGCACACTAAAAGAAGCAGTAAAAACCGTTCGTAAGGACGTTATCGCTAAGGATAAGAAGGCAATTAAGACTGACTTGTCACTTGCTTTCAAGGCGCTTGATAAGGCTGCAAAGAGAGGAACTATCAAGAAAGGGAATGCTGATAGAAAGAAGAGTAGATTAGCAAAGGCAGTAGCGAAGTTGGAAGCTAAATAATACGATACGATACAAAAACCACCGAGAGGTGGTTTTTGGTGTTGCTATATTAATAAGTTATTAAAGAAAGATAGTCTGTCTTTAAATTCTTTTTTCATATCATTTTTAAAATAAGCAACTTTTATTCTAGATGGATTTGTATCAAGAAGTTCAAATTTTGAAACTTCATAAAGATTAAACCTAGCCTCAGCTGCTATTTTGCCTGCTTGTAAAGGACGATTTTTATAATGAGATTCCAACTCCCCGTTAGGCATAGAAAGTATATTAATATTTAAAATAGATAGATTTTCTCTTTCATAAAGAATTGTTATAAAATAACTCAGACATATCTTTTCATTTTCTTTATCTTTATTGTAGTAAGTTGGTAACGCCGGCTCATAGATTCGCACAGGAGAAAATGAACTTCCGTTCAATTGTTTAATCTCAGATTTGTAACTATTTTGATTACTCCCTACAAATATACTACTTGTGTAATCACCAATGTTTTCAGTCTGAACAGTTTTAAGGTCTATATGGATGAACGCGTCATCAACCTCAAAAAACATATCACTACCAACAGGTGCTGAGTTGGGTTGACCAATCCCTTTTCCGTTAAACAACGAATAAACTATTCTCTCTGCACCAACAGCAAAATCAGAGATACCAGATTTATATTTATCCATCCAGTCGTCCTTAATTTTTTCTTTGGTATTAAAACCCTTTAAGAGTTCGTCTTCTGTATATTTAAGAAAAAAATAAAATTTTGTTAAATATTTATTTTCTATTTCCTCTATTTGTTTTTGGGATAGTTTCATAATAATCTAGAGTACTCTTTTTTATAGATTTTGCAATTTGTTCAGCCATGAGAACAGGGACAGCATTACCAATTTGCTTATACATATTCCCTAAACTTCCACTAAATACAAAGTCTTCTGGAAACGTTTGAATAATTGCACACTCACGAACAGACATTCTTCTTTTTTTATTTGGATGTATTTCTGGGCCTGTAGCAGTTATTGTATCACTCGGTCTATCCCAATTATTTATTCTTAATGATTGTTCAAATTTTATTTCCTTAAGTTCAAGTTCTGTGACTTTTTTATCAAACTTATTATCAAAGCCTAATAACTTTTTTAATTTCCACCAATCGTCTGGATTCGGAATACTTCCTGAATTATTATCTTTTCTAAACCAATGTCCTGCGGTATGTTTATATCCAAAATGTTCGTCAACTTTTTTTGTTGATATTCCTTTTTTATTTCTCCACATCTTTAAATAGTCACAAACATCGTGTTGATTAACTTCATTTTTTCTTCCCCAAAAAGTATCTTGTACGTTAGTTCTCGCTATGTGGTTATGAACAGTTTTTCCTTTAATTTTTTGTGGATTATAACTTATCCAAGCATCAGCAAGGTGACCAGTTGCTTTTTGCACAGTCACATATGGTTTAAGTTTTGGTCCATGTGTTGGTTTCGGAAAAATATTTGGAACACCTAATCTATTCCCAAGAATTGCAACTCGTTCTCTTTGTTGAG
This sequence comes from Candidatus Altimarinota bacterium, assembly GCA_021734745.1. Classification (GTDB taxonomy): domain Bacteria; phylum Patescibacteriota; class Minisyncoccia; order Phycocordibacterales; family UBA5272; genus UBA11704. The sequence goes on along the minus strand of JAIPIK010000027.1, from coordinate 2,853 downwards.
GAACACCATAATCAGCCGAATTAAGAAGTTTATAATCAACCTTATATCCAAGTTCCTCGAAATCTTTAACAATCATTTTTATAATTTCTCCTTGATGCATAGAAAGTAATCCTTTAACATTTTCTGCTAAAAAAAATGCAGGCCTTTTATCTTTAACAATTCTTAACATTTCTCTGTACAAAAAATTCCTTTCATCTTCCATGCTTCTTTTTATATTTGCAATAGAAAAACCCTGACAAGGAAAACCGCCCAACAAAACATCAAAACTATCTGGAATTTCAGAACTTTTTACTTTAGTAATATCTTTACCATTTATATGATGTCCAATATTATATTTATATGTTTCTACAGCATCAGGAAAAAAATCATTTGACCAAATAACTTCAAATCCTTGATTAATAAAACCAAGGTCAAGGCCTCCACATCCAGAGAATAAACTAACAACTTTTAATTTTTTATTTTTACTAAGCTTTTTCATTTAATATATTTAGTGTAGCAAATAGAAAACATTTTGCAACTGTTGCCATATCTATTTTTTGTTGTATTATTAATTTTATCAAACATGTTTTAAAGATGCAAATTTTGCTAGACAAAATAATTCGGCAGGAATCTTCAACAAGTAAATTTTGTAGAAACAAAAATTTTTCACCGACCTCTCATTATTGTTTTTCTTGTTGGAAAAGCGTACCCCAGACTTTCGATTTCCTCTCGGTTCGATTTACTAATCGCCTGACGTACGACAAGCAGTTTAATGGAATGGAATCGCCTCTCGCATTGCTATGCTCGAGACCTACACTCGCTCGTCGCGAGTTGCGGCCCGCGGTTCGATTCCTGCCGAGAGCACGGGTCTATGAAAAGAAACAACCACAGTAATAACTGTGGTTGTTTCTTTTCATGTGCTCTCGGCAGGAATCGAACCTGCATCGCAAGTACCGCAAACTTGAATTCTATCCATTGAACTACGAGAGCGATTGTATGATACTACACTATTTTTGGGGTTTTGGCTAGGTTTATGAAGTGGTAAACATCAATTCTAACTCCTTCAAACACTCAGGCAATTGAGTGAATCCTGCAGAACCATTTAAATGTTTTCCTTCATGAATAATTACTAAATCACATTTTAATTTTTCTGATAAGAATGCAGCATCACTAAGTGGTACAACTGGGTCATCATCACCATGAATCACTGCAAACTTTGAACATTTAGATTTTATGGTTTCAAAGTCAAAAGGTTTTTCCAAGAAGTGTGAGATTTTTTCTATATCAATTTTTTTTGATGGACCAGAGATTAATAATACTCCAGCAATTTTAGTATTAGGGGATGATTGCTCAAGATAATGGAGAATAGTTGGTACACCAAGACTGTGACCTATTAAATAAATCTCATCATCTTTATTCCTTTCTATAACACGATTGATTTCATCGACCCACTCACTACAAGTAGGATTACTTTCATTTGGCATAGAAAGTGAACAAGCGTAGATATCCTTCTTTTGTAACTCACTCATAAGCCATGACCTCCATCCACCGTTTGGAGTTCCTTCAAGTCCGTGAATCATAAATACTTTTTTCATATAGAGTAGTATAAAGCAAAATCCCTTATTTTAATAAAAGTATAGTGGTATACTGGATTAGTGAATGAGCAATATAAAAGAAAACCAAACACAAAGTGTCTTATTTGTGAAAAGATGATCTATAAAAGACCTTCGGTAGTAAATGAAGCAAAAGGGAGAGTCTTCTGTTCTTCTACCTGCTATGGTATTTCTTGCAGAAAAGAAATAACTTGTCTTGTTTGTGGAAAATTAATTTTAGCAGGCCTTAATAAAAAGACATGTAGTAGAAGTTGCTCAAATAAAAATAGAGAAGGGATTAAATATACAGGAGCTAGACTAAAAGATAAAGTGGTGGATTTAAGAAGAATAAAAATTAAACTTTTTAAAATTAGAGGAGAAAGGTGTGAAGGTTGTGGATATAGTAAAAGTGAGATAATACAAGTTCATCATAAAAACAGAAATAGGAAAGATAATAGTCTTGAAAATTTAGAATTACTTTGTCCAAACTGTCATTACGAAGAACATTATTCTTAATAAAATATAGCTATTTAAAATAGCAACAAAATGTGTTATAGTAACACTCAATCGAAAGATTACACGGATAGGTGGCAGAGTGGTCTAACGCGCTTGTCTTGAAAACAAGAGTCTGAGCAATCGGACCGTGAGTTCGAATCTCACCCTATCCGCATCATACAAAACACCAAGCTTCACGCTTGGTATTTTGTATTAATATAATTCTGGTATAATACTCGTATATGAAATACCTTGGAATAGATTTTGGTTCAAAAAAAGTTGGATTCGCACAATCAGATGATGAAGGGAGATTAGCTTTTCCTCTTATGATTGCACCAAACGACGCAATACTTTTAAAAGATACATTAGAACTTATTCGTGAAATGAAGTTCTCGACAGTAGTGATTGGTGAAAGTGTGGATGGTAATGGTAAACCAAATAAGATAGCAAAAGATGCACGCGCATTCGGTTTACAGATTGAGAATGCGATTGATGTTGTAGTTGTTTTTGAAAAAGAATGGTACTCAACTGTAGAAGCTCGTAAGCAACCAGGGAACGAAGGCAATCATGAGGTTGATGATCAAGCAGCAGCTATCGTACTCCAAAGATATTTGGATAAATTAAATGGACCTAGTTCATCTGATGAGGAATTTACTCGCGTGTCCTGCGTGGACGCAGGAATGCCCCATGGCGTAAGCCTGTGGGATGAACGCGCCACTCACACCTTAGGTGTGAGCAAACAGCAAAGCTGTTTGAAACCTTAATCTGAAAGATTAAGGGGCGATAA
>JAIPIK010000008.1 GCA_021734745.1 Candidatus Altimarinota bacterium | reverse complement strand
GCATTATCGCCCCTTAATCTTTCAGATTAAGGTTTCAAACAGCTTTGCTGTTTGCTCACACCTAAGGTGTGAGTGGCGCGTTCATCCCACAGGCTTACGCCATGGGGCATTCCTGCGTCCACGCAGGACACGCGAGTAAGTTGTTTTGCATGCTTGCAAAACATATTCCGGACTTTCTCGCCTGTCGTACGACGCGCAGGCGTCGTACTGTCCCAGCACATAATACAAAAAGCAACATCTTAAGATGTTGCTTTTTGTATTATGTGCTGGGACCCAGGCTCGAACTGGGGACCCTTTGCTCTTCAGGCAAATGCTCTACCAACTGAGCTATCCCAGCATATTTCTAACTTGATAAAATAATATCAATCTCTAAATTCTATCATAAAAAAACAGTAACAGGAAGGAGTGTGCAACTACTGTGTAGCGGGAGAAATAACACCATCGTCTGGCATGTTTTGATCAGTACCTCCTGCTTTAATATTCTTCAAATTATCCATGAATTGATTAATCATTCCAGCTTCTGGTAACTGATTACGTAATTTATCAAACTCATTAATAGACTCTTCTATCTTTCCAGAATTCTCAGAAATAAGACTAATTACTGGCTGCAAAAAATAATAAGTTGCACCAAGTGACCCAAGAATAATAGTCAAATAAATTAATCTAATTGCAGTAGAAATATATTGCTGTCTACGTACTACACGCAACACCCCATTATTCTCTATTGTCATTTGATAAATAGCTTCTAATTTTTCTTCATTGTTCATTTGTTTTGATGACATAATAAAAGTATAGCATCTTTTGTAATTTCATCAGGAAACACGAGTACATTTTCGGTCACAAGGTTTATTTTTCGTAAACTCAAAATATAAACCTCACGACCCCTATCCGACTCCTGATGCACGACAAGCAGTTGTCGTGCTCCAAGTGCACAAAAATGCTTCGCTTATTTTTGTGCCCTCGGCAGGAATCGGACCCACATTAATCCCTTAGGACGGGATTGTTCTATCCATTGAACTACGAGGGCAAGTAATTCATATACTACCACAAAGAATAAGCTGCACATATATGTGCAGCTTATTCTTTATACCAATCAATTTAAAAATTATTCTGCTATTTCAAGAATCTTCGCTAGTTGATCTTGATTAAATCCAATCATGACTTCATTACCGACTTTAATAACTGGAACTCCGAGCTGTCCTGTTATTTCCATCATTTCTTTTCTTTTTTCAACATCACTACCAACATTATAATCTACAAACGGAACATTTTTTGAGGTAAGCCAATCTTTTGCCATATGACAAAAGTGACATGTCTCTGTACTATAAATTTCTACTTTTTTTGTTTCCATATATTTTTAGTATAACAAAATAAAAATGATAAACAAATTTATTATTTTACTAAGTTTTGCCACAATACAATCAATTTTTCCCATACATTCATATCTGCCCTAACCTGACTAACAGGACTTTTATTCCCATCATAAACAACAATAACTCCTTCACCTTCTTTTACAACCGGATAAGTTGTTCTTACATATGATTCAAAGCCCCTATCTGTTGAAATATCATCACTTTGTTTTTGAGCAATTGAAACTTTATCAGTTAAAATTTTTCTTTCAACCATGGAATCATTTCTAAGCTTTGCAACTTCTATACGTTTATCATTAAGCTCCATAATGGACCTAAGTAACAATATAACTAATAAAAACAATACAACAATAGTAACTCTCGAATATACGAGAGTTCTGATCATGTGCTTTTGTTGATATTCTTTCATAAAATTGCTAGTATTATATCTATAATACCACACTCATTTAAGAGTAATCAGGTAAAACATATATGATTTTTAATTCAAGAAATAGAAAAATAGTTCACCGAATCTGGGCAGTTGTATCTGTGCTTACAATAATTGGAATGGTTGGATTCTCATTGATTGCGTTTATTCAATAGTTACTACCAAATCGAACATAAAAAGCGATACCTTTAGTATCGCTTTTTATGTTTATTTCTCCCCTGGTTTCATCATTGTAAGAAATGTGTCATGTGATATATGCACCTTACCTTCTCTTTCCATTCTATCTTTACCACGTTTTTGTTTCTCACGTAATTTCATCTTTCTCGTAATATCCCCACCATACAAATGTCCAGTAACATCCTTTTTCATAGGAGCAATAGTGCGAGATGCAATGATGCGTCCTTTTACATATGCTTGTATTTTAACTCTAAACATTTCAGAAGGAAGAATTTTTTCTAATTTTTCAACTACTTCTTCTGACTCTTCACGCTCACGATATTCTGGTATAACGCGTGAAAAAGCAGCCACTCTTTCTTCTGCAACATAAACATCTAGTCTGGTAACATTCGCCGTTCTCATTTCCATTGGTTCATAAACAATGGAGGCATAACCGCTTGAAGCTGACTTTACTTCGTTGAAAAAGTTACGCATGAGCTCACGAAGTGGCATTTCTAAGGTAATTCGCACTCTATCATGCCCCCAATCAGTCAAATTTGACACTGTGGCCTCATGTGGTGGGAAAAGCTGCATAAGTGGGCTTACATAGTCATGAGGGGTAATAATGGTCAATAAAATCCATGGCTCACGAACAGAGATACACTGCCCGTGATCTGGGAAATGTATTGGGGTGTATACCATTTCTACTTCACCGTTTTTGAGAGTAACTTCATAAGTAATAGATGGTGTTGTAACAACTAATTCTTGGTTAAACTCACGACGAAGCCTTTCAGTTATTATTTCCAAGTGGAGCATTCCAAGAAATCCACAACGAAAACCACGACCCAATGCACCAGAAGATTCTTCTTCGAAGGTTAACGATGAGTCGGATAATTTTAATTTAAAAAGTGAACTTCTTAAATCATCGAATTCATCCTGACTCTCAGGATAAACAGATGCGAACACAATCGGTACAGGTTCTGCATAACCAGGGAAAGCAGGAAGTGGTCGTGATGATGTAGTTACAGTGTCTCCAACACGAGCAATTCCCGGCTCTTTTATTCCAGTTACAATATAACCAATCTCTCCAGCCAAAACTTGTTTCTTTTCTCTTTTCTCTGGTGAAAAAGTTCCAACCTCGCGAATTATAAATTTGTGATTTGATTGTGTGAACAGTAATGAATCCCCTGCTTTAATACTCCCATCAAGAACACGAACATAGAGAATAACCCCCATGTGATTACTATATTCAAAATCAAAAATAAGAGCACGGGTTTGATTTCCTTTCTCATCAACGAATTCACTTTTTGGTGATGGTATTTTTACAATTATTTCTTCAATTAATTCTTTTACACCTTCGCCAGTTTTACCAGATACGGCAAGAATATCTTTTTCCTCACAATTAATTAGTTCCATTATTTCTGCCTTCACATCATCTACTCGAGAAAGTGGGCTATCTATTTTTGTTACTACAGGAATAATTGTGAGACCAGTCTCTTTTGCCATTTCAAGGGTGGTAAGAGTTTGTGCTTGTACACCTTGAGTGCCGTCAACAAGAAGTAATGTACCCTCAACTGCGCGAAGTGAGCGTGATACTTCATATGAAAAATCAATGTGACCCGGAGTATCTATTAAATTAAGAATAAAAGGTGTTCCGTTTTTTGAAACATAATCCATTCGTACCGGCGTCATTTTAATTGTTATACCACGCTCACGCTCAAGTTCCATTGAATCAAGAACTTGTTCTTTCATGTGACGCTTATCAACAGTTGATGTAACCTCAAGCAATCTATCTGCAAGAGTAGATTTTCCATGGTCAATATGAGCTATAATCGAAAAGTTACGAGTTTCCATAATATCCTTCTAATACTACACGAAAAAGACTATTTTTCAAAAGAAAAGCCGAATTATACTAATTTCTTCTTTGTGTAAAAAATGAAGATGAAGATGAAATTTACTAGTGCCATTACTACCACACTATATACAAGACTAATGTTTCCTAAATGTACAGTTGAATAACATGTTAATACAGCAGTAATTGTAGAAATAAAATTAGAATAAAAAACGCTTTTTGTGTCTTTTGCTGAATACAATCCAATTGTAAAATACCCAATCATCATCTGAAGTGGTAATGCAATCAGAAATCCAATCAAAAAGAAAGCGATGAGGGAATGTGATTCCGTATTTCCATACAAAAGAACAATTAAATAATCTTGTAAAAAGAAAATTGCCGAAGATGCAAAAAACCCTATTGCTCCGAGAACAAGCACATATTTTTTTATTACATGTTTATACTCTTCGAAACGATTCTCGACGAACTCTTTTGATAATACTGGCAGACTTGCTGTAGTTACACTTTGCTGAATAATTTGTTGTACTGCATCAGTAATTCTTTGTGCGAATAAAAAACTAGATAATGCTCCAGGACCGAGCGTAGTTGCGAATGCTGTGAAAAATATATTTCGTGATTGAGTAAGAATGTTTACACCTGTCCTTGGATAAGATAACTTGAATAATTCTCTGATGTGTTTCCAGGAAAAGTATGGTAATACTTCTATCATTCTTGTTCCACGTAAAGACCACACCTGAATAAAGAAAGAAATAATTGCTCCAATAATTACACCATAAATAAGTCCATGAACACCATAAACTGGGAATAGGTATATTATTCCAAAAATAATTCCAAAAGAATATCCTAATGGTGCGATACCGTACAAAACAAAATGATTCTTCATCTGTGCAAAACAAGAAATTAAAGAAGTGATACCTAGAATTATCGGCTGAATCATGAGTATTCTAGTGACACTAATAAATATTGATAATTGCTCAGGCGTAAATCCTGGTACGATTAAATGTGCATACATCGGTAAAGTGATTACGATTACCACTCCGATTAGTGACGCCATTCCTGCAAAGAAAAGTGAGATGGATGAAAATTTATGACGCGAATCTATAATGTCTCCATTTTTGTTTTCAATAGTAAGAAATGGAACCACTGTTCCTGCGGTAACAAAAGCAAGTGACATCGCATACAAAAAATCAGGTAAACGAAATGCGGCGTTATAAATATCAAGTGTGGACCCGATACCAACACTAGTTGCGAGTAATCTATCTCGCACAATACCCATAAGAACTGACAATATGCTAAAAATTGCGAGAAGCAAAGAGTTCTTAATAATCATGTACTTCATAATACCAAAAAAGAAAGTTAAACAGAAGGAAAATCAAACATAACATATATTATAAATGAGATAGATTGCTTTTTATTTAATTTCGTTGTATTGTTACATCTGTTCTACTGGGTAATCGCTCTTTCTATTTGAAATACTAATAGCGAGGGAGGAAAGTCCGAACACATATCTATTACAATGTGATAGAAAGCGTAGCGGGTAACCCCCGTCGTGAGCAATCATAGAGGTGCGAGCAGTGACGCCAATGTCGAAAGACTAGGGTTCCTTCGGGAATATGTTTGTCGAAAGGCAAAATTGAAACGGCTAAATCCTTACGTGTGTGCAAGACCGTGTCCGTAGTAATACGGAAGTGTCGCTTGAGCGTACTGGTAACAATACGCCCAGATACATGATTACACAGTGTGGGTAACCACACGGACAGAATTCGGCTTATAGGTAGAACAAAAGATAAAAGAGCGACATCGAAAGATGTCGCTCTTTTCTTTTAAATTAGGGCAATGTAAATTATAAAAACAAAAAGTTCGTCTACCTAAGTAGACGAACTTGAAATACGTTAGACCTTACCATAGTGTTTTACCCAAAGACTGTACTCGCGTAGTCTGTTGGCACTATCCAATGCATCGAGTGTATTAATTCTACCTCTTAGCCTTTGGTCTGGGCTATGCTTTCGCACCCCCTTTAATCTCTTTTTATCATTCCCACTTTTACACATAAGGTGCATTGTTCAGCGAGATCAGCGGTGAGAGATATTCAGGTCTACAAACATTATATTCCTTCTAATAAAAAAGTAAACAATATTACTGTTATTAAGTAAAGATGTGTTGGGATACGCTAGAAGATATCAATCTTTCTTTATTATTACCAAACTTTGATACATTAAGAGAAGTCAGATTGTGGATGTGATACGAAGACTTGGACTTACGTGATGTTTAGGAAGACGTACAACCAGTACGGCGACTACGAATTAGCAAATTCGAGCTTGGCAACGAGTAATATAAGTAAGTCGAGTAGCGCGCTACAATATGACTTTTATTCAATTATCTTTACTTTTGAGCCAATAAATAGTCCCTGCTTTTCTGCAATACCAGCATTCAATTCAAGCACATAAGTTGCAGGTGATGCATTAATATATGTCTTCGGATATGATTCTGGAGTAACATTTCGTTCTATTTCTACAACAATACCATTTTGATTTATCCAAAGAATATCCAGTGGGAAAATCATATCCTTCATCCAGAATCCATATCTACCTGGTGTATCGAAAATAAAAAGAAGTCCTTCATTTTCTTTCATTGATTCCCTACCAGATAGACCAAGCTCCCTAGAGCTTCTTGTATCTGCAACTTCAGCAACAATTGCACCGTGTGGGGTAGAAATAGTTACATCATGGCGAACAAATCTATTGAAAGATTCTACTTCACAAACTTTTTCAGATAAGCAACGGTACCCATACATTCCTATAAAGAAAAACAACACAATAATTATTACTGAGAAAATTTTATTCTTAGTTCCTTCAAATGCTTTTGCTTTCAGTTTTTGATGGTATTTATTTTTTTTCATACGTATTGCATTGGATGTATCCGAAAGTCTGAAATTTCTCCAGTTACGAGGCGAGTGGAGTTTTTATGAGAAGGCGTACTAGAGTGTACGACGACGAATAAAAACTTCACTCAACAAAGTAAGTGGACGATTTATGACTTTCTACCTGATCTTGATCTCTCGCTCTCAGTCAATAGTTGCTTTCGTAAACGTACTGACTTTGGTGTCACTTCTAGGTATTCATCTGCGTTCATGATTTCTAATCCACGCTCGACGCTAATCTCCCATGCTGGCACAAGAACAATCGCCTCATCAGCACCTGATGAACGCATGTTAGAAAGTTGCTTTCCTTTTGTTGGATTAACCATCATCTCTTCACCTTTTGATGTATTACCAATAACCATACCTTCATATACTTCTGTTGTTGGAAGAATATAAATAACTCCTCTGTCTTGTAGATTCCACAATGAGAATGCAAGTGACTTACCTGCTGCCATTGATGTCATAGAACCTACTGGGCGACGAGTTATTGAACCAGCATATGGGCCGAACTTACTAAATCTTGCAGATAAAATTCCAAGACCTTTCGTATCAATAACGAATTCACCACGATATCCTAGTAATCCTCTTGTTGGAATATCTGCCTTAATACGATTAACACCATGCTTTTCTGACATGTCTGTGATTATTGCTTTTCTTCGTCCAAGCTTTTCCATAACAACACCTGAAGATTCTACTGGTACGTCAATCACAAGCTCTTCATATGGTTCTTCTTTTACACCATCTTTTTCATGAAAAATAACTTGTGGTTGTGACACTTGTAATTCATAACCTTCGCGACGCATTGTTTCTAGAAGAACACCAATGTGAAGTTCTCCACGACCATAAACTAAATATTTATCCATATCAAAATCGACACGAAGACCAACGTTTATTTCAAGTTCTTTTTCTAGACGATCACGAATTTGGCGACCCGTTACGAACTTACCTTCTTTTCCTGCAAACGGACTGTCATTAACTAGGAAGTTAAGCGCAATTGTTGGTTCGTCAATGTGAATTGCAGGAAGTGCTTCTTGGCTTTCATTCTTGATAAATGTTTCACCAATAAAAATATCTGAAAATCCCGCAATCATAACAATATCTCCCGCCTCTGCAGTAGGAGCGTCTACTCTTGCAATACCATTAAATGTAAACATTTTCGTAATCTTACCTTTTCTTGTTTCGCCTGTAGGCTTTTTGACTGTTACTTCTTCTCCGACTTTTGCGACTCCATCATATACACGGCAGATTGCCATACGTCCAAGGAAATTATCATACGCGAGATTGAACACTTGCGCACAGAATGGATTATTAATATCTCCAGTTGCTTTTGGAACTTTTTCCAAAATAATATCAAGAAGTGGAGTTAAGTTTTTTCTTTCATCATCAAGATTCTTCATGGCAACACCGTCACGTCCAATTGAATATACTGTAGTAAAATCAAGTTGCTCTTCATTCGCCCCGAGTTCCATGAATAGTTCGAAAACCTCATCGTGAACTTTCTTTGCATCTGCAGCAGGCTTATCAATTTTATTTATAACAACAATTGGCTTAATACCTAACTCAAGAGATTTTTTGAGAACGAAACGAGTCTGAGGCATTGGACCTTCCTGTGCATCAACAACGAGAAGCACACAATCGATAGAACGTAAAACACGCTCTACTTCTGAACCAAAGTCAGCGTGACCTGGAGTATCTAGTATATTTATTTTTACACCCTTATACGGAACTGAAGTATTCTTCGCAGTAATTGTTATGCCACGTTCTTTTTCCATTGGATTTGAGTCCATTGTTTGACCTTCGACACCAACACCACACTGTTGCATGAGTGCATCTGTAAGAGTTGTTTTACCATGGTCCACGTGGGCGATTATGGCGATGTTACGAATTTCTTGTTGCATATAAATATTTGATAAAATGTATAAACTAAAATGTGCGCCGTTTTCCCTTAAAAATAAGGGGAACAGACGCATGTCTAAAGTGTCTGAAGTATAGCACAATAGCACAAAAAATGGAAGTACGTCAACCTGTAGACATCTTAAAACTTCCTAATTAGTAAAAATAAACAATATTCTTATTAATTATGGGGGAAGGAATTCATTAATGAAATATATAACCAACACATTTCCGTAACAAATAATAAGAAAAAAATAATAAACGCTAACTGTTTATCTGAATAAACTTTATCATACCAACTTTTTTTTATTTCTTCTGTTATTACAGAATTATCATCAAAACTATTAATTAAATATCTCAAAAAAAGAAAACTTCCAACAATAACAAAAATAAGCGCTACAAATCCTCCAAAGTTAGCTATAAAAAATACCCCTAAGAAACTAACAACAACGAAAGATCCTATCCACAATATAAAATAACCAACTCTTTGAATTAACCAAACAAAAAATGATGGGGTAGGTTTTATTTTTTCAATAATTTCTACTACTTCGTCTTCCATTACTCTATTATACCACACAAAAAATGGAAGTACGTCAATGCTATTATTTCAATAAAATAGATAACCAAATAAAAACACGCTATCAACTTCATGAAAATTAAAGTGTCTAGCGTGTATATTGACTATGCTTATGTAATACCACCTCGTGATAAAGTTCTCAATTCTGCTTGTTTTTTTGCTAAAGTTGCTTGCAGAGATTCGGAATTCTCAAGTATGTGACTTTTTTGTATTTCGGATATTTCACCCTTTAGTCTCGCAACTTTTTTATTGTGCTGTTTTACAAGTTCCTCATATAAGCGAGCTTTTTCTTCTCTCCTATTTTCATGACTCCTTTTCACTCTTTCCATATTGTCACCTTTTCGTAGTTTTGTTACGAGTTATAGAAATTATTACAATTGTCCACTTTTTACCATAATAAAAATTATTATTAAGAATATGGTAAATACAGCTCCCCAAACTTTTGCAAAAAATTTTCTCGTAGTACCCGATGTCATAATCATCAACATAAATGAGCCGAGATTTACAATGACTAAATAATAGAAAAATTCGTTCATGGTGACCCCCAAAGAACATGCGATGAACATATCCTACCACTCTTAAATTAAATTACAAATTTACTCATATTTGACAACAATTTCACAAATATACTTTGATACTTGAGTTTTATTATATGCTTTACAACAAAGACTAACTTATGTATTCTTTATATGACACACAAACAAGGAGAAATACCGTGCCGAGTATCTATGATCTTTCAGAAAGGAAACCAAGTGATGCTGAGCTTCGTCATATTGCAATACACCGTGATGAGGTAAGCATCTATGACCCACTCGCCGCTCAAAAGCTTTTAAAGGCGTCACGAGAGTTTCCACAATTATTTCAAAAGAGAGAAAATGACAAGTGTCCTTTGCTTGAATCACATGCGTAATGCATGTGATTTTTATTTATTTCCCGATAACCTCCTTCAAAAATGCCTTCTGATTCGGTACTCGTCCTAAGAAGTTTTTGATAAGTTTCATTTCGTCTTCACTACTTCCCTTTTCAAGAACTTCTTTTCTCCATCTCATTCCCACTTCTTTATTTGTCATTACATTTTTATTCCCTTTTGTTTTGAAACTCTCGAATGCATCACATGCATATACCAATGCCCATAGGTATGAGTAATAACCAGCATCATATCCAACGAGATGACCGAAGCCTGCTGGGAACAATGTCTCTTTCTCTGGTAGAACAATATTGAAGTACAGTTTATTCATCTTGCGATACGCCGCGCTAGCATCTTTAACTTTACCTGTATGCAAGTCCAAATCTAATTTACCTTGTATAAGTTGTCTTGTATAGAAATAGGCATTCTGAAATGTTTTACCTTTAATGATTCTTTCAATCATTGCAGATGGTATACGCTTGCCTGTTACATAGTGTTTTGATAACTTACTCATTACTTCTTTATCCCACACCCAGTTCTCCATAATTTGAGAAGGTGTCTCCACAAAATCCCACGCAACACTTGCTCCAGCTTGTGATTCCAATCTTGCACGAGTAAGTGTCATATGAAGTAAATGACCGAATTCGTGGAAAATAGTTTCGACTTCACTTATTGATAACAATGAAGGAACTTTCTTTGTTGGTGTAGGAAAATTACATATCATTGTAGAAAAAGGTGCTAGATACTCTTCTGTCTTATACTCCATCTCATGAGAAACAACAACATCAACCATGCAAGCATGACCAAACTTCCCTTCTCTTGGAAATAAATCCATAGCAAAATAACCTATTAAAGCACCTTTACTCTCACCTTTATCATTTATCTGGTACATCTTCACATCTTTATGCCAGAGTTTTGCAGGAATTTCTTTTATAGAAATTGAGAAAAGATTTTCACACAACTTGAACATTTCTTGTCTTACGTGGTCAAGTGGGAAGTACGCTCTAACTGTTTCTGGGTCTAGGTCATACATTTTCTTTTTAAGATGTGTAGCTACATAACCAATATCATAATGCTCCAATTTTTTTATACCTAATGTTTTTGCATGAGCGCTCAACACTTCTCTATCTTTTTTTGCAAGTGGGACCAAAGTTTTTAAAAGTGAATTCTGAAAATCTTCAGCATTCTTTCCACTCTTTGCCATACGATTTTCAGTTCTAAAATCAGCATGATGCTTATACTCCAAAATAGTCGCAATTTCATGACGTAACTTTACAATCTCCTCGATAACTTTTAGATTTTTTACACCACCTTTCTTTAAGTTTTTCTCAGCTAATTCTTTTCTCTTATCACGATTATCTGCTTCTCCCATAAATGGACCTATATGTGGATATTGAAGTGACACAATATATCTACCATCTGTATGCTTAGGTAATGTAGAAATGAATCTCTCTGATAATCCACAAAGTTCTTCTTGTGTACATAGAATATAATCCTGATAGTCATTTATATTCTGACGAAAAGCAATCGATAACTTTGATACTTTCTTCATTAAAACTTTTAGTCTTTTTTGCTTTTCTGTCGGTAAATCAAACCCCATGCGTCGATACTCTCTTAATGTTTCTTCAAGTAACTTGATATCTTCTTTACGTAGTGACTTCTTTTCATCTGGAAAATTTCCCTCGTAATATTCACAAAGTGATATGAACAAATCTCTGTCATATTCTATATCTACCAATTTTTCTGATAAATCTGTTGCTACTTCATGTGCTTTATCACGAATTTCCTTTTTTGTTGATACTTCTGAGAGTAACCCCATCTTACTGAAAAATGATTCGAACTTATCATCACATCTTTCAAGTGCATAAAGTGTATTTAGGTATGTTCTATTCTCTGGAAGAATATCTTTTATTTCCTTGTAGGTAATTTTCTTATGCTCGAGATATGCGTCAGCAGTTTTTTTCATTAAAGCTGGTGTCATTTTCACCCAGTCAAAATCTTTTTGTATTAGAGGTATTGTAGTTGTTTTCATAGTGTTATATTTTATCACAAAAAATATCAAACCCCGAAGACTTTCGTCTTCGGGGTTTTTTGATTAAGAGTGGACCTCAAGAATATAACTTGTGTTCTCCTGAGAAAGAACATTATATTCCCTATCCTGGCCGACAGCTCAGTTGGTATTGGATTGTCGTCGCATTGAACTCTCCCTATGTTGTTAAGATGTTTTTTGAAACTGGTTGCTCCATGGACTTAACCATGATGCTTTGACGTCGGAACCGTATCAAGCAGCGAGAGCAACAGCGATGAGTTTCTTCATCTTTGCCTCCTTGTTATTGTTAAGAAACGAATGAGCTTTACCTACAACCTACACTATAACTCTATCATAACCATAACAAATCCTCAATTTCTTATACACAGTAGTGTTTTACTTACTTTTCCTTAAAATTTTTACCCTCTCCACTGGATGATGTCTCTCAATTGCATATCTAAGCATGGTGCGAGGCATCTTAGTTGCATATTTTTCCAAGAAAATGTTTAAGGTTTCGATACCACAATTTTTACCCACCTCACGAAGCATCCACCCGCATGCTTTATGCATTAAATCTTCTTTATCATTCATTAATACTTCACATATGGCAAAAGTATCTTTATGTTCCCCTTTTTTAATAAATGCAAAAGTGGATACAATAGCAATTCGTCTTTCCCATAAACTTTTAGATTTTGCTAATTTATACAAAACAACAATACAAGGTCGCACCTTATACAAGTATTCACCGACAATATCTTTACAAGATAAGTCAACCAAGTCCCAATTATTTATTCTACTGGTGCTATTTAAATATGTCGTGTATATTTTCTTTTGTTCTTTTATGCTATTATTTTTCGTCGCAATCTTAAATAATTCAACCATTAATATACATCCTGCGAGTCGATCTTCGTGATACTTTGATTGCAATAATTCTACTGCATCATTCAATGTTAATTCACTAAAAAAACTTTTGACCACCTTTCTAATATCAGGCACCGTAACTCCCAAAAAAATATCACCTTCTCCATATTGACCTTTACCTGTCTTAAAAAACCAAGCATTAACTTCTGCTCTTTCTTTTGTTTTATATAAACGAAGCCCTCTTTTAATTTTAGATATTGTCATATATTTGATTATAATTGATTGACATAAAAATTGAAACGGGTAGAATCTTAAGCAGATTGCACATTGATTAACTTTTGGGGAGAGTACACTATGGATGCTGTGAATGCTGTATTTATTGTTTCTGCAATAGCCTTTCTTTTCATGTTTGCGGGTTATTTTCTAAAAACAAACATGAGTCAGGATATTGGTTACGCAAATCATTTTTCTGGACCAAATAAAAAACCTTTTGAGCCTGCAACCTTAGAAAGATTTAAAAAAATGCGCAAGGAAAACAACCCAAATTGTGAACGTGTTGGTGCAGGAACAGGACGATGTCAATATTGTGGACACAAACATAACAAAAATAATGCAACATCTTTTAAACTTGCAGAAAATAATCCGTGTAGTAATTGCAATCTGATTTAGTCAAAAATGACAATAATCACGACCTTAGAAATTGGTCGTGATTTTTTATTTACGTCTTGTTATCCTCACTCCTGGAATACAATCTCCCCACACATCTGGTTTCTCTATCTCAACTTCAACAGATACTACGTCATGCTTGAGAACTTTGTCAGCTATTTCAGAAGCAAGTGCCTCCACTAAACTACGAGGACTCTGTTCCAATACTTCATAAATATATTTTCTTATGTGCTCGTAATTCAAAGTCTTTTTCAAATCATCACTACCACCCGCTTCCTTAGTATCTATTTTTGCATAAACACTCACAATAAAATTCTGAGCTTTAGCATGCTCTTCTTTATAATATCCATGCTTGGCTAATACTTTGCAGTTTTTTATAAATACAATATCCATATTTAATAAAAATAATTATCTATCTACTAATCTCAACATAATTTTTGTTGATAAAATCTCTTGTAACTGGTCCAAAGAATCCTGATGCAGGATATATGTCATTAGCTTCCTGAAAATTCATAACTGACTTATATGTATAATAACCATAAAAGATGCTTTCTCTACCTTTAGAACCAATACCGCTTTGTTTTAATATAAAACCATTATTGTTCAAAAACTTCTGCAATTCTTTTACATCTTCTCCTATCATGCCTATTTTATAATCACGATTAAATATATAGGTTGTTGTTGCAACACTTACTAATGATGCTGGTATACGATTCTCATCTAATAATGATCTAACTATATATACGGGGCTGTCTGTAAATATGTTAACGAATTCGAATAATATATCTGGTATATTATCATTATCTAAATCAATCTCCGTTTTATCTTTTAGTTTAAAGGTAAACGTCTGTGGAACTAATCCAATAGTAATTGTTACTATTTTCTCTTTTTCATCAAAATTAGTCGTTCTAATTTCATGAATTTCTTTTTTACTGCTTTTACTAGCTAAAGCCGTGAGGTCAGCTTCTGAGTTAATACGAGCTATTACTAATTTTCTATCTGATGTTGTTGCTGTGACATTATTTGATTTATTTTCTTTTTCATCAGTTTTTGTATCTTTATTATTTGAGACTACTTTTGTATAAGTAGCAGACAATACATTAACAAAGTAACTTCCACCACTAGTGAAAGTTGTTACTTCTGGTGTTGATGTTGCGGTACTCGTAGCAAAAGTAGCTGTAAGAGTTAGGTTCGCTGTTATATTTGTATCCGTCCTTGTACTTGATGTCGAACTATCACTCCAAGATACGAACATGTATCCTTCATCTGGTACTGCACTTATCTCTGTACCATTTCCACCGCTTGTTATTACTTGAGTTGAGGAACCTGATATAGTGCCGTTATCATTTGCCGAGTAAGATAAAGTATATGTAGTTGGGGTAACAGCACCTAGACTAAGTTTCCAAATACCTTGACCACTTATATAATCATCAGCAGTGTAGTATAAATCACCATTAAAATTAATTAAATCCTCTGGTTCAGAATCTTCTCCACCTACAGCAAGGTCAGTTATCATAATAGTACCAACTTCTGTACCATCGGTTTTCCATAATTCTTCACCATATTGCTCTGTATCCGCATTAAAATATAAAACGCCATTAATAACTCTAAACTCTTCTGGCCAAGAACTAAAATAGCCTGGATTTATATCTTTTACCATAACCGTACCCACTTCAGTGCCATCTGATTTCCAAAGTTCTTTACCATTCACCTCATCATCTGCATTAAATAATAAATTACCATTTAAATTAACCATTCGCGAATGTCTCCAATCACTAATATTTGCACCACCACCACCAGGATTTATATCTTTTACCATAACCGTTCCGATTTCTGTACCATCTGACTTCCATAATTCATCACCATTTACATCATTATTTGCTACAAAGAAAAGAACTCCATCAATATTAATAAAATACTGAGGATTAGAACCGTAAGAACCATTAATGTCTTTTACCATTTCAGTGCCGGATGCTGACCCGTCTGATTTCCATAATTCAGTACCATTTATACCATTATCAGCAGAAAAATATAATGTGCCATTTATATCAATTAAATTATCAGGGGATGAACTATCACTTAAGTTTATATCTTTAATCATTTCTGTACCAGAGGCTGTACCATCTGATTTCCAGAGTTCAGTACCATTTACACCATCAGATGCGGAAAAATATAAAACATTATTATACACAGCAAAATTAGACGGCCCTGAACTACCGATAGGATTAATATCTTTAACCATTACCGTACCCACTTCTGTGCCATCTGATTTCCAAAGTTCATAACCATATGTACCATCATCACCAGAATTAAAATATACATTATTATTAAAATCGATTAATGAATCTTGTTCAACATAGCCATTAGCACCAGATGTAATATCTTTTACCAAAATTGTACCTGATTCTGTGCCATCTGTTTTCCAAAGCTCCGTACCACTAACTCCATCATCTGCTATAAAATATAATATATTATTAGAAATTAAAAAATTAGGATCTCCAGAAATAGAATCACCTCCAGCATTTATATTCTTTAGCATCTGAGTGCCACCTTCTGTACCATCAGATACCCATAATTCGCTACCATTTGTTCCATCGTTTGCTGTAAAATAAAAATTATTATTAAATACTTTTAAGTAACGTGGTGAGGAGTTTGAGAAAAAAGACTCGTCTATGTCTTTAATAAATGACCAACCATTTGATGTTCCATCTGTTCTCCATGTCTCTATTCCATGAACTCCATCATTAAATGGATAATATAAATAATTACCTGCCTGATAAAAACAACCACTGCACCCCGTATCTCCGATATTTATATCTTGTACCATAATAGTCCCCCCTTCTGTTCCATCTGATTTCCAAAGCTCATTTCCGTTTATTCCATCGTTAGCAATAAAATATAATACACCATTAAGAACTAAAGGGTTCTCTACTATGGAACCTGCAACTCCAGGATTAATATCTTTTACAATAACTGTACCACTTGCAGTGCCGTCTGATTTCCATAACTCATATCCATTTATTGCATCGTCAAAAGCAAAATATAATGAATCACCTAAAACAACTCCATTTTGAATGTAACTAAAACCAGCACCAGGGGTAAGATCTACAATCATTTCAGTACCAGAAGCTGTACCGTCTGATTTCCATAGCTCAAGACCATTTATTCCATCATCAGCAGTAAAAAATAATGTGCCATTAACGTCAATTAATCTACCGATATTTGAATCAAGTGAACCACTGTTTCCAATACTTATATCTTTCACCATTTCTGTACCTGAAGCAGTACCATCAGTTTTCCAAAGCTCTGTGCCAAAACCAGAATAATACCCTTTGTAATAAAGAATATTATTAATAACAATTTTATCATAACTACCCACACCAATATCAGACACAACTATAGTTGTTCCAATTTCGGTTCCATCTGAAGTGTAGAGTGCATTATAATTTGTACCATCAGTATTTACGAAAAAGTATAAAGTATTATTAATTACAAATGGAAAATTTGCCGCAGAACCTGCAACTCCAGGATTAATATCTTTTAAAATATGTGTGCCATCTACTGTTCCATCTGATCTCCAAAGCTCATCTCCAGTAGAAGTGTCATCTGTGCTGAAATACAGAACACCATTAACAACTGCAGAGCTAAAATTAAAACTGTTACTATCTAGTCTGTTTGATAACATCACTGTACCTACTTCTGTACCATCTGATTTCCATAGTTCAGAACCATTTATTCCATCATCTGCTGTAAAAAATAATACCCCATTCACATCAGTTAAGTTTGAAACCTGTGAACTTCTGTACCCTACCCTTATATCTTTAACCATTACTGTACCATTCGCGGTGCCATCTGTTCTCCATAATTCTTCACCATATGTTTCATTGCCACCAACAAAATAAGTAATACCACCAACTTCTATAAAATCACTACCGCCACCACCTCTTGGTTGTGGGTTTATCACCTTCACTAATTCTGGAACTGGGTCCGCAGCATAAATATCTATAAGTTTATTACCCATCATAAATACAATCATCAAAGCAAACAACGACAAAATAACTCCTTCTTCTTTTTTAAAATGATCCCAGATGCTATTTAGAACATCTTCCTTTTTTTCTTGATTTTCTTCCATGTATTCTTAGTTTTATTTAAGTATACTATAGAATTTTATGTATTTTTTAACTTATCCCTACACCCCTAAAATACGATAAACAGCTACGCCAAATGCAATTGTTACATTTAGCGATTCTTTTGTACCTAACATTGGAATTTCTGCAATAACATCAGACATTTTTACTATTTCATGATTAATTCCATCTACTTCACTACCAATTACAAAAGCAATTTTTTCTTTGTCTTTTATATTCACCTCTTTATAATCTACAGAATTCTTGTCTTGTTCGAGAGACAGAATGTAATAACCATCTTCTTTTAATTTTTTTATACACTCGATAGCACTTTCACAATATTCCCATATAACTGTATCTTCAGCACCAAGTGCGACTTTCGCAAAATCTTTTCTTCTTATTCCTTTCTTATCGAGTGGTGTTGGTGTTGTACCACAAAGATAAATCTTTTCTATGCCGACCGCATTTGCTGTACGAAAAATAGACCCAACATTATAAACTGAACGCAAATTGTCTAATACTGCAATTTTCATATTATGCTCGTAATTTCCAACCAGTTTTAAATATATACACACAAATCGTTAGAGTTATAAGAGATAGAGATGCTAACACACCCACTCCGAGTAAAAGTGAACTCTCATGATAACCGGTAAGTGAATAACGTATGCCATCAACTACATAAAAAATGGGATTAAATGAAACTAAAAATTGAAGATTTTCTGGAAGCATATGTACTGAATAAAAGGCTCCGCCCAAAAATGTAAGCGGTGTCAAGATAAAATTTGTAGCCATTCCAATTTTTTCAAAGCTATTGTCCGCCCATATACCAATTACAACACCAAGAAGACCGAAGAAAACGCTGACTAGAATTATATATAGAAACAAAATAAGTGGATGTACAATCGTTGCAACTCCAAAAATTACAGCAACAATTGATAATGCCACAGAAATTACAAATGCCCTTACAATACCACTCATGATAAGAGATAAGACTAGCTCTGTGTATGATATTGGTAACGTTAACAAATCTTCAATTGTCTTTTGGAACTTCATGAAGAATGTAGAGAAGGACGTTGCTCCGAATACTGCCAAAATAATGTTCATTGCAAATATCCCCGGAAATACAAAATTAATATATTTAATTCCTTCAATTAGTTCTATTTTACTACCAATGACATAACCGAATACAAAAATATACAATGACGCAGTAACCATCGGCGCAACAAGTGCTTGCCCTATGACGCGCCTTGTTCTACCTACTTCTCTTCTTATTAATGTATAAAATCCTATCCAATTTATTGTCATATATTTTAATCAATGTGTCCTACAGCTTCTAGATAAACTTTTTCTAGCTTTTTATCTTTAGTTAAATTACTAACAGTGTCATCAATAATAATTTCTCCATCTTTTATAATTGCTACCCTCTCACATAACTCTTCTATTTCTTCTAAATAATGAGAAGTTAAAATAATTGTTTTTCCTCCCTTGTGAAGTTCTCTTAAAAATTTCCATAGAGTTCTACGGGTCTCCACATCTACTCCTGCAGTTGGCTCATCTAATATAAGTACATCCGGATTATGCATCATAGCTTTAGCTAATGTTAATCTCCTCTTAAGTCCTCCTGAAAGAAATTGGAACTTCTTATCCCTGTGAGAAACTAAATCGAATTTAATAAGCATCTCTTCTCTACGCTCTTTCATTTTAGAACCAATCACACCAAAGAAACCTGCTTGATAGTCAAGTATCTCGTCGACGGTTTGAAAAGTATCAATAGTGAATTCTTGTGGAGAAACACCTATACAAGCACGCGCTTCACGATAATCAGAAACTACATCATTACCGAATATCAAAATACTTCCTTTTGTTGGACTAGACACTCCTGTAATACAGCTAATTATAGTTGTTTTACCTGCACCATTTGGACCAAGTAAACCAAAAAACTGCCCTTTGGGTATTGTTAAATTAATACCGTGTAGAACTTTTTTATTTTTTGTATCTCGATATACTTTCTCTAAATTTTCTATACGTACCGCATTGTTCATAGTTATATACAAAATACACTAAATGGTGATAATTGTATAGTAAAAATATAAATAAATACTATAAAGACTTACTTGTTTTCAAAGCGGAGAGAGAGGGATTCGAACCCTCGGTGCAGTTGCCTGCACGCTACCTTTCTCCGATACAAAGTAAAACTAATTATTTTCAAAGCGGAGGGTGAGGGATTTGAACCCTCGAACAGGTTACCCCGTTGCTACCTTTCCAAGGTAGTGCACTAGACCACTATGCGAACCCTCCGCTTTAAAAATAAAAGAAACTTTACTTTGTCCTGGATTGCGATTTTAACAAATTGATTACAATTTAAAAAATCGGGAACAAATTAGTGCGTTAAACCGCTCTGCCACCTCTCCGTTTATTTAATAAATACCATGCAATTATATCACATTGTTTTGTTTTGATTATTAATTAAAATTTGAGATAATTAATATATATGGAACATTTAGAAAATATACCAACCCTTGATAAATCAGTTTTTATTGCAAATATGATGCAGATAAAATTAGCTCAATCACACAGTGAGTCAATTGACGATTTTATTAATCTACACGCTGTTACTTTTAGAGAAACACTTGATGCTCATCCTGATTTAATAGAAAAATTTGAAATAGATCCAGAAGCCACTCTAACTGAAATAGGAAAATATTTATACCATTAATAAAAAACACATTCATTATTGTGAATATGTTTTTATTAAACTTTAGTTATAGTTATGTTTTTGAAACTTCTTTGACTTCATCAGTATTTGGAGTAACCTTTTCTTCTTCGTGTTTAATCTCGCCTTTACTCTCTTCATCACTTTCTGTAATTATTTTTGATTTACGAACAGACTTTTTCTTAGGTGATTTTTCATGTTGCTCTTCAGTTTCACTGTTATGAATATGGTGAACTGGTGCCTTATAATAACCATGTTTCTTTTCGGTAAAATAGTAGACAGCTGGCCCAATAACTGGCACACCTATAATAAGGACAAGCCACCAAAATCTGTCCTGCTTACCAGCGTCTATCATCATCCAGACAGTAAACGCAATTGCAATAATGTAACAACCTGCAACGACGAGAGTTACGATAGCTCCTAAAATAAATTCAATAAATATCATATGTGAAATTGTTAATGTTTTGAATAGATAAAGTATAACATGTGAAAATTACCTAACATCTAAATATATTCACCAAAAACAATTATCTCTTCTTCCCCATAAGAGCATCAACTCTTTCTTGCACAGGAGGGTGAGTCATGAACATTTTTTGAACAAAAGAAACTTTCTCATGTTTACGTGCCTCAGACTCATCATTAATACCAGACGGATCAGAAATAAAAAGATGGGCAATAGTATTATTCTGCACTCTCATCGGTTGATGAAAATTACTAATTTTTTGAAGCGCTGAAGCAAGACCATCAGGATAACGAGTAATAAGAGCCCCTGTTGCGTCAGCTAGAAATTCACGCTGACGCGAGATGGCGAGTTTTATTATTGTGGCGGCGATTGGAGCAAGTATAATTGCTAATAAACCCACAATCATTAGAATTGGATTCTTTTTATCACTGTCGCGGCCTCCAAACATGGATAAGTGAAATGCCATATTCCCTATCAATGAAATAATTCCTGCGAATACAACAACTACAGTTTGTATTAACATGTCTTTGTTACCTATATGTGATAACTCATGCGCAAGTACACCTTCCAATTCTGATTTGTTTAGAAGTGCAAGTAGGCCCGTTGTAACTGCTACTACTGAATGATTTTTATTTCTTCCTGTAGCAAATGCATTCGGTGCTGGGTCATCAATAATATACAACTTAGGCATTGGAAGGCCTGCTGTAATAGAAAGATTCTCCATCGTCCTCCACAAATCTGGATAATCTTCTTTCGATTCAATTCTCTTTGCATTAGCCATAGAAAGAACTAGCTTATCTGAAAACCAATATGCTCCAACGTTTGTAAGCAAACTCACTCCGATAGCAAAATAAAGAAACATTGAATTACCGTACCAGTATGATAATGCGAAACCAATAGCTATAACCAAAAGAAGAAAACCTGTCATAAGGAACCAAGTTTTTCTTACATTAGTTGATTGTTGTGTATAGAGAGTCATAGAGTTTATAAAGTTAGAAGTTATAAAGTCTGTAAAGTAAACGCATTCATGTATTTACTTTTAACTTTATGAACTTTAAAAACTTTTAACTGTTTATCTAGAATTTTACTTCCACCGGTTGCTTTGCGGCTTGTTCCCCTTCCCCAAGCTCAAAGAATTCTGATTCAACGAATGAAAACATTTTGGCAATTATGTTTGTCGGTACTGTTTGTATCTTTGTATTATATTCAACAACATTACCGTTATAAAAACGACGAGCGGCTTGAATCTTGTTTTCTGTATCTGCAAGTTCACTCTGAAGAGACAAGAAGTTCTGATTTGATTTCAAGTCTGGATAATTTTCTGAAAGTGCAAAGATACTCTTTAGTGCGCCGGTTAATTGATTCTCAGCAACTCCATGTTCAGCTGGAGTACCTGCTTGCATCGCCTTAGCACGCGCCTCTACTACTTTCTCTAGAGTTGAAGTTTCAAAATTTGTTGACCCCTTAATCGTACTTACAAGATTAGGAATGAGATCAAAGCGACGTTTTAGTTGTACATCAATATCTGCCCATGCTTCCTTAACATGAAGACGTGACCGTATGAGGCCGTTATACATTCCAATAATAACAAGCACGAGAACAACTGCAATTCCAATAAAAATATAAAGTGGTGTCATAAAAATTAAATTAGGTTACTTGCCAAACTGTTTATTTCAGTGTTCTATACAGGAAGTCTGGCTAGTTACTCAATAGTACAAAACCCCCACATAAAGTCAAGTGAATCATTCTATATTTTTACAATCAAATAGCTCCACAAAAACATTATTTTCTGGTAGTATATAAGGATATGTCAAACATCGTAGACCAATCAACACTATTTAAAAAGCGTCACTCACTAGCACATGTTTTATTAATGGCTATAAAGCATAATTTTCCTCATTCTCTTCCAACCATTGGACCGGTGACTGATACAGGATTTTATTACGATATTGATTTTGTGGAAGGCGTAAAGCCAACTTTAGAAGACTTGCCAAAGTTAGAAAAAACAATGCGTGAAATTCTTAAACGTAATTTAAGTTTCAAAGTTGAGACTATTACACCCGGAGTTGCTGAAGGTTTATTTAAATTAAATCCTTTTAAGTTAGAATTAATTGATGGTATAAAAACTAAAGGACAAGATGTAACTTTATATTATACTGGTGAAGATTTTTTTGACCTTTGCGAAGGACCGCATGTTGATAGTACAAAAGAAATTTCAAATGATTCATTCAAACTTTCACACTTAGCTGGCGCATACTGGCGAGGAGATGAAACAAAACCAATGCTTACTCGTATATATGGACTGGCTTTCGAAACTAAAGCAGAACTAGATGCATACATAACACAGCAAGAAGAAGCAAAGAAGCGTGACCACCGTATTATTGGTGCGCAACTCAAACTCTTCACTACTTCTAATCTAGTTGGTGCAGGTTTGCCCCTCCTTCAACCAAATGGAATGATAATTAGAAAAGAAATCGAAGACTATCTATGGTCATTACACTCAAAGAAAGGATACTCTCGAGTATGGACACCCCATCTTACAAAAAAAGATTTATATGAGAAATCGGGACATTTGGCACAGTACAGTGAGAACTTGTTCCATGTAATGGGAGCAACTAGTAAAGAAGACTTTTGTGTGAAGCCAATGAACTGTCCTCATCATATGCAAATATTTGCTGACAATCAATTTTCATATCGTGATATGCCTGTTAGATACTTCGAACCTGCAACAGTGTATAGAGATGAGAAGTCAGGTCAATTAGGAGGACTATTACGTGTGAGAGCTATTACACAAGATGATGGCCACTTATTCTGCACACAAGAACAAATCAAAGAAGAAGTATCGACTATTGTAAGTATAATTAAAGAATTCTACACAACCATGGGGATGATGGATGGTTACTGGGTATCGTGGTCAGTACGAGGTGATGATAAGAGTAAATATCTTGGAACTGATGAAGTTTGGGACATAGCAGAAAGCTCACTAGAAGAGGCAGCAAAATTAAATGGACTTAATTATAAAAGAGTTGAAGGAGAAGCTGCATTTTATGGACCGAAGCTAGACTTTATGTTCAAAGATGCGATTGGTCGTGAATGGCAATTAGCAACAATACAATGTGACTTCAATCTACCTGAACGATTTGATTTACATTTTATTAATAATGAAGGAAAGAAAGAGAGACCTGTTGTTATACATCGCGCTATTTCTGGTTCACTTGAGCGCTTCATGGGTGTAATGATAGAGCACTTCGCAGGCAACTTCCCTCTCTGGTTATCACCGAATCAAATTACAATACTTCCAATTTCTGATGCACATCATGAACATGCAAAAACAGTATATGAAGCACTCGATGGTGCAAACATTCGTATGAAGTTAGACAACACGAGAGAAGGTCTCGGTAAAAAAATTCGTAACACTCGCGAAATGAAAACTCCATACTGGGCAGTTATTGGTGATGCGGAAGTTACAAATGGAACAATTACATTGGAGCACCGTACAGCTGGTAAAATCGGTGAAATGAAAATAAGTGAATTAGTTGATAAGTTAAGCGAGGAAATTAAGAATAAGAAATAGAGATAATAGGAAAATATAAAAGCGAATCTTGCGACTCGCTTTTAGAAACTATTTTGAATAATAACTATTAGGAACACTAAAAGAGCTGAACTTAAAAGGTGTGCCTATTTTTTTAAGTTCTTCATCAACATGAGGCTTTAAACTACTGAAAAGAGTATCGTAATCATCTTTATCGAAAGTTTCATCGAGTTCACAAGTTAGACTACGTAGTTCAAATCCTACTGAAATTGTTTCGTCTTGAAAATTAATTGAAATACCGACTACAGCTACCTGATAATAATAACCTCCATGGCTATTGAAGTCAGCAACCACTCTATCTAAACATTTTTTGCAAACTTCAAGTAATGGTTTTGTTATTTTTTCAAGAAGCGCTTTGGCTCTCTTTAGAGATTTCTCTTTGTTAGCTACTGAACTAACTGCTCGTAATGCTTCAGAAATTAATACCTCATATCTTGTCACGTCAGATAACATTTCAATCTCCAATATGAATAAAGAACATGATTAAACACTAACAAATGTACAAGTAAAAAACAAATTTACAATAATTTAAATTGTATATTGTTTATGTAAAGTAACTGGTAGACCAGCTGCTTTTGCTTTATTAATTGTATCTCCTGTTCCAGTACTATTGTTCACTTGAAAAGCGTAGACCTCATCTGAAAAAGTCACTTCTTCATTGTGTCTTAAATCATATTCGTCTTGAGTAATATCTCCACTATCTTTTCTTACTTCAAAAACAGCACTCGGATTTCTTTCTCTTATTAATTTCAATACGAAAGCAATATTATCAATATCAATGTTAGTAACTGGGTCATTCTTCCAGTTTTTTCTATAGTCTTCAATAAAGTGGTCTAATCGGGCAGGTATAAAAATTCTTATACGAGTACATTCTGGATTTAGTTTTAGGAATTCATCCATAGCAAAATAGTCAACACCAGTTGCTCCACCCGTTACTAATCCATCACCATTTTCAAAAACCTGCCTTGCAGCAAGCCTGACATCATTTTCCACCTCCTTATTCGTAAGACGCCATGTTCCTGTAAAAATTACCCATTTCATAAGAAAAATATTATAACACGAAAACCCATAAAAATCAATATCTTTTACGGATCTACTTCTTCCCTTTTATTAAATCTAAAACATCTTGCGCAGAATTTTCGCCAATGAAATCCTCGAATAAGTGTAAATTATCTAAGTGATACAAAATACTAGCGACAGATAAAATGGAAACACAGAAGGCGGACTTTAATATACTTTCAAGAATAAGTCCTTGTGAAGGAATTGCGCTGACGACGAGGATAAGTACAAGTATAAAAAAAGTAATAATGAACCACTGAAATGCGGGTATTCTTTCTTGATACAACATAACCATACTCTTTCGTGACACTTCACAATCAGATAAATTATTAAGAACTTTACCGAGTGCCTGTGCACGCAATCCTTCAACTTTTGCATCACCAACTTTTTCTTCAAGGATAGTATGTATACTTGCCATAGTGTTGGACTTATGGGTTAAATGATAATTCCACTCTCCCTCCTTCATCATTTTTTTATAATGCTTTGAAATTATTTTTCCGATACTATCCATTACATCCTTACTTATATTTTCTGAAGCTCTATAAATACCTGACATTCTGCCGTCAAAATTACTTATTACGGAACGGATTTTTGAGTATCTCGACATTTGCTGAGAAACAAAAAAACCAGTGAATATAGAAAAGAAAAAAGTTGTAATTGTAATATAAATTTTATCTACTTGAGGGATTGCTTGAGGTAATTTAAAATACACATACGAAAAAATAACAAAAATAGTAAGCAGTAGTATTTGAGTGGTATTTTCTTTTCTCATTAATTTAGTATACAACACATATTATTTGATGGTAGTGAATATAAAAAACTAAACAAGAATGACCTTAACTTATTTAGGTAAAAAATTGATGAAGATACGCGAAGTACAAAAATTTTATAAGAGAGATGTAGTAGACCTACATTGACCGAATAAAATTTTTAGTACGACAAAGTAGCTTCGTGATTTATGACCTAAATGTCGATGTTGGCACTTTTAGCATGAGTCTGAATAAAACTCTTTCTTGGCCCCACCTCACTACCCATCAACATTTCGAATACTCTGTCTGACTCTTCGGCCTCATGGATTGATACAATTTTCAAAACACGTGTCTCTGGGTCCATTGTTGTCTCCCATAATTCATCTGAGTTCATTTCTCCAAGACCTTTATATCTCTGTATGCTTGGCTTCTTCGATGATTTCTTTACTGTCTTTGCATCTTTTTCATCACCACTTTCTTCTTGTTGTTCTCCATCTTGTACTTCATCTGCATTTCCTTCTTCTCCTTCACCCTGCTCAATATTTTCAAATCCTAGTTTCTTTAAAATGCCAATCTTTTCCTCATCGGTAAAAGCATAATGGACTTCTTTACCGTATGCAACTTTATAAAGTGGTGGTTGTGCAATATACACATAACCTGCCTCAATAATCGGCTTATAGTAACGATAAAAGAAAGTAAGTAACAGCGTACGAATGTGAGCACCGTCAACATCAGCATCTGTCGCGATAATAAGTTTATGATAACGACACTTATCAATATTGAAGGTGTCTCCAATTGCTGCCCCCATAGCAAGAACAAGGTTCTTAATCTGCTCACTACCTAGCATTCTGTCTAGTCTTGCACGTTCTACGTTCAAAATCTTACCTCTAAGCGGAAGAATAGCCTGAGTAACACGATCACGCCCCATCTTCGCTGTACCCCCCGCAGAGTCTCCCTCCACAATGAATAGTTCCGAAAGTGACGGGTCATTAGTCTGACAGTCTGCAAGCTTTCCTGGAAGTGAAAACCCTTCAAGTGCTCCTTTACGAAGTACTGAGTCCTTCGCAGCTTTTGCCGCTTTGCGAGCACGAAGAGCAAGTAAACCTTTGTTTATTATTTCTTTTGCATCATCTGGATTCTCTTCAAGGAATAGTGAGAACGACTCAGAAAAAACAGTAGCAACTGCTGTTTGTGCTTCCATACTTCCCAGCTTTGATTTTGTCTGACCTTCGAATTGAATTTCACGTAACTTTACTGATATAACACAAGTGAGACCTTCTAGAACATCATCTCCAGTAAGATTCTCATCTTTTTCTTTCAAAATATTATTCTTACGTGCGTACGCGTTGATAAGACGAGTGAGTGCTGTTTTGAATCCTGTTACATGAGTTCCTCCTTCTGTTGTGTGTATATTGTTCGCAAACGCAACCAACTTAGTTGTCATATCATCAATATATTGAAGTGAAATTTCTACACCGACATTTTCTGCTTCTTTTTCTACATAAAAAACATTTTTGTGCACTGCTTTTGAAAATTCATTGTAATGCTTTACGAGTGACTTCAATCCTCCTTCAAAATAAAAAGTTGTAGTTGGACACTCAATACCAATATCATTAAAATATGTTTCACATTCTAATTCTAATTTATCTTTAACTTCACGAGCATCCACTACTGTAATAGAAAGACCTTTTACAAGATATGCTTGCTGACGAAGATGAGAAACTATTCGACTAAGTTCAAATGCTGTTCCTTCTTTAAAAATAATTGCATCTGGTTGGAATGTAACAACTGTTCCAGTGAACTTACTTTTTCCAACTGGTTTTACTTTTGATTTTGCAATACCTTGCTTATACTCCTGCATATTAACTACACCATCTCTATGCACCTCCACTTTACACATAATTGAAAGTGCATTAACAACTGAAGCTCCTACACCGTGTAGTCCTCCTGTTGCCCCTGCATAACCATCACCTCCGAACTTTCCTCCGGCATGAAGTGTAGTCATGATTGTGTCTAACGCAGACACTTTAGTTTTTGGATGTATATCAGTTGGAATACCACGACCATTATCAACCACACGAATAGTATCGTTCGGTAGAATTGTAATTTCAACACGATTTGCATAACCATTCATCGCCTCATCACGAGAGTTATCGAAGATTTCCCATATTAAATGGTGAAGTCCGTCGGGTCCAGTAGACCCAATATACATACCTGGACGCTTACGTACCGGTTCAAGACCCTCTAGAACCTGAATCGAATCTGCACCGTAACTTGAAGCCTTTTTTGCTGCCATAAATAATAATAAAATCTAAGGAATTAATCCTTTAATTATAACATTTTTAGAGCAAAAAAGAAAGTGGAAAAGGTGCTATTTAACATCCAATTTCAAAGGGATTTTAGGCATATTTTTGCACTTCTTTCACGAATTCGTCACCCCTTTCATATTCATTATTAAAATACTTAGAAAATGATGCAAAAGCTGGTGAGAAAAGAATAATATCCCCTTCTTCCGATAATTCAAAAGCTTTCGAAATACAGTCTGAAAGCTTGTCATATTTATATTCCTTATTAAGAGAAATTCTGTCTGTTCCAGTTCCTGATAAATATATAACTGCTTTTGTTTTTTTCTGTAAACATTTTTCTAATTCATCTATTGGTAAACCTTTGTCTGTTCCACCGATTATTAGAATAGGTTTTTTATTAAAAGTGTTGTTTACAGATTCTAATGCTATGTTGGTCGCATCACCGGTTGTAGCATTATTATCATTGAATACTCTTACACCCCTAAACTCACTTTTTGAGTCGGGCGAACCAACATCTCTACCCATGGTGGTTTTAGCCTTTTGGAATAATCCCATATCTTCAAGACGCCCATGTACTGCAGAAAATGTTGCTAGTGATTTGCGAATACTTTCATCATCTAATCCACACTGTGAAGCAACCTCATATGCGAGACCACCCGCGACTTGATTATGCTCACCAATTAATTTCATATCAAAATGTTGTTGTTCTGGTACAAGAATCGCGACTCTCTCCCCTCGCATAATAATCTCACTACTTGCTTGGGCACTTGCGACCAATACGTCACCAGCGTGTTGATTGCGATAAATATTTGCTTTGTCATTAAAATATAATTCTTTATCGTTTTTATAATAATTCATATGGTCATCCATAAAACTAGTGAAGACTGCAATATGTGGGCTGATTTTCATATCACCGAATCCCTGTAACTGCCATGAGTCTAATTCTAGTACCAGAAAATCTCCATCTTCAATTTCATCTAATAATGGAAGATTAGCAACACCGCGAATATTTCCACCAAGATGGACTCTACTGCCGTTTTCTCGCAATACATGAGCAATCATTTCTGTTGTAGTACTCTTTCCTCTTGTTCCAGTCACTCCGATTATTACAACATCAGGTAATTCTTTCATGACAATATCACATACTAATGCTGCTGACATATATACAGGTATTTTATTTGAACAAGCGTGCTCTATATATTCACTATCGAACGGTACTCCAGCGGCTTTTAAAATAAAATCTCTATTTTCAAAATCTTCTAACCTATGTTCACCTAATATATATTTTATATTTACATAGGGTTCCTCTATGTTATTTTTTAGAGATTCTAAGGAAGACATTAATTGTTCTTTTGTTTTTTTGTCGGTTACAATTATATCCGCACCATTTTCTGCTAAAAATTTTGTATCCCCTATACCGCGACCAAGAAGCCCTAATCCCATTACAGTTACTTTCTTATTCTCAAAATATGATAAATAGAGTTCTTTAATCATAAAATTATACAAATAGATTATGAATAAGGTAAACGTCTCCTGCACCAATAGTTAGCACTACACTTCCTGAATGACAATTTTTATCAATGTATTTTTTTACTTCATCAAAACTTTCCATATAAATAGCATTATCAGTCTTTTCAACTAAATCATGAGATGAAATACTTCCATCATCTTTTTCGCGAGCTGCATAAATCGGTAGAACACAAATCTTATCAGCAAGAGTGAATGCTTTTGAAAAATCATCTAATAATAATTTTGTTCGTGAAAATAAATGTGGTTGAAAAACAACTATCAATTTGAATTTTCCTGATGTGTATTTTTCACGAAGTGCTTCTAGTGTGGCCATTATTTCTCTTGGATGATGTCCGTAGTCATCATACATGATTGCACCTTTTTGTGTTCCCTTATACTCAAGACGACGCCATGTACCAGTAAATGCATTCAGTCCAGCGCGAGCCTTTTCATCTGAAAATCCCAGTTCACTAGATAAAGCAAGAACTAATTGTGCATTTCTTTTATTATGTTCGCCTAATACTGAAAGCTCTATTTGATTAATATCTACAACATCTGCATTTACTTTTTTACCTAATGTATTAAGAGAAACATCGTTATGGGTTATAAGTAACCCACCATCTTCTAATTTATCAGCAAATGATTGAAATGCACTATTAATATCCTCTAAGTCTTTGTAATAGTCTAGGTGATCTTCATCAATATTTGTAACAACTATATGTTTTGGATAAAGATTAAGAAATGAACGCTTATACTCACAAGCTTCAACAACCAGATATTCACTGTCTCCTTGTATAAAATTAGTTCCACCTTCGGACAATAAACTTCCAATAATAACTGTAGGATTAATTCCACAACCTTTTAACATAGAAGTCACCATTCCCGTTGTAGTTGTTTTTCCATGAGTGCCACATACTGCTATTGTTGTGTACTCCTTAGTTAATAATCCTAATGCTTCAGGATATGTCATGCACATAATTCCTCTTTCCTTTGCTAATTTTAATTCAGGATTATTATCTTTAACAGCAATACTATAAATGAGAAGATTAGTTTCTTGTGCAAGATTAGTTGCATTGTGACCTATGTATACAATTATACCCTCACTCTGCAAATCATCAGTAATACGTGTTGCTCCGCTATCTGACCCAGTTACTTTTGCACCATTGGCATTACAATATCTGGCAATAGCTGATAATCCTATACCCCCTATTCCTATGCAATGCACATACTTGTAATCCTTTAAAGACATAATAATACAAGAATAATATCACATTTATGATAATTCTCTTATTTTTGAAGATAAAATATCGAAACCGTCTTTATTGTAAAGTATGGGATATAGGTTTTTAAGGTTAAGAGCTGCAACTTCATTTATGTGTTCATTTTTGTCATCAACAAAAATTATTGACTCATTAGGATATTTCTCGCAAATTTCTTTTACTTTGCTGTCTTTATTATCTTTAACAAAAATTACGTGCTCATTATTTATGACACTTTTATCTAATGAATTTTGTATTTTTAATCTCTGAAAATCCTCATCACCCGCTGTTAAAATAAAACAATTATCTTTGCCAGTACTATATATAATGTCAGTAATTCTTTTATCAATATATTTACCAATATCTTGAAATAGATTATCTATTGCTTCATTGACTTTTTCTTCTGATATATTTTTACCTGAAATAACTACTACGTCTCTGTAAATACTACTTGGGTTAAATAACCTACGATGACTACCGTACAAACCCTTAACAACTTCACTGTCAACTCCACAAGAATTTAACCCTGAAAATACCTTCTGTTTAAAAGACTGTGTGTCGAATATTACATCATCAAAATCAAAAATTATTTTCATAGTAAATTATGTATTGCTTCTGCTATTTTAGTACTATCATGACGAATGTAACTTCGAGCGCTGGCCACTTTATCACTTTTATTTTGCTCCACAATTTCATGAGAAAGTACCGAAACAGAAATTAACCTCTCGTCGCTAAGTAAATCATTTAAAACCATAACCCCGTCCCCTTCTTCCATTTTATACATCTCAACTTGCTCATCTGAAGGTAACTCATTATTGCAAAAAATATAGTCAACTTTTTTGTCCAAAATAGTTTCAATTTCATTCAAGTAATCACTAGCATCAAAAAATAACGTATGCCCCTTTTTATTTGTAAGATTTATTGGCAACACTATTTTTGCTTTTGATTCTTTAATAGCCTCTTTAAAGCCATCAACAATAAGATTTGGCATTAAAGAACAATAAAAATTTCCTGGACCAAGAACTATAAGATCTGCTTCAAGTATGACTAGCTTTGCGTGTTCATTTATTCTAACTGACTCCTTAAATGAGACTTTTTTTACACCAACAGCTTGAATATCTGAATGATTTATATTGTTTTCACCAAACACCTGCGTTCCATCTTCTAATGTAATTACAAGACAAGCTATATCTTCAGTTACTGGAATTACCCTTCCTCTTATTTTTAAAATATCAGATGCTATTTCAACACCTTTTACAAAAGAACCTGCGGTCTTTTCCAAACCGGCAAGTAATATATTCCCAAATGTGTGACCTTTAAGTGTTCCTTCTTCAAAGCGATAACCCATAAGCTTTCGCACAGTATCACCATGCAGAGAAAGAGCCAGTAGACACTGTCTAACATCCCCTGGTGGAAGTACTCCGAGCTCATCTCTTAGTACTCCAGTAGAGCCACCATCGTCAGCCATAGAAACTATCGCTGATATTTCTATATCATCATAGTTCTTTAAACCTCTTAAAACTGTATAACTTCCTGTACCACCTCCGATTGTTACAATTTTTTTCATATATTATTTTGAAATAAAAATTGCCTTACCTCTCCAATAATTCATGAATGTTTCCACATCACATGTACGATACTGCCCACGTTCTTTATCAGTTGATTCTGACTCATGATAATAGAAACAACTATTAGATTTTAATTTAAAACTATCTACTAACTCTGATACATTGTCTTCTTTTTCGTAACCAACAATAACGATCAAATGAAAACGAGTTTGCTCAAGCACTCTTTTTTCAACAGAAACTATAACCGGATTACCTGCGTCCAATGATGCAATTATTTCATCAGTGATATTAGTTAGTCCTTCTGACCTATGAGCTTGTAATCCTAATTCCTTTGCTTTATTTACTAAATAATCATGGACCCAACCATTCTGCATATCATACCCACCACGCTCTTTTGCTTCATTACATAGTGAAAGAATATCTGGAACTACAATACCCTCCCTATTCGGAATACCGGTAGGTAGGTGATATTCAGCGACCATTTTCAAACAAGTTCCACCACATGCTCGTAACATCCAAAATGGGTCTTGTATATCTACAAATTGTGAGTAATAAGGGACTGGTAACTTCATATTTCTATTATACTACAAAACAAAAAGTCGGTCGCGATTACGCGACCGACTTACAAATGAACCTAATTGCCTGAAATTCGAATTGGTTGAAGATTTCCATTCCATTCTTCAACCCTTGCTTTCCTTTTTGCTTTTTCCTCTGGCGGCATTGAGTCGCAAGCCATTAAATACTCGAAGAAGAAAGAAAAGATTAACGTGGTGTAGAACGAAAAAATCCACATCGATTCATATTCTGCATACTTAGAAACATCTTGAATTAAATAAGCAATGTAAACTAATAATGCACTATATACCCAACCTTTTCTGTCAGAAATCTTTTCCTTCAAAAACCTACACGGGTTTGGTGATCCTTGAGGAAAAATTACTAGGAAATAGTGGTCAATTGTTTTTCTTTGAAAGATAACTTTTAAACAAAGAGTGAAGCCAGAAATCGCAACAAAAATTGAGAAGAAAAATACCCATAATTGGCTTCCAGTTTTCATAACTTGAATCAAAGCAAAAGTAAAAAAGAAAAACCAAGATATGTGGGCAATGATATTCGTATGATATGCCCAACATAAATTATTCTTTTCCCATTTCACCTCTGTCCACCAACAAATCATAGTGAAAAAATCTATCAATCTCTGATCAAATTTATTCAACATTATATCTCTCCTTTTTTAGTAGTACTGCCTATAATACACACTAACACACGATGATGTGTATGTAAATATTTATTATTTTATAAAACTTTATCGTATTTCGTATCCTTTACCTTTAAATACTTCGTAATATGGTTCCATCATTTTGTTAACTTCTTCATCAGTTAATGTCTTATCATAACTTTGGAATACTAAACGGAAAGCGTAAGATGTTTTCTTTATACCTTCTGTTTCCTTTGAAAACGTATCAAAAAGATCAATACGAGTAACGATAGGATTCTGTACTTCAACACAAAGAGAATTGATATCCTCCCATGTGATAGTATCAGGTACCCACATAGCAATATCACGAGTAATAAATGGATAAGATGAGACTGATTTGTAATTAACTAGTGGTAAATTTGAAAATACTGGTGCCTCATAAATATCTAACTCAGGTAACTCACTAATAAGTGCATCAAAATCCAACTCTATTACGTAAGGCTTCACTGAAATTGTTTTGTATTCAATCTCTTTAATCCCTAAACCAAGCTTTGTTTGGTCGGGCGACGCGACACTATCCCCCGTCGCGTTTAGTCTTAAAGTTCTTTTAATTTCTGCGAGAATCATATCCACTTCTTCAGTGAAACTGCTTTTCTTAGTACCATCATCAATTGCAAGTGAAAGATGTCTTACTTCTGAACCATTTCCAAAAACATTTCCTATTTCAAAAATTTTAATAGTTTTTTGACCCAAAATTGGAGCATTGTATATATTCAGTGCAATAGACTGAACTAATCCATCTCCAAGATTTGTACGCAACTTTTCTTTATCATCTGCGAGGCCTTTTACTAACTCTACTTCGCCTTTGTTTCCAAATGTATATGTCATCACTTCACTAAAGCCGTGCTCAAATAATATCTCTCTAATTTTATTTTCATAAAACATTCTCTTGTGAACAATGCCAACGCGGTTAAGCTGTGGGAGAGTAGGTGATAGTTTTTCATATCCTAAGATACGACCAATTTCTTCTGCTAGATTTTCTTTAATACGAATATCTAATCGTACTGATGGAACACGAACAACGAATCTTTCTTCGTTTAAATAATCTGTTACTCTTCCATAACCCACAACAGCCCTTCCTTTTGCAAAATTATCTAATGATTCTATGGTTACAACACCATGAACTTTCGTCGAATGTATAACTTCATTATTACCACAATACATTCCTACATGATCAATGCCATCTTTTACTTTTGTACCACGCAAGAATTCTTCTGATTCGTGTCTAATTTTCCCTTCACCAGAATTTGTAAAAATAAGGTCACCGAAAGAAAGTTCCTCTTTTGTTATTTTTTTTGAAAAAACATATTTATCAATTGAAATACTTGGCATCCATATTCCTTTATAAAGATAACTAATAAGTGACGAACAACTAAAGGCTCTTGGTGCATCTCGCCTCATGCTTGAAGGATTCTTATATACAGCTCCAACTAGTGTTTCGTAAGTTTCTTTTATGTATTTTTCTGGAATAATAATCTCAAAAGGAAGAGACATTTGCTTTAAAGTTTTCGAGATATCTTCTGCTGTATATTTAGTACCTAAAATATCATTAAGTTCACGACAAGATATTCCAACATGATAAGAAACATCTTTATTAGGATATATATCAGTTGGTTCACTTGCTTGTACATCTTTACATATATCTTTTATAAGATTAGCTGTTGCATACAAACCAACTATAACAAGTGAGTTAGCAATACCGTTTTCAAATCTCTTAGATGCATCGGTGTGTAGTCCATACTTCTGAGATGTTTTACGAATTAAGGTTGGCTCGAAGTTAGCACTTTCTAATAAAATACTAGTTGTGTCAGATTGAATCCCACTAAATTTACCACCTTTTATTCCTGCAAGACCGAGCACCTTTTCATCATCAGCAATAACAAGTGTCTTTTCATCTAATGTTAAATCTTTTTCATCTAAAGTTTTCAATGTCTCTCCACTTTTTGCAAAACGTGCACGAAGTATACCTTTCACACTTCTGACATCGTATGCATGCATCGGTTTATTGAGTGCGAATTGAACATAATTAGTAGCATCCACTATATTGTTAATACTACGTTGACCTATGGATTCCATTCTTTTCTTTAACCACTCTGGACTTTCCCCAACTACTACACCATCAATTCTAATACTCATGAATCTTGTACATGACGACTCGTCATCAATAGCCACGCTTGGTGAGGTAATATGCTTATCAATAAAATCAATGGTTTTTTTATCCATACTCTTATTAAATGTATACCCAAAACATGAGCAAAGTTCATATGCCATTCCGTGATGACCAAGGGCATCATGCGCTCTATTAGGAAGAACTTTAATATCAAAAACAGTATCATTGTCTAATTTTAAAATTTCCTCAACTTCAAAAGCCTTCTTGTTCAAGGTATCAGCAATAACCCCGTCTTCAGGAAGTTTTTCAACGATATAATCTTGTAGCCATGATTTAGAAAATTTCATATATTAAAATTGATTTACCACTCTAAGGTCACCATTATACAGAAGCCTAACATCATCAATCCCATATTTAAGCATTAGCATGCGGTCTATACCACAACCAAAAGCAAAACCTCTGTATTCATTCGGATTAATTCCTCCAGCTTCTAATACTTTCGGATGTACCATTCCTGCTCCTCCAATTTCGATCCAACCTGTTTGTTTGCAGATATTACATCCATTTCCTTTACACTTAAAACACTGCATATCAAATTCATTTCCCGGTTCCACAAATGGAAAATATGACGATCTTAAGCGAATCACAGTTTCTGTTTCAAAAAATTCTGAAAATAGTTTTTGCATAACACCAACCATCATTGATAATGACGCGTCCTTACCAACATAAAATCCTTCGATCTGATGAAATTGAGCTTCATGAGTTGCATCAGTTGCTTCATTACGAAAAACTTTTCCTGGACATGCAATAGCAATTGGAAAATTTAAATCATCTTTTACATACCTTTCCATTGTATGAATTTGCATATTACTCGTATGAGTTCTAAGCACATAACCTGTTTCTTCCCCATACTTATCTACTCCTTTTTTATTTTTAATCCAAAAAGTATCTTGCATATCTCTAGATGGATGATCTTTTGCAACATTTAACGCATCGAAATTATGCCACTCATCTTCAAGTTCCGGGCCGTCTACGGTATCAAAACCCATCTTAGAAAAAATGTCAGATATCTTAACTATTGAGAGTGTAATTGGATGTATGTGTCCTTGCATATAATTTATTCACTTTTTTTAAACATCTCTACGAGAATTAGTTCTCTTATTTTTGTAACTGTCATTTTTTGTAATTCAGTTTTATTTGGCAATTCATGTATTTTTTCCCCAATTTTTATATAGATTGAAGCTTTAACCATTTCATTATCTGCATGCTTAACATCCTCCATTAGGCCAACAATTGTATCTATATTTGTCTCATAAATTTTTGTTTCGTCAAAAGTACCAAAATATGTTGTGTGATAGAACAAATCTCTAATTGAACCAACGGACATTGCATTATTTACATCTAACATCACATCTCCTAAAACAAACCACTCGCCTGTTTCTTCATTCTCCTCATTTCTTGTTTGCTTTTGTGGTTCTTTAAATTCCATATGTTCTAATTCTATCACAAAATAGCTATGATATAAAAACGATAAAATCTCTACATTGTAAAATAAACATTACATTTTTTACTTCTTATTATCCTGCAACACCCACTCATTTTTTCTACTAGTTAGTGTGTCGAACACTGATCTTCCGAGAATAAATGGGATAAAAATAGGATAGAAGAAAAAATATATAGGGAAATTGCGATAAAATTCTTGCTTATCATCAGTAAGAATGTTCGCTATATATAACACGAGTAGAAACATGGTAAACATCACCATACCAATAAATGTAATAGTGGTGGTGCTAAAATAAAATAAATCAAAAATCGGAACCCTTAGATGAATGCCGACAGCAAGCCACCTCTCTACTACCCCTACCCAATGGGAAACAAATATATACAACATGAAAAAAGCTACGTACAGTCCATAAAAAACAAAAGTGAATGCGACTGGTAGAGTAAACATGCCGAAGTTACCATATTCTTTTTTGAAAAATATTTCTTTATAATCTAGTGAGTTCTCAAGAAATCCACGAACCCATCTAAGTCGCTGAAAAAAATACCCCTTAACCGTGGCTGGTCCAATTGTATACACAAGTGCTTTATGAGCGTTCGCAATCTTCAAATGATGCTTATGCATACGAAGGGTAATTTCATAATCTTCGGTATTGTGTGCTTTGCGATAATTTCCTATGGTTTCAAAAACACTTTTACGAAAAATTGAAAATGGTCCAGGTGTAACTTGAATAGCATCTAATTGCCCGAATGCCTTTCTTAGAAAAATTCCCATCAAGTATTCAATTGCTTGCATTCTCTGAATTAGAGATTTTGGATTACGAATATGCATACACGGTGTAACTGCCATCACTTTATTATTTTTATTAAAATATGAAACTATAATTTTAAGTGAATCTGGCGATACGAAAGAGTCTGCATCTAGACATCCAAATAAATCTGCTTTTGATTGTGCTAGAGCTAAGTTAACTGCAGTATGTTTACCTCCATTTGATTTTGTTAATGCTTTGATTTGCTGTGGATTATTTTTTTCATATTCTTGTGCTATTTGAAATGTCCCGTCTCTACTACCATCATCAACCACAATAATATACAGCTTCTCTTTTGGATAATTAAGGGACAGGAGTGAATCTAACGTTGCCGCAAGTGTTTTTTCTTCATTCCAACACGGCACAGCAACTGTGACTGTTGGGTAATGTTCTGTTTCAAAGAATTCTTCCTCTTTTATTTTCTTGCGATTTTCAAAAAAAGACATTAAGAGAAATATCTGAAAATACATTGATAAAAATAAAAATGGATACATTAACCCTTGTAAAATATTCTCCATAGTAAAATATTATTTATTGTCTTTAGTACTTGAAGAAGTAGTTATTGTACTTGTAGACATTTTTAATGTATCTGGCAAAAGTGCACTCAAATCCTCTAATGACTGAAAACCTGTGTATGTTTCATCCTCTATTATAATAGCAGGAAGTTCTGACTTTATTTTATAAATTTTCTTCATTGAATCAATGGCGGAGAGTGATAAGTTATAGTCAAATGAATATACTCTTAAGTCTGGGTAAATTTCTTTTAGACGAGTAAGAACATATCCTTCTCTACCACATTCAGGACAATCTCCTTGATTAGAATAAAAATAAATAATGAATACTGGCTTTTTACCGACACCACATTTCTCTACTAATTTTTTGGAGAGTAAATAGTCTTTAATTTGTAAAAGTGAATAATATTTTTTCAAATATATAACATCGTCATCTGTCTCACCGCGATCAGTCTCAGTGTGAGAAAGCTTGTTACCTAATTCTGAAAGTTCAGCAGAAAGAATTGTATCTCCTACATTTGAGCATGGCACTTCTTTGAGTAAGTCGAACTGTGTCTCGCTAGAAAGAATATCTATAGCGATAGTATCTTGAATAGATTTTACACTCTCCACTCTTTTGTTAGAAAAAAATGTAGACATGAAGAAAGTAGTCACGAATATCGTTGAAGTAATTAGAAACGTAAAGATATATTTTTTCGTATCTATCATATATAAGTTGTAAGTATGGATGAGTATTATTCTAATACCATCATAATAAGAATTTAACTTATTATTGGAGCCGCTTCTCAGACTCGGTCACAAGGTCAATTTCTCATAAACTCGAAATATAGACCTCGCGACCCCTATTCGAATCTGTCGTAAGACAAGCGGTTGTCTTACTGAAGAGTCACTATAATAAGCTCCGCTTATTATTGGAGCCGCTTCTCAGATTCGAACTGAGGACCTACGGTTTACAAAACCGTTGCTCTACCAACTGAGCTAAAGCGGCTTATTTTATTTTAACTACCAGCAAACTATGTGAACATTTTAATATTCTACCAACCGGGTCAAAAATTTGCTAACTTTTGACATCTTCGAAGCCAAGCTTCTCGAGCTAAAGCGGCATATTTTATTTTAACTACCAGCAAACTGTTTTGGTTACTGTTGTAAATTTTGTACGGTTTTGATACCAAATACAATTTATAACAAATAGTATTTTATCACAAATAATAACATTTGTCATACTCACGTTATACCCAAAATTGTAAGTTGTCTTTTTGGGTAAATTACTTAATTTCCTCTGGAATATCACCCATCGCAACCACTATATCTTGAGAAGGTCTATATATAATGATTACTGTTTTATATACCAATACAACATCGCCATTTATTGCATCTTTAAAAAAGGTTTGGGATGTACTTAATTTTTTTGCATCCTGTACTGCTGCAACTTGTGGGATTGTGTCTGGAAGTAAAATATGTCTAGAAACTGCTTTAATTATCTGTTCTGTTGTTGATGGTACACCACTAGCTGGTAGAACTTTTATTATTCCTAATTTCTTAAGGGAGTAAACCTGATACTGTGAATATATAGTAGTAACTATAAAAAATAATGAAATAATAAATAGCGAGAGTATGATTCTTTTTACCCTCCTCTGTTTATTTTTTTTATTAACAACATGAGAATCCTCCTGTGTTGTATTAGGAGATTCGTTATTAATTATTTCCTCAACACTTTCTACTTGGTTATTATCCATAATATACATTCTATCATTTTTTGATAAATACTATAGTGTTTAATCTAAACTTATTATAATCTATTAGACTATTTCACACACCCAACTTCTCTCATCTTCTCTCTGGTAATTTTACCTGCTATACCTGAAATGATTAAGTTATTATCTCTTTGGAATCCTTTAACCGCCTCTCTTGTTATCTCAAAATAGTTACCAGTTACTTTGTAATTGAAGTATCCTTTTTGCTTTAAGAAAAATTGTAATTGTGATACTTCTCCTTGAGTAGTAGAATCATCTCTACCATATTCCATGTGGCGCTTCATATCTGTACATATAGGAGCAGATGTTTCTCCTAGAACTTGCGAATCGGTGAAGTTATATACAAGATTAATATCATCTCCAAGTAGCCCAACACTACCTCCTCCACCTCTTCTTCTTGTAGGAGTAGTAGTTGACTGTTGTGCATCTGGTGGAGCAACTATTTCGACTGAAGTACTTGTAGCAAGAACATCGCTTACACCACCTCCTGTGACCGTAGTCGTAGCTATTGCATTTTCTTCTATACGAATAACACCAGCACTACTACCTCCACCACCTCCACCACCTGCCTGGTTTCTATATATTGATGACACAGCCATAATCTGTGGAATACTTGAATAGATAAAGTCAGAATCCTCTCCTGAATTTGTTAATCTGAGACAATATGTAGTACCTGTTACTAGATTAGATGTTGAGCGTAATAAAAATTCAATCTCTGTATACTCACCATTAAGCAATGTTATAGGTTGAGATATTTTATTAAATGTCTGAACCCTGCCGGATGTAAATGTTTTCCCAACTGGAACACTCATACTTGCTAAATGAGATGTTGTTGCACTATTAGCAACATATGTAGATGGATCAATTCTCCACGGCTGATTCCTTGTGTCGACTCTTCTTGGTACTGCAGTCCACGCTGCCGTACAT
This sequence comes from Candidatus Altimarinota bacterium, assembly GCA_021734745.1. Classification (GTDB taxonomy): domain Bacteria; phylum Patescibacteriota; class Minisyncoccia; order Phycocordibacterales; family UBA5272; genus UBA11704. The sequence goes on along the minus strand of JAIPIK010000008.1, from coordinate 5,604 downwards.
GTTCCTGTAGCATATTCTATTTGATATGACTTAGTAGTTGATAAAGCTGTTTCATTTGAGACTGTAAATCTAATTCTAACTTTATCTCCAAGAATAAAATTACTTGGATTAGATGTATTCTCTGGGAGTGCATTAGTGGCCACTGACTCACCACCGTCATCATTTCTTAATAGATATGATGCAATTCTGACTGATGTTAACAAAACATTTGGTGTCGCTGGAGAATCAGCAGGTGTCATTGCTTGGGAATAGTTACCTTTAGTGTCACTTGTAAATACTTTGAAATAATACGATGTTCCGTTTACTAAACCTCTAACCACACATGAACTTAATCCTGATGGAGTACCTTCAATATCAACACAACCTACAGTATCTGCCCCCACTGCATCACCTGATGTATAAGTCATTCCATCTACAGGAACATTTGTTACTGCAGTGCTTGTACTCACAAGTATAACAACACTACTAAGATCCGAATCAATAGGTAATGTATAGTTAAATGTTAATCTTGTACTACCTTGAGTAATACTATCGCTAGTTATTACTCCAGGTGGCAAGTTATCAATTGTCACCGTAGCCGAACTAGTATCTGCACCAGACTTTATTTTTGTACCAGCCCATGAAGAAACATATGCAGTAACAGGATATAGTGTACCGAGAACACCTACCGGCAACTCCGTTTGTGTTTTTGGTGTTATGCGTATCTTATATTGTGTAGAAGTGATATCCGCAGTGAGGGTATTCATATTAAGAGCAATCACTGCAGTGTTTCCTGTTGGGTTCGTTGTTGACCCATATACAGTAGTGCCAGTATCATCTGTAATTTCTATTAATTTTGTAGATGATGCATTCGCAAGTGCAACTGTGATTGAAGAAATAACATCGGTAGTTGTTGATGTTTGGAGAGTAAAGGAATCTACGAATGTTGCTGTTCCTCCTGGTGCAATCGTGACACTTACCGGATCTGAACCATTTGCAATACTTGTAACACTACTAGGTGTCGCAGGAGATCCTAATGGAAATACTCCTTGTGAATAATTATTACTATTATTTTTGGCAAAAACTTTAAAATAATATTGAGTACCGTCTGTTAATCCAGTAGTTACACAAGAATCAGAGGTCAAAGATGTGACAGTCGTATCAATACATGCAACTGTTGCTGATCCGATAGTGTCCCCAACTGTATATGTGGTTCCATTGGTAGGTACTACTGAAACGCCACCACTATAGACTCCAGCATTATATCCTGATGGCACTGGATATACGAATGCTGTTGCTCCAAAATTAGCAGTACCTACGCTACTCTGTGTCCAAGCATTCTCAACAAGTGGATACATTGTGCCTGTAATACCTGTGTATGACCCTTGTAGAACATTATTCTTATACCAGTAGACAATATCAGCATCCATATCCATAGCAATACCTATGATGTCGCCATTAGTCCATGTATCCCAATATAAGTCACGCCCCACATGGAACGTACGTCCTTCCTGTGCATAATAAGTCCATGCAGTAGGATCAGTACCACCAAGACCAGTGTTGATATCGGCAATCGCATCTGCAATACCTATCATATGGTATCGTGAAGTACCTGAGTCAGCTCTGAACTCCCAATACCACTTACCTGATGACTTACCTATGGTCGCACGCGCACTAGCGTTAAGATAATTAGCTGGAGAAGTCCAAGTCAAATTACCATTAGAAAGTGTCACACCACTGCCTTTATCTGCGGGGTTCCAAGTAGCATATGAAAGTGGCTCAGCACTATAAAAAGGAGAAGTTGATTTGAGTACTACAATACTATTAAGGTTAGCATCATTCGGTGTAACATATGATGTTGTTATTTGACCACTAGCAGCTGAAAGTGTTACCTGTGTTGGGTCAGATATATTTGGTGTAGTAATTATGCTATCTGCCGAATAACTAGTTCCGACTCCGTTGGTAGCATATGCCCTAACATAATATGTAGTACTAGCAGTTAGACCTGTGCGAGTTTGTGAAAAGGTGCCCGTTGCTGTCCCACCTTCAGCAAGACAGTTTGTAACCGGAGCTGCAGTGGTTCCCCAACATGTTCCTCGCGCTGTAATTGTTGAGTCACCGTCTGAAACAATTGCAATTGTAAATGTAGCTTGTGTTGGTGTTGTAGATGAAACCATCGGAGTACCAAGTGGGGTTAGTTCCCCTGTTGATGTATTTCTACTATATTTAGAAATATTACTTGATGATGAATTAGTCGTGTAAACTGATAGCCCGTCTGCAGAAATGAATACCCCGTATGGTTCACTTCCTCCTGTTGTAATTGTTAACGTATTAAGTGTATTAAGTGTTCCTGTTAATACATCACGACTATACTGAGAGATCGTATTGTCCGAACTATTTACCACATACGCAGAAGTGCCATCTGATGTGATATTTATATCAGATGGAGGAATATTTGTTTGTATTGTTGAGCTTGATAATAGTGTAAGGAATCCGACTGAAATATCTCGTGTGAAAATAGAAATAGTATTGCTTGCATTGTTAGTTACATATACAAAATCATTATTAGGAGAAACGACTACTCCTATAGGACTCATTCCTGATACCACTGTTGATGTGGCGAGTAAAGTAAGGTCTCCTGTTGAAAGATTACGGCTATACTGAGAAACAGTATTACTTCCACTGTTAGTTACATACACCGATGTGTCGTCAGGAGAAATTGCTATTCCGCGAGGGTTCGCTCCTGTTGTGGTAGTAGCTACACCTAACGCAGTAAGTAGTCCACTTGAAACATTTCTACTGAACATTGCTGTATTTGTAGAATTATAATTAGTTACGTATACAGATGCACCGTCTGAGGATACAATAATACCTCTTGGGAAGACACCATTTGAACTAACTGTTGCTGGTGAAAGTACAGTTAACTCTCCTGTTGAAGTATTGCGACTGTATTGAGAAATGGAGTTACTTGTGTCATTAGTTACGTATACTGAGGCTCCATCTGGAGAAATTGCTATTCCTCGAGGACCAGTTCCAGTTACTATACTTGATGTAGCGAGCGCAGTTATATCCCCTGTTGATGTACTGCGGGTGTATTGAGAAACAGTGTTACTAGTATTATTTGTTACATATACAGAAGTACCGTCTGGTGAGATAACAATACCTTGTGGTAATGTTTCTGTGATAATAGTTGAAGTAGCAAAAGTAGGCACAGAATAAGATATTGTTGTTGTTGAACCATCTGGTGAGTAAGCTGTACCGTATGAGTTTGTGGCATACCCCCTGTAGTAGATGAGCGTTCCTGCTGGAAGACTTGACCGTGCTTGAGTAAATACACCAGTTGATGTAGCTCCTTCAGATAGACAGTTTGATGTAGGGTAAGCGGTAGTTCCCCAACATGTTCCACGGTCGGTAATCACAGACAAACCACTTAAAGTTATTGTCGCTCCGAATGTAGCAGTAGTGTAAGTAATTGATGACACTGTTGGAGTTTCTAATGTTGGAGCTCTTGAAAAGAGATAGATTGTTCCTGCCCCAGCATCAGGTGCACGACCTATTCCTCCTGTAGTAGTTGTCGTTCCAGTAAGTGTCTTGGTGTTGTAGTAAAGTGCGATACGACCTCCTGCTCCACCACCTCCAGCCGTAGTACCATAGCCACCATGACCACCATTTGCAGTTATTGCACCACTACCTGCTATTGTTCCTGCGTCAATCCAAATACTTCCACCAGAACCACCCCCATCCCAACTTATCCCACTATTACCATTTGCAGTAGTTGATCCGTTGTTAGTAAATGTTCCAGATACTACGAATTTCATTGCACCAGCTCCTGTTCCACCTGTTCCACAGTTTGACCCTCCTCCAGAACCAAGTGTAACTGGCTCAGTACTTGATCCATAAGTGATACCTCCTGTATTACCTCCTGTACCTCCGTGACCTGCTCCACCAGAAAGATTATTGGTACAACCTTGTGAAGCTCCTTTACCTGGTCCGTTGTTACCGGTGAACCCTTTTCCATTCGCAGAGATCGATGAACCAGCATCAACTGTGATGTTGGTTGCGTTGATGGTGACACCTGTTCCGGTTGCAGTGAGTCCGGTGCCGGTGGTGGTGGAGTTGAGGGTGAGGGTGGATGTGCCTGTAATATTTAAAGTTGAGAATGTACTACTTCCAGAAGCAAGTATAAAGTTACCACCACCTGTGATTGTAGTTAGAGAACTCCAGTCACCTGCAGGCACATTTAAAGTACTTCCAGAGCCAATATTTAATGTCGAACTAGATGTGTATATACTATTTAATGTAACTGTATTACCACTGCCACTAATAGTGAGTATTCCGTATGTATAATCTCCTGATGTGAAAGTAGTAGTGTTTCCTCCAGAGATGCTGAGTGAGTCGATTCCTGTTTCTCCAGAGATAATGCGGGTTGCGCCGCCGCCTGCGATTGTGAGGTTTCCTAGACCTGCTTTGTCTTTGTTATACACCGTACCAGCACCACCACTATACGAACTAATTCCTCCTCCTGCAGCAGTAGTAGTTCCTGTATATGTATAGGTGTCGTAATAGAGAGCAATACGACCTCCTCCTCCTCCACCTCCGTGAGTAGCGTCATAACCACTTCCTCCATTTACGGTTATTGCGCCACTACCTGCAATTGTTCCAGCATCAATCCAGATACTTCCTCCTGAACCACCAGCGTCATAACTTGTTGCACTGTTACCATTTGCTGTGGTTGAACCATTATTAATGAATGTTCCAGACACAATAATTTTAATAGCCCCACCACCACCTCCTCCACCTGCACAGTTAGAGCCTCCTCCGGAACCGAGAGTTGTTGGTTGTGTACTAGATCCGTAAGTTACTCCTCCGGAGTTTCCTCCTGTTCCACCGTGGCCGGCTCCACCCGATCCTGTTGCTGTACAACCTGCTGAATTTCCTTTACCTGGTCCGTTGTTACCTGTGAACCCCTTCCCATTCGCAGAGATAGAAGAGCCTGCGTCAATAGTGATGTTGGTTGCGTTGATGGTGACTCCTGTTCCGGTTGCGGTGAGGCCGGTGCCAGTGGTGGTGGAGTTTAGGGTGAGGGTGGCACCATTAGTAACGGTTACACTAACATAATTATATGTTCCTGCTTCCCAAGTAGTGTTTGAGTTTATAATCTTATTACTAACATCTGTTGTAAATGTTCCGTCTGGTGAATAGCTTGTTCCATTTGAATTAGTTGCGTAACCACGGTAATAGTATGTTGTTGATTCTGAGAGTCCAGTACGTAAATGAGTGAAAGCTCCTGTTGATGTAGCTCCTTCTGCAAGACAATTACCTGTTGGTAATGGAGAGGTTCCTAGACATGTACCGCGTTCGGTTGTAACTGTAGAGCCACTTAAAACTATAGTTGCTCCAAGTACCGCACTATTATATGTGACGGCCGCAGATGTTGGACTAATAAGAAAAGGTCTAGGGGTTTCTTCGTATATTGTCCCCGCATTACCCCCAGTACTTGTTACTGTTCCCGTGTATGTCTTCGTATTATAGTAAAGTGCGATACGACCACCTCCTCCAGTACCAGCACTATAACCACCACCTGTGCCACCAGTTGTAGTAATAGCACCACCACCTGCAATAGTA
>JAIPIK010000026.1 GCA_021734745.1 Candidatus Altimarinota bacterium | reverse complement strand
ACGATGTTCGAACTTTCTTTGAACAAAATCCAGAATAATGATGTGCGTTTCCGCCCGCCTCCCCTTCGCTTCGGCGGGACCAAAACAATTCTTTTTTGCCACGCGGAGCGGGGCAAATCGTTGCAAAATCAGCCCTTTCAGCCTCGCCCGCAGGCGAGGCGACCGCACCGCAGGTGCGTAAAACTTCCGAAAACTCTGAAATTGTAAATTGGCGGTGTGTGTGGGATTCAAACCCACGGCTCAAGGCCTTGCAAGGGTATTCTAGCATGTTTGGAGGTACTATCCTGATGCCTGTGGGTCTACTACTCGTTTTGTGCAAATGAGACAAATGAGACACCTAGAGAGCTGTTTCGAGTAATTTACATCTTTGACAATAGAGTCTTAGATTTAAGTCTCTAGATATACTCCAATGGGCTTATCAAAAAGGATTTCGACACATCTAGTTAATTCGTTATCATCTTGATCAAATAAGTCTTTTCCACCATGAAAGGTATTGCAACGTATTTGATACATAAATCTAAACAGTTCATTTTCATTCTTAATATCGTTGAATGGAATAGTTGCCTCATGTCGATGTTGAGGTCTCATGTCCCTAAGGGGCGAATGACTCTTCAAGGTCTCCAAAACTTTTATGTACTCAGGCGCTGACCAATGAGTCCAAAAAACTGTCTTCAGGTCATTGTCATTGTTTATAAACCATCTAAGTCTTCCCTCGACCGAATCCTCTCCCGACTCTTCAGTCATATAAGCATCGAAGATCATCCAAAAAATAACAAATCTGACCCAATGATCGTGTTGAATCTCATTTGCTTTCTCTTTCCATCTTTTTAACCTTTCTTTATGCTCTTCATCCATAACTTATTTCTTCTTGTATACTAATTTAACAAGATCGTCCTCTTTTTCATAGCATCGTAATCTTCCAGTAAGAACACCTAGGCGGTAATCAATACCATCAGACATTAACCGCCAGTTGGTTTCTTTTAGCGTTTCCTTTAGGAACTTAGATAATTTAGTTCGACTGTCATATTCCTCCTGTTCTGTCGGATCTTCAATACTGAACCCTATAGTGACTATTCTCTCAATATTCGGCTGTTCAAACACAAGATTAATATATGGCTCGTCATTAAATGAATCCACAACATGTTGTTTTAATTGTGGGACGGTTAACTTCTTTAAGTTCGCAACTTTGTCATAGAGATCTTTGTTTTTCTCTTTCTCTTCTATTTTCTCTACGACCTTAGTTAGCTCTTTTGCGGTATTCATCCATTCAACATATTTCATACCTTCTTCTTCATTGCAGAACCGTGCACGATCCCTTTCAAAGTCAGGATCTTCTTTCTCCATACCTACTGTTTTGGGGATTTTACTTTCTTCAACATGACCACAATTAGGACAAGTTGAAATTGTATTGAATTGTTTTTCAGTATCTTTATCAATTTGCTCAAAAGGAGTCTGGCACTTAGGACAAAGAGGTTTTTTATATTTCCACTCCTCGCCATTATCACAAAACGCACGTCTTGGAATATGTCCAAGCGTGCAGTCGTACATAAAAAGCACTCTATCTGGTTTATCAAGATTAGTTTCTAAATGATCGTGACTTACAAACATCTCTCTATTGCATACAACACATTTGATACCACTTGGCGCTTTAGTATCTTCGTAGAATCGGTCATGCTCTTCATCTTCGCTCATCCATTTAGATATGGTTTCTTCTTTCTTTGCATACATCTCTCCTTGGACAAAATAAAGATGGAGCTTATTGAAAGCTCCTGTCATGCGTTCTGATTCCTCTTTAGCTAATTTCTTCTTGTGATGTTTCTGGACATTAGAATCAGTGACTGCATTTTCAGCCCAACGGCAACGCTCGACAGTGTGGCGATCATAGCGGTCTATATAGTGTTGTTTAGGTTTGAGATATTTCATTTAACATAGGCTATTCTTTACCTGGGTAATCAAAGAAAGATTCTTCTGATTCTTCTGTCATAAAAAACATCCTAAGCTCATCATCTCCTGACACAATAAACATACTTGTAGCATCTGGACTATTAGGTTCTGTAAAAATATACTTTATATTTTTACCACCCTCATAAAAATCATCCCAGTAATCTTGGGTCCAACCACTATCAGGTAAGGCGTACTTAAAATACATTTTCTTAAATTCCTCTTTGATGATCTCTTTTTCAAGATGTTCACTCATTTTATAAATTGCCACCAGAAATATCGAAAAACTTTTCGAAAAAGCCTGTCAATTTACTCAAGACACTATCTCGTTTTGTTGTGCGTTCACCAGTTTCAGAAAAACGAGATACAGGAGGTAAAACTTTAGTAATAGCTGTACCAGTCGTCGCAACACTACCATCACGAAAAGCATTTTTTACAAATGTATATGCTTCATCACGATCAAGATTCTCGTCTCTAATAATTTTGTCGAGCTCTTCAACTTTCTTTTTATCTACAAACTTCTGCCAATCTTCATCAATTACCGAATGTACCTCAAGTGAGGCAATAAACTGATTGATCAAATCTTTCTTATTACGCAACTCAACGCTCGAGTCAATCGCTTTGTTTATATCAACTAGAATCTCACGATTGTTTATGTGATCCTCATGATATTTTTTTACAAGCCCTAATACATAATCAATGTTGATTTCTATCTGTTTAATAAGTTCCATTTCAAACACAATGTCATCATTGATGTTTTCTTTGTCTACATCTTCACCTTTACGAAATTCGTTATATAGATCAATGTACGCGCTATGATAATCTTGAATATCTCGCTCACTTAAAATTTCGTTACCAAGGAATTCATCAAAGGTAGTTAGGATGTTTCGTACTCGCAAAACCCCACTATAAAGTTTGATAAAGTCTTTTTGATTTTGTTCTCCAATAATTCGTTCACCTACGGGGAATTTCTCAAGAAGTTCTTCCACCAAGCTCTTATATCCCCGCACTTCTTTGTTGTCGTCTTTATATCCGTTGTAATATTCCTCGTAAGACTTTAAAAGTACAATACCGCAGGCTTCTTTATCACCAAAAAGGGCAATGGATTCATTGGTTGCTTTCTCCAAGTTACGAAAACACACAATATTCCCAAAAGTTTTTATACTATTCAATATACGGTTTGTTCGTGAATAGGCTTGCAGTAAACCGTGCAATCTCAAATTCTTATCTACCCACAATGTATTAAGAGTAGTTGCATCAAAACCAGTTAAAAACATATTTACCACAATCAAAATATCAACCTCACGATTTTTTACACGATTACTTACATCTTTGTAGTAGTTCTGAAATTTATCGGATGAGGTATCGTATGATGTGCCAAACATCTCATTGTAGTCTGAGATAGCGCTATCCAAAAAATCTCTTGAGCTTGCATCAAGCCCACTCGTGTCTTCCGAGTTTTCATCAATCATCCCATCTCCGTCCTCGTCATTCACGCCAAAGCTGTAAATGGTAGCCACCTTAAGTTTTTTGTCACTTGGAACATCTGCAAGCTGTTTCTTAAACTCAGCATAATATTTCTTCGCCACATCAATTGAAGAAACTGCAAAAATAGAGTTAAAGCCAGCTAACCTACGATCTTTTAATTTATAAAAACTATTTCGCTTTGTTTTTTGGTCAAAATGTTCACGAATATACTCAACAACATTTGCCAAGCGTTCTGGTGAAGCAAGCACTGCTTCGCGATCAATGTCACTAACTTTTTTATCTTCAATATTTTCAGCTTCGTGAACAGTAGAAATATAGTCAACCTTAAATGGTAAAACATTTTTATCAGCAATAGCATCCACGATAGTATATGTATGTAATTTATCTCCAAAAGCTTGCTCTGTGGTTTTTAGATCTACTCTCCCGCCTGATGATGCATTTACCGCAAAAATTGGAGTACCAGTAAAACCAAAAAGGTGATAGTTTTTAAATGTTTTGGTAATGCCTGCGTGCATGTCACCAAACTGCGAACGGTGTGCTTCGTCAAAGATCAGCACAACGTGTTCATCAAAAAGAGCATGCCTACTATTTCGTTTTATAAAATGATCCAACTTTTGAATAGTTGTAACAATAATACGTGCATTCGGATCTTCGAGTTGTCGTTTTAAAATCGCTGTAGATGTATTGCTATTGGCTGCGCCTTTCTCAAACTTGTCGTATTCCAGCATAGTTTGGTAATCCAAATCCTTTCGGTCGACGACAAACAGCACCTTGTCTACATAAGGTAATTTACTCACCAATTGAGCAGTCTTAAAACTAGTTAAAGTTTTTCCAGAACCTGTTGTGTGCCAAATATATCCACCGGCTTCGACTGTTCCTGTCTTCTTATAATTCGTGCTCACCTCAACTCTATTTAAAATCCTTTCAGTTGCCACGATTTGATACGGTCTCATAGCCAAGAGCTGTCGCTCAGAGGTAAATACACAATAACGAGTCAGGATATTCAAAAGTACATGTTTGGCAAAAAATGTCTTAGAAAAATCCATCAAATCAGTAATCGGTCGATTAGTGCTATCTGCCCACCAGCTGGTAAATTCAAAACTGTTACTTGATCGCTTGCCCTTTTTTGCCGTACTTCCACTTGTTTCTTTTATATGCTCCGAACGAGTAGTGTTGCTGTAATACTTTGTATGTGTACCGTTTGAAATCACAAATAATTGTACATATTCAAAAAGTCCAGCTGATGCCCAAAAACTCTCGCGTTGATAACGGTTGATTTGATTGAATGCTTCTTGAATCGCCACACCACGACGTTTAAGTTCTATATGTACCAAAGGTAATCCGTTCACCAAAACAGTTACATCGTAGCGGTTAGCACGTTTGCCTTCTTCTGTTGCGTATTGGTTGACTACCTGCAAGCTGTTGTCGTGAATGTTATCTTTTTTGAGAAGATAAATATTTTTTACCGTACCATTTTCAAGAATGAGGTTTTTTATGTAGTCTTCTTGAATAGTTGTTGTTTTTTCTGCAATGCTTTGATTCGGGTTTGCAATTTCACTCTCAAAAAATTGACCCCATTCACTATCAGTAAATGCGAAGTCATTAAGTTTTTCTAGTTGTTTCCTCAAATTGAACACCAAGTCGTTTTCGGAAGTGAGGGCAACATACTCATACGCTTGCGATTCCAGCTGTTTTATAAATGCTCGTTCCAGTTCTGCTTCGCTCTGATAATGCTCAGCACGTTTCTTGTCTGGTGTATATTCTGCCACTACCGTACTGTTCGGATTTTCAGCTACTAAATTGTATTTGTTATTATTTGGCATATTCTTTTTCTTTGAAAGTTAGAAGCTCTCCACGATAGTATTCATACTGCGACTTGCGTGCTGTAATTTCAGCTGGTAGACCAATTGAAATGTCATTCACAAGTGCATCGAATTTATCAAGAATGGATACGATGCGTTTTTGTTCAGACATTTCAGGGATAGGAATTTTTATTTTTAAAATATCTCCTTTCCTCAAATTCGTTTGGTCAGCACCGTTGTCATATCTCAACAACTGTCTATTTCGGCTCAAAATGTAGAAAAGATATTTAGAATCTAATTCTTTTTTGTTTTTTACAGTTAGGACGCAAATTCGTTGGTTTAAAGTATATTTATCATTTTCATCAACATAAAAACATTTTGCTAGTGCTTTTCCATTTGGTAAATCACTCATTACCATTAAAATGTCGCTCTCAAAAACAGGGGAAATTTGTTGCTTAGAATACTTTTTAACTTTTCCGTCTGTGGAAACAAATTTTGAATTAACAACAATATATTTGCCGTCTCCATTAATATGTTTTTCGTGTCCTTTTCCATTCATAAAATCAATAATTTCATTAAGCAGAACCTGCCGTACCCCCCCCTGTTCGTCAAATGTTAAAAGTTCCGCACGATAATGCTCGTACTGCTTCTTTCTTGCTTCCAACTCTGCTTCCAACTCTGCTTCCAACTCTGTAAAATTATCAAGAATTTTTACAATTTCTTTTTGTATATCAAGTGGAGGAATAGGGATTTTTATTTTTACAAAACGTTTTTTTGATATATTAAATCTTGTTACACCACTCGCAGTTTTTGAAATTTGTTTTCTGGTTTGTATATCTCTAAAAAGATACTTCAAAAAATCAGGTAAAAACAAACTTGTATCATGTAAGCGAAAACCAAAGCAGAAACTATTCAGATATAGAGGCTCATCGATTTTCTCTGTCAAAACAGATGACATGCCGCACTCGTTAGGTGTTTCTGATGAACCTGTAAATAACACATCACCATATTGAATTTTCATTTGCTTTTCTTTCTTGCCAATTTTTACAAAATTATTAATATCGGTATTAACCGCAATATTAGAAAATATATTCATGTAGGTAACAAACTTTGCATTGCCATTACTGAAATCTTCTTTGCTTTTTCCAGTCAAACCCCCGTAAAGATCACCAAGTTCTCCTAGTTCCTTGAATTCCAATCCATTTGGACAAAGTTCGTTAATCAATTGTTCAATTTTGTTTAGTTTTTTAGTCATATTATTTTATTCCTTCAATATCACTAACTATTTCATCAATTGCTGTGCGGAGTTCTTGTTGTCTTACTACAATTTTGGTAATTTTTTTATTCAATTCGGTAATATCTACCACTTCGCGTGTATCCTCTTGTTCCACATAGCTTGAAATTGCAATATTGTATTCATTCTCAGCTATAGTTTTGTTGTCGACTAATTTTGCAAAATACTCCACATCTTTACGTGTGGTAAATGTACTCAGTATTTTTGTACGATTTGCATCACTCAATTTATTTTTATTACCACCTCGAACAAATTCGGCAGATGCATCAATAAAGAGTGTTTTATTGTCTTTCTTACTCTTTTTAAGAACGATAATACAAGTTGCGATCCCTGTACCAAAGAAAAGGTCAGGTGGCAGTTGAATCACTGCATCAATATAGTTATTTTCTATGAGATACTTACGGATCTTCTGCTCTGCACCACTACGGTATAGAACCCCGGGAAATTCAACAATCGCCGCTGTACCACTGGTAGAAAGCCATGACAGCATATGCATAGTAAAAGCAAGGTCAGCTTTACTTTTCGGAGCTAATACTCCAGCAGGTGAAAAACGTGGATCATTTATAAGTATTGGGTTAGTATCGCCATCCCATTTTATGGAATACGGAGGATTGGAAACAATAGCATCAAACGGTTCGTCATCCCAATGTTTCGGATCGGTGAGAGTATCACCATGGGCAATATCGAAATTATTATAATTAACATCGTGCAGGAACATATTTATACGACAAAGGTTGTAGGTGGTTAGATTAATTTCTTGACCAAAGAATCCGAGTCGGACATTTTCTTTACCAAGAACCTTGGCAAACTTAAGGAGTAATGAACCTGAGCCACACGCTGGATCATATACTTTGTTAACTTCCTTTTTACCAACCGTAGAAATTTCAGCCAATAGTTCACTGACTTCTTGTGGGGTATAGAATTCACCACCAGACTTGCCTGCATTTGAAGCATACATCGTCATCAAAAACTCATATGCATCCCCGAAAGCATCTATCGTATTGTCAGAGTAGTTGCCTAGTCGAAGATCACCAATAGATTCAAAAAGCTTGGTAAGTTTCTGATTTCTTTTTTCGACTGTACTGCCTAGTTTGTTTGAATTTACATCGATATCATCAAATAACCCTTTGATGTCAGATTCACTTTCTGTGCCTTTGGCAGAATTTTCGATATCACGGAATACAGCAGTAACAGTTTCATTAAGGTTTGCATCATTTCGAGCATTTTTACGAACGTTTATAAATAGTTCGCTTGGCAAAATATAAAATCCTTTTTCTTTTACAGTATCGGCTCTACCAAATTCTGCTTCTTTGTCAGTTAGTTTGGCATAGTCAAAGTCTTTCTTGCCTGCACGACGTTCATCAGCATTAATGTAGTTTGTTAAATTTTCACTAATGAAACGATAAAAAAGCATTCCCAGCACATAAGACTTGAAATCCCATCCATCTACGCTTCCACGTAAATCATTAGCGATCTGCCAAATAGCACGATGTAGTTCTGCACGCTCCTGCTCTTTGGTCATATTTACTTTTACTGCTTTTTTATTTGTCATAATTATTTCAAAAGTTCATCTGTGGTTACTCCGATAGCACCTGCTAATTTAGTAATAGTAGCCAAAGTAGGATTTGTCTTCCCATTTTCAAGATTGCTAACAAAACCTCGACTTATTCCTAATGAACGAGCCACATCGACTTGTGATATTCCTTTTTTCGTCCTTATTCGCTTTAGATTTTTCCCAAGTTTTTTTGCCTCTTCTTTCATGACTCATAGTATAACACAATGTTATCTTAAAAGATAACATTGTTAGGACTACCTAATTTAGCTGTTTAGTTTTACTAATAAGTACTTTCCACGCAATCACGTGATTCGTGAGCACCATCGTCATCCAGCGTTATATTAGATTGGGATACGTCACTATGCGGCCAATCAGTAATTTGCTTCGCATAATCATCAACAGCAAATACAGTTGCGGGCCCGTTCAAACTATTCATTGCAAATGTTGCGATACTTCCGTCTTTTGCGTTCGTACTCACAAAGTAGACCTTTTCGAAATCGGTTGACTGTACTGCGTGTGCATTATTCAAAACAAGACTTTCATCAGTGAGACCAATCTCAATACGTGACAATGCCGTACTAGACACATTGATACACCTACTTTCTTTTCTCGCTTCTGTAACAGTTTGGGTTGCTTTCTCTTGGGAGTCGTTAACGGATCCAATAACAGTAAATATAGCGATGACACCTAGAACGATAACCCACCATCGTTTATATAAAGGTTTTTTATTATTTTCCATACCACATTAAATTAATCTAATAATGTGGTGACAGGTTTTTGGAATACAAAAAGCCCGCCACCAGGAGGGCGCCTTACGGTATGCCCCTACAGAAGTTTCCCTCTGCAACCGAACCAACGACCCTGATGACGGGTTTTTTATGTTGGTTCGGTTTTTTGACCATACCTCTAGATAAATCTAAAGGGTTAGGTACTACGAATATTCAGTTGTGTAAGAACATTATAACAACAATCATCGACCAACTCCATTCATAGCTTAGTTTCAAGGTCTTGCGAAGTCTGAGTTACCAACATTTACAATAGCCACTCTCTTTGACAATAGTGAAATACATGGTGTTATCCACAGGTCGTCTATTCCTCTTTTGGGTGAGATTGGTATAATTTACTTAATTCTAAAATAGACTCTGTAATCGTAGACCGTACTTGTGAACTTTCAGCCGGTCTTTTTTTGTACCACATTGAACAACATTGCACCGTGGCGGATTAATAATTAAT
>JAIPIK010000007.1 GCA_021734745.1 Candidatus Altimarinota bacterium | reverse complement strand
TCTTGTGCTTCCATTATATATTAATGACAGAACCATAATCCCTGCATAGTCTATGCAGAATTAAAAAAGGCGACATTGTGAGTTACATGATTATCTTGTTGTATACTAAATATATGCAAGATTTTGATGATTGGAATAACTTAAAAAAGGAAATAGAGGAAGATGAAATTGACCCAAACAAATTTCCAAAAGAAGGTGAAGTTTGGATGAGTAATCTAGGTAGAAATATTGGATATGAACAAAATGGTAGTGGTGATAGTTTTTCTAGACCTGTTCTTATTGTGAAAAAGTTTAATAACCACATGTTTTGGGTTGTGCCACTTTCTACAAAGCAAAAGAAATTTGACTTCTATTTTAACTATACTGACCCACATAATGAAAAGGTATCAGCTATTCTTGCTCAACTTAAGCTGTTGAGTATTAAAAGGTTAAAGAGAAATATGTACTCTTTAGAAACTTCTATCTTGGAAGAAATAAAAACTAAGTTAAAGAATTTAATGTCATAAAAGCTCGAAACCCAGTCGTAAGACTGGGTTTCTCGGATCCTTTCGGAACTTTGTATACTCATTGTAGCAAAGTGAGTAACTTTGTCAACAAAAATTAGTGACAAACAACTGTAACTTTATAGTGAAAAAAGTGTCACTTTTGTCACTTTTTGCTAGTGCTCGAGATGGATCGAGTCAATTATTTGAAAATGTAGTAAACTGTCCTTACAGGTCTTAACCGACCACGGTTCTAACACGAGACGCTCCGCAAAATAGTCATTTGGTTACAAATGACATATTTTGCGCAGTGCAGAATCGCGAGCACACCAGTGCGACCAGATTCTGCCTCCGCAAAGCAGTGCATTACAAGGAGTGTACTCACGACTATGTATATGCCTCCGCAAAGCGCAGTGAATATTTTGCGCAGTGCAGAATCGCGAGCACACCAGTGCGACCAGATTCTTCCTCCGTAAATTCAATAGGGGTCACGAAACAATCTTTTATTGAGTCTGAAAGGTAAAAAGAAAAGGATATGTTTAGTGACCAAATACCTCACATCTATAGTATTACCCTAAAATACCTGAGTTTGATAAAGTGTATCCTTTGAACTAACAAAGGTAGAATTGATAATAAAAAAAGGAATTAAAGTTAAAAATTAAATGCTATAATCTATTATACGATGCTCAGAAATGGAGAAATTATAAATAACCACTTAGTTTTAGAATATAAAGGAGCAGGTAGTTTTGCTCATGTATATAAAGTTCAACATCAAGCAACTAAAAATCTTTTTGCTTTGAAGTTATGTAAAAGTTTAGATGCTAATGATTTAAATCTTTTTCATGATGAACATAGTATTCTACAAACGTTAAGTCCACATAGAAATATAATAATTCCATATAGTTCTCCTACACCACACACAACTTCACATTTATATTATCTAATGGAGCTAGCTGATTATGCGTTAGAAAAATTACTAACTAGTACACAAGCAATAATTACTGATGAAGAGAAAGTTAGAATTTTTCATGAAGTTTGTGAAGGTTTGCAACATGCACATTCTAATAATATTCTTCACAGAGATTTACACTGGGATAATATATTGGTTGTGAGAACTAATGAAATAAAAATTTCTGATTTTGGTCTTGGAAAACAGTTTGATGCAAATCGTTTTGGAAATAGTGTTAAACCTCGTTGGGGAGGTTTTGTAAGTCCACCAGAGTTTTATTTTGAAGTGCATGATGACAATACTCCAATTTCAAGATATATTCCGGGAGATATCTATGCTTTAGGTATTGTGTTGTATTATCTATTCGACAATATTCCAATGCGTTATGTATCTGAAATTTATGATAATATGCAAGATTTTATAATAAATAAGGAAAATCTAGATTTAAGCACAATGGATACTTCTGCAAAAACAGAAAGTTATAAAAAATGGGCAAAATCAGTACATACTATTAATAATTTGGATGTTTATTTAAAATCTGATTCGGCAAGTTTAAAAGTTAATGAGATAATAAAGAAGGCCACCAATCCTGACCTAGATTTAAGATATAGAACTGTTGGAGAAATTCTAGAAGAAGTTCAAAATATTTTTATATGACATCTTCAGACGTATTAGATAAAAAAGAATATGTTACTTCATCAAGGCAGGAAGTTTTAGACGGGCCTACTTTTTTAAGTCCGTCCAGTTTGCAAAATAACATCTATCAATCAAGAGAGTTTAGAAGGAGTATGGTTCGTAATCAAGGGAAATATATAAAAGCTAACTATACTGAGAATCGTAATCCTCGTAATATATTACAGCGTGGTGATTGGTATGAAATACAGGGTAATTATAAGAGAGCTGTTGATTTTTATTTAGAAGCTTTAAATTCAGACCCTGAAAGTATAGTAATATATAAAAAAATAATTGATACATACACAAAACATCATCAGTTTGATAGAGCAGAGGAGTACTTTAAAATACTTTTATCAAAAACAGATAGGTATCAAATTTTTAAAGATTATATAGTTTTTAAAACAACGGCATTAAAGGGTGATTTTTCAAACATAGGATCTGTACTTGAGTTGATTGATACGGCTCTTGAAAGGGAACCTGAAGATATAGATATACTTGCCCTTAAAGGTTTTTTAATAATGAATTCAAGAACAGATCTTTCCGAAGCAAAAAATATTTTTGAGAAAGTATTAAAAATTAATAAAGAATATATACACGCAGTAAATAATTTAGGGGTTTGTTATCTTAGGGAAAAATCTTATGATAAAGCTTGTCATTATTTACAGAATGCTTTAGAAGTTGATCCGTATAATTATCCTTTTAGTTATCAGAACTTAGCAAACACATATCTTGAGCAAAATAAAATAAAAGAAGCATTAAATGTTCTTGATTCTGCAGTCACAAAAAACGTTGCTATAGATAATAACTATACACATCTTTATGCTTGGCTTTTGCTAGAGGATTTGCAATTAAGGAAAGCTCGTATATTGTATGAGAAACTTATACGAAATGAACCAAAAAATAATTTATTGTATAATAATTTAGGAGTTTGTTATCTTCGGGAAGGTGAATCTAGTATTAATATGGCAGATTCTTATTTTAGAAAAGCAGCGGCTATATTTAGTGATGAAATAAAAAAAGGGGTTATAAAAGATATTAGATCATTGAATGCATTTTATAATATTGGGAGAATTGCTGTTACTAGACATGATTTATCTACAGTTAAGGAAATGTCTAGAGTTATTTTAGAGCTTGACCCTGGTAATGCTTATGGTTTTTATTTTGAAGCTAATTATTGGAATCAAAATGAAGATTATGATGGTGCAATAAGTTTTTATGAAAAAGCATTAAGCATAACAAAAGAAGTGCCAGAAATTTACCCTGAGTACTCTTTTGTACTTACTTCAATAAAAAGAAATCATAAGAAAACTATAGAAATTTTAAACGAGGCGATTGATTTAGGGTATAAAAGTAATTTTGTCATAAATAATCTTGCTGTAGCTTATATAAAATTGGGAGATTTGAAAAAAGCATCTGAGCTTTTAGAAAAAAGTAATAATCCAGAATTTATTCCTTTTTTTGCAACAAAAGGCCTTCTTGAGATAAGAAAGGGTAATTTAGAAAAAGGAAAGAAATACTATGAAGATGCAATAGATTTATTTAAGGGTGTTAATAAGAAATTAGCATCTCAGATTCTATTTTACGAAACATCTTTATATTGGTTTAATAAAAAACAAAAAGGAAAGGCGTTAGAAAATTTAAATGAAGCAAAAGCATATGGTAAAACATACATGGAAACAGATATCAAAGAACTTGAAGATAAGATAGGTAGTTAATATATTTCAAGTTTAGTTAATAAAAGTGTTCCAACTTCGTCCCACAATCTCCGCAAATTAGTTGTTTGACTACAAACAACATAATTTGCGCAGTGCAGAATCGCGAGCACTAAAGTGCGACCAGATTCTGCCTCCGCAATAACATTGCATTACAAGGAGCCCAAAGGATTGCGATTTCAACAGCTTGAATACAATCTAAGAAATTTAGTAGCCCCCAACATCCTCCCAAAACTGCTATAATAAAACCATGCACGGCAACGACACAGAAAAACAAATCTTTTTTTACGAACATGAGTTCTACGTTTTTTCAAACTACTCGTCTTTTATGTTGGAATGGAAAGGGAAACTTTATCCAACTTCTGAACACGCATATCATTCTGAAAAATTTGAAGATGAAAAGCTTAAGGAAGAGTTAAGGAATACTCGCTCTGCTCATGATTCTCAAAAGTTTGCTAATGCAAATAAAGATAAACGTCGAAGTGATTGGGATGATGTAAAGTTAGGAATAATGAAAGAAATACTTAAGGAAAAAGTTTTACAACATCCATATGTAATGAAGAAACTAATTGATTCAGGTCAAAAAGAATTAGTTGAAGATTCATGGAGAGATAATTATTGGGGATGGGGACCAAACAAAGATGGAGAAAACCATTTAGGGAAGTTATGGATGGAAGTTCGTGATGAATTAGTAAGAAATTAGTTTTCACTTCTCTTGTCACATTTCTCCATCTAATCTGTTATATATAGTGAGGGGGTAAAATACCCAACTCCTGTGAAATGTACTACAAATTAATCAAATAATATATGAATAAAAAAATTATATCAATAATAGCAATGTCACTGGTTTTAACCGGCGGAAGTGTTTTTGCACATGAAGATAATGAATCAAATGGAAGAAATGGAATGATGAAAAAAGGAACTTCAACATATTCAGTTATGTATGATAAAGAAGGCAAAGATGATAAATATAAATCTATGCCATCTTTTGCAAGGGCAACAACCGGTGATCCAGTGATTGATGCAGAATTAAAAGCTTTGAATACAGAAATGGAGGCTAAATTAAAAGCCATTCATGAGGAGTATCTTGCAAAATTTAAGGTTATTGTTGGTGACCATAAACTTATTCGTGGAAAGGGTGAGCCAAGAGTTGCATCGTCAACTGTAAGAGAGTACATGGAAGATTTGAGAGCATCAACTACTAAGGGATATTTAATGATGAGAAGAGGTGGAGAAAATGATTCAAATGATGAAGATAACAGACCTGGGATGAGAATTGGATTATTACAAGACCGTCCTAGTGATTCTAAGATTGTAAATTTCTTTAAAGATTTGTTTAGAGGAAGTAAAGAATAAAAGTTTTTACTTGTGTGTGGGATTGACTAAAGAGTGATGTCGAAAGACATCACTCTTTTAGTCAATTAATGTGCAATTGTCACAGCTTTTACACTTCTTGCGCCAGCTTTTAAAAGAACGCTTCTTGCTTCACTTAAAGTTGCACCAGTTGTAGTTACATCATCAACTAGAACAATATTCAAACCAGTTACGTCTTTTATTACTTTGAAACTATTATGTTGATTTTTTAGTCTTTCTCCGCGAGTTTTTGTGGTTACTTGGCGTTTCGGCGAACTTGTTCTAATTAGCGTATTTGAGATAGTGGGTAGTGAACATTGTTTTGAGAGTGAAAGAGAAATAAGTTCGGCTTGGTTATATCCACGGATGTATTTTCTTATTCTCGGCATAGGAATAGGAATCAGTACCCAATTTTCACTAATTTGATTTTGGTTGATACTGGTATTTATTTCACACGCCAATTCTTTTGTTAATGGCTCTATCAAATCCCGTCTATGAAAATATTTAATTGCATGAATTGATTTTTTGATAATAGGTTCTTTGAAGCTATATACACTCGCAATCCAGTTGTAAGGAGTATCAATTGTTTTTCTGGAACGGTCCAGGCACGACTTGCATAATGAAAATCCTTCTTTGCTACAACCGTAACAGATTGGAGGAAAAATTATTGATATTATCTCAGAGATTAGTATGCGTATCATTAATTACAAGTGTAATTCATAAGTTGTAAAGTTTGTAAAGTTATGCACTACTTTATCTCCTGTCATGAATTTTAGTTTTGTATTTTTATTTTTGTAATTCACATTATTAAGTATAAGTATCTAGAGTTTGCGGTGTATACTAAACATGTATGTTTGAACTATTTAAGAAAGAAGAGGTTGGTCAGGCGATCGGTCTTGATATCGGTCCATCATCAATTAAAGTTGTGCAACTTCGTCGTGAAAAAGAAAGAGTAATACTAGATACTTATGGTGAAGTGCCACTTGGCCCATACGGAGGAATATTCGTCGGGCAAGCTATACACCTTGGTGAGGAAAAAGTTCTAGAAGCAATTAATAATCTTTTTAAAGAGGCGAAAGTAACAGCACATAATACTGTTATTGCGATTGATCCATCAGCAACGTATGTCTCTCTTATAAAAGTTCCCAAAGTTGATGATGACCAATTACGTACCATGATTCCAATCGAAGCGAGAAAGTATATTCCTATACCATTAACGGAAGTACAAATGGATTGGTGGCATGTGCCTACGACAGTTAATATTGGGTCACATGATGAATTAATAAATATTGTGCTCGCTGCAGTGAACAATGAGACATTAGCCATGTACGATCGTTTAGTTAAAAAACTTGGACTTACGAATGTGGAATATGAGATCCATGGTTATAGCGTGGTACGTAGTTCTTCCCCGCATACTCATAAAATGGTGCTTTACGTTGATATTGGTTCTCAAAGTACCACGCTGTCACTTGTTCATCAGAATATAGTTCTTGATATGCATGTTATTAGTCACGGGTCACAGGAAAGCACTTTACAGCTTTCAAAGGCGCTTTCTGTTCCAATTGATACGGCAGAAGACGCAAAACGTACTTTTGGATATAAGGGAGATTTTTCGAATCCATACATAAAAGATATTATGCAACTTTCTAGTTATCCACTGTTTGGTGAGGTCGCAAGACTATCCCTAATGTATGAAAGAAAGTATAATCAACATATAGAAGGAATAATTTTAACAGGTGGTGGTGCCCGTGTTTCTGGTGTACTGGATGTATATAGTCAGACAGTGCATATAGCAGGAAGGGTCGCAACACCATTTGAGCGAGTGAAGGTTCCAGAATTTTTATCAGAAATGATAGAAAGAGTCGGGCCAACATACGCAGTAGCACTTGGTTGTGCTCTGAAGAAATTAATTGCTTAAATTATCACGATGCCATTTTCATTTAACCCAGGACAAGAACAAGGACAGGTAGCCGCACCGTCAGCACCACAGCAAAACAACGGGGTACCTACGCTTATGGTACCAACTATACCAAGTATAGTTGATGGTGGAAATGTACAAGAGACTATCTCACCCTTTGCTTTTAGAAATAGGAATAAGTCTGATTTTCCGGTTTATTTTCAGTTTGCAATTCTTTTTATATTTGGAGTTGCATCTTTGGCAAGTGCAGGGTTGTTTGGGTATCAGCTTATATTAAAGGCTCAAATAAATAGTAAGAAAGAGACTATTGCTACCATGCAGGCATCTTTTAAAAATCCTGGGATCGATGAAATGTTAAGATTGTCATCTCGTTTATCTTTGATTAATAAAATTGTAAATGAGCGAGCTTCTGTTCGTACAGCTCTTACTATTGTTGAGGAAAGTATTAAGGATGATGTTACTTATAATAAGTTCACTCTATCTAAAAGTAATAAATATGATGGTTATGATATAAATTTTAATGGAGAAACAACAAGTTATGAATCTTTATATCAGCAAATTGAAATATTGAATAGTGAGGATTTTGGTGAAATTTTTAGAAAAATTTCAATCACAGGAGTTGGACCACTGGATAAGAAAGGGATTGCTAGTTTTAAGGTTAATGGTGTAGTGGCAATCGGGGGGATAGATCCAGATACTTTTACAATTACCCGTAAAGGAGATCAGACAAATTCATCGTCAGAATCAAGTGAGCCAAGTAGCCCTGAAAATATACTAGAAGTTAATACTATTAGTAGTACAAGTAGTCAAAATGTACCTACCTCTACTTTAAATGTAATACAATAAAAACTATGTCACCAAAACTTCTTAACATTCTATTAATAGTAACCTCAGTAGTATTGTATATTTATGTAATTTCACCAATATATTCAGGTGGGGATTCTATTTTTTTCGAACAAGGTCAAGATATTAAAGGTTTAATCGATACACGAAATTCACATGATAAGGTGATTGAAATTATTCCTAGTATTATTAAACAAGCGAATGACCTTAAGGTTAAATATGAAAGTATTGCTCCTGAAGATAGGGAAAAAATATTAACCATGGTTCCTGTTTCAGTTAATGAAATAAAATTAATGAGCGAAATAGTTAATATTGCAGCAGAGTCCGGTGTCCCAATTGAGGATATGGGGATAAGGGATAAAGGAGGTGAGTATACAGTATCATTTGTTGTCAATACAACCTATTCAAATTTTAAAAAAATAATAACTTACTGGGAGAATAATAGAAGGTTGTTTACTTTACAGTCTGTAAACTTTTCTCCTGGAAAAACTGAAGAGGATAATATAGAGTTTAAGATATCGTTCTCTACATATTATATGAAATAATTATGCCACAAAATATTCTTACACAAAAAAATAGTATTATGATAGTAGTAGCCTTGGTTGTTTTATTTGGTGGGGGGTATTATTTTATCAGTTCAATTCTAGGTGAAGCGTCATCAGGTGGGTCGGTAGATAAAACCCTTTTTACAAAAGATGTGGCTAATTTTTACGCCGTAAAAGATAAAATTAAATTAAGTGAAAAAGATTTAGCTTTTACTAAAAAAACATTTTACGATAATCTGAAAGATTATACAGTTGAAATTCCGTCAGTAAAACCAGAGGGACGAGATAACCCTTTTGTACCATATGCTGCTCCTTGATCTATTCGTTAGTCAAAACAAACTAACTGAAATTGAAGCAAAAGAAATTGATGCAGATGCCTCAGCGCATGAGGAGTTTCTTGTGGATGATTTTCTTATTAAGAAACATATCACAAGTGAAGAAATTACTGAGGTAAGAAGTATATTGCACGGTCTTCCAATTTATACAAAAGATGTAGTAGATAATAAAGAACTAACGTCTTTTATAAGTGTTGTACAATCTAAACAACTTCTTGCTGTACCGCTTGAATTAAAAGACGGGGTATTGTTGGTTGGTATAGTTGACCCAGAGCATGCAAATGTATTAGATAGCCTTCATTTTCTTTTTGGAGCAAGTCATCAAGCTTATAAAGTGTATCTTATAACTTATGATGCATATAGAAATCATTTTGGTATTAAGGCAGGGGAAGCCCTTGTAACTGACAAAGTTAGTGTAACAACACAAGTTGATCAAGAGGATATTTCATATATAGCAAAAGATGAAGAAGATAAGGAAGAGGATGAGATTTCAGATGAAGATATTGACTTAGATAATACAACTGCATCGCTAGATAAAAACTTGGCTAAACTACCAGTTCCAGAAATATTCAGTGTTATTTTACGTTATGCTATTGATAATAACGGCAGTGATATACACATAGAACACGTTGGTTTAAATGTTCGTATACGTGTGCGTATGGACGGACGACTTGAAGAGATTGCAACATTACCTAATAAATTACACCCAATGGTTATTGCTCGTGTAAAGATTCTTAGTGCAATGAAGCTTGATGAAAAAAGAAAGCCTCAAGATGGTCGTTTTGGTACAAAATTTGGAGATAGAAAGATAGACTATCGTGTGTCGTCATTTCCTGGCTATTATGGGGAAAAGATAGTTATTCGTATTTTGGATAGTATTAAGGGTGTAAAGAAATTAAATGATCTTGGGTTTTCTGAGCTTCAAATGAAACACATACGTAATGCTTTGGGTGCGCCGTATGGAATGGTTCTTATTTCTGGACCAACTGGAAGTGGAAAGACTACTACGCTGTATTCTATGCTAAACGAACTCGATCGTGACCATAAAAATGTGGTTTCACTTGAAGATCCAGTTGAGTATAATATTGGAGGAATGAATCAATCGCAGGTTTTTCCTGATATTGGGTATACTTTTGCCTCAGGACTTCGTTCTATACTTCGTCAAGATCCGGATATTATAATGGTGGGAGAAATTCGAGATGGAGAAACAGCTGGACTTGCTATTCAAGCCGCGCTTACTGGGCACCTTGTATTCTCTACAATTCACACCAACACATCAGTGGGTGTTATTACTCGCCTTTTAGATATGGGTGTAGAACATTATCTTATTGCGCCAGTTCTTATTGCTGCGCTTGGTCAAAGACTTTCACGTCAAATTGCAGAAGGGTGTGGTTTTCCTATGGAAATGACACCATCCCTGAAAGAGCTTGTTGAGAGACAATTTAAGGATATGCCAGATGAATTTAAGACAAAAATGGATTTAACGAGACCCCTTTATGAAGCAAAAGGTAATGCACAGTATCCATCGGGGATGAAGGGTCGTATGCCAGTGTTTGAAGTATTAAATATTACCGATGAAGTTGAGGAAGCAATTCTTCGTAGTAAGGGTGAGGAGGAAATTTGGAAAATAGCCAGGAAAGACGGGATGGTTACTATTAAAGAAGACGCGATGATGAAATGTTTTGCTGGTAAAATACCATTCATTGAACTCGCAGAGTTATAACATAAGTCCTTAAAGTTTATAAAGTGTCTATGTCAAAGACACGATTTTGCTAAATCGAAGTCCATAAAGTAAACATAAAATAAATACAGTATTGTTGTTTTGTATTCGGATTTAACTTTCAACTTTAAAAACTATATACTTCTTACTATCTTGTCCACGTTATACAATTGCTCTTACATAGATGCCTGTTATACTTAGTTGTATATCTAAGGACGTATTAATTTTGTATTTTCTAAAAACTAATCTCTAAAACCTAACATCTACCCCTATGAATTACGAAGTTGAACTTGATGATTTAATAATGACACTTGTGAAGGAGGCGGGGTCTGATCTTCATTTAACAGTTGGTAATTTTCCTACAGTTAGAATTAATCGTGACTTAATACCGCTTACAAGAAAGCGAGAGCTTACAGCAGAGGATACACTGGGGTTTTTACGTCAGATGGTTGGGGAAAAAATGTTGACTAGTTTTGTTGTCTCACAAGAATTAGATTTTTCATATCAACATCGTAAAGAATATCGTTTACGCGGTAATGCTTCATTTCAACGTGGAGTTATATCTATCGCATTGCGTCTTATTCCAAGAGTAAAGAGTATGTCAGAACTTAATCTGCCTGAACAAGTAATTCAGATTGCCCGAGAAAGACAAGGTTTCTTTTTAGTTGTTGGACCAGTTGGACAAGGTAAATCGACAACTCTTGCAGCTATGATTGAAATGATTAACTCGGAATCTAAGAGACATATAGTAACAATTGAAGATCCGATTGAATTTAAATTTGATGTAGGGAAATCAATTATAGAACAGCGTGAAGTTGGTGTTGATACTAATGACTTCAATACTGCACTTATTCATATATTTCGACAAGATGCGGATGTTATTATGATTGGTGAAATGAGAGGTAGAGATACTATTTCCGCAGCAGTTACAGCAGCTGAAACTGGTCACCTTGTACTTTCTACGCTACACACTAACTCAGCAGCACAGACTATAGACAGAATCATTGATACATTTCCAGGTGATCAACAAGATCAGATACGTCAACAGTTAGCAGCTTCTTTGCTAGGGGTTCTTTCTCAGCGCCTCATACCATCTATTTCAGGCGGGCTTGTTCCAGCTTTTGAATTACTCCTCAATACTAACGCCGTTGCTAATCTTATCCGTGAACGTCGTACACATGAAATAGATGTATTAATTGAAACTGGCTCACAAGAAGGGATGATTGATTTAGATAGATATCTTGCGGAACTTGTTAGAACGGGCCAAGTTGCAAGAGATGTTGCAAGTTCTTTCGCAAGAAGAAAAGGATTGTTTGAAAGACTAATATAGTTTTATAGTATGTTATATCATTACACATCATTAGGGGCTGAAGGTAAAACAATAGAGGGAGACATTGACGCAATGTCGCTTGATAATGCTATTTTGCTGCTTCAAAAAAAAGGTATAACAGTTGTTAGTATTAATGAAAAAGATGATGGGAAGGGTGATGACATTTTTGGAGATTTAAAGTTATTTAAAAAGAAAATAACAACAAAGGATGTCGTGGTTTTTTCTCGACAAGTCGCAACACTTTTTCAGGCTGGAGTATCCGCATTAAAGGCTTTTAGACTACTAGCGGAAGAAAATGAAAATGAGACTCTTCAGGAACAACTTACAGGTGTTGCTGATGATATTGAAGGAGGTATTTCTCTGTCAGAAGCGTTAACTAAAAAACCTGATATTTTCTCTGTATTTTATATTAACATGGTAAAAGCGGGTGAGGAAAGTGGAAAGTTAAATGAGGTGTTTATGTTCTTGGCTGATTATCTTGATCGTGATTATGAGATGACACAAAAGATCAAGAAGGCGTTGACATACCCATCATTCGTTATTGGTACTTTCTTTGCAATTATGATTGGTATGCTTACATTCGTTATTCCAAAAATGACAGCACTTTTTGCTGAAAGTGGAGCTACTTTACCAACTGTTACAGTGGTTGTTCTATTTTTATCAGATATATTTGTGAAATATTATGCTGTTTCATTTCCTGTAATGGGATTTGCTGCTTTTATTTTTTATAAATGGTCCAAAACAGAGGATGGAGCATATGCGGTTGATGAGTTTAGTTTAAAAGTTCCTGTTCTTAAAGTGCTACAACAAAGAATATTTCTTCAAAGATTTTCCGAAAACATGAATACAATGCTTTCAAATGGTGTGCCTATTGTAAAAGCGCTTGATATTACTGCTGCAATTATTGAAAATAGAATTTATAAAGAAATCGCATATAGAATTTCAAAAAAAGTACAAACAGGTAAATCATTATCAAAAGCTTTATATGAGGAGCCGAATGTGCCAAACATTCTTGTGCAAATGGTTCATATTGGTGAAGAAACAGGAGAACTTGGATATATTTTGAAAAATCTAGCAGAATTTTATAGACGTGAGCTCGATAGTTCAATTGACACCATGATTGGTCTTATTGAGCCTGCCATGATTGTTTCACTAGGTCTTGGTGTGGGTGTGCTCGTGTCCGCTATTCTACTCCCAATGTACTCGATGTCATCACAAATTGGTTAAAATTCTCAATCAGTATAAGCTTTTGTTCAATTTCTTAATATTTAATTTAGTTATTATTAATATTATTTTGTAATATAGTGCTATAATTTTTTATATTATGTATAAGTACCTAATAATCGGTATTGCCCTCATGTTTACATTGAGTGGAAGTTATTATATTAATAAAGCAGGAGGTGGTGATTTAATTGAAAAAGTTATTTCAGGAAATACCCCAACAAATTCACTTCCACCAAGTCCAGAAAGTGTATCTGGGGTATATGTTTGCAGTAAGTCATTTGGTTGCAACAGTAAATTTATATTATTGCTAAAGAATGACATGACAGCTAAAATTGTACATGAAAATGAAAAGAGTGAAATGTTCGAAGTTTTGGATATAAATGAACTAGATGCAAGTAGTGAATTAGACACCGAGACTGGTTTTTGGGATATTGGTATTCAAGGTATGCTTGTTGTGACTATCTATGAACATTTAGGGAATGAATACACTCCGGCGCAAAAAATAGTAATAAAAAATATAGGTAAAACGATGTTATCTAGTATTAATTATTCAAAAAATAATTACAAAAATATGACTAAGCCAGTATTTATTAGACAATAAGACGAATATAAAAGTAAATAATATTTAGTAATTTATTTAAAATTATAAAACAATAGTGTCAAAGTGTTTAATATATTGTTTATGTTATCCACATGTATTTCTATACAGCCTTGTATTTTGCAAAAGTATAGGTATATACTTAAGTAATCTACAAAAGATAGAATAAAAAAAATATGTCAAACACATCTACAAAAACAAGTTTAAGAGGATTTACGCTTATTGAGCTTCTAGTGGTTATTGCAATCATTGGTCTTCTCTCTACAGCTATTATGGGTCCAGTGCAAACAGGTCTTAAGAAGGGTCGTGATACAAGAAAGATTTCTGATATCACTCAGGTTCAGGGAGCTCTATTACAATATGCAGGAGACAATAATGGTATTTATCCACCAGCACTAACTGCTCTTAGTCCAACATATATGGCTATTGCAGCAAATATGCTAGCTACTGCTACTTCAGGGTTAAATGCTCCAGCATCAAGAGATAGATTCATGTATGTAACATACTCAGATACTTCTGCGTCATCTAGTAGAGTACAATATCACTTAGGTGTTGCATTAGAAAATCAAAACGCATCATTACAAGGAGATGAGGATTGTTACGCATCTACAACACAACCAGGAGTTATTGATGATCCAACTGGGTCAGCATGCGCTAGTGGTTTAGGTGATGGTGTACTCGTAAATACTAACTGGGTTGTAAATGGTGCAGGACTTCCTGCTGCCTCTGATGCTGGTGAAGATTTTGGAGGAGCTGGAAATCAGGAAGCTGCTCTAGGTGTTTGTACATCAAAGCTTGATACTTGTATATTTGATATAATTCCTAAATAAGCTAATTAGTATATTATAGTTAGTGTGTTTGAGATATTATCATTCATCTTTGGTGCATCAATAGGAAGTTTCATTCAGGTTATTGCAACTAGATTACATGTTGCTCCTATAATGAAATCAAGAAGCAAGTGCCTCTCCTGCGGAGAGGCACTTCGCATTCCTGACCTCGTTCCAGTATTCTCCTATCTGTTCTTGAAAGGTAAATGTCGCTATTGTAAATCTACCTATGGAATATCAGCATTAGTCATTGAAATAGTCTATGGTTTAATTTTTGTTGCACTGTATCATTTTATTCTATCTGGTCAAGCAACATTATTTTTATCATTTATTTGGCTTGTATACTATTCATTTCTCTTCGGAACATTAGGTATTATTGCATTATACGATAAAGCTCATACTTATATTCCAATATCCTTCTTATTTTTCTATGGTTTCTTAACTATTCTAATGTTGATATCAAGATATATGGAAGATAGTACATGGATGATATTACTAGGTCCTGTTGTGGTAGCACTGCCGTTCCTTCTTGTATGGCTTATAACTCGCGGTAGAGGGCTTGGTTTTGGTGACGTACTGTTATTCTTAGGTGTTGGTGCATTCTTCGGGGTTAGCCAGGGTATTGCGGTGTTACTCATATCTATTTGGTTAGGTGCCATTTATGGTATATATGTTAAATATTTTGGTCATGGTAAAGGAAGATCAGGTATAGCAATACCATTTGTACCTTTTATAGTTATTGCATTTATTTTGGTGTTGTTCACAGACATTGACATATTTTCTATCGCGTCATTATTTGCTTAGTGGTATCATAGAATAAATGATATCTAGTAGATTATTTAGAAAAAAGATGGGAGGTTTTACCTTGATAGAGTTAATGGTATCTCTTGCAATTATGCTTACTGCGACAGGTTTACTGCTTCAGAATTATCCTGAGTCTACAATTAGGCTTAGGTTGCTTAATTATATACATGCGTCGTCGCTACTTTTTCGAGAGGCACAGATTAGAGGAAGCGCTGTTGATTCTACAGGGGGAACGATAGGAGGTTATGGAGTTTTTATAAGTCTAGCCTCTTCTTCTCAGATTGCTCTTTTCAGTGACAATACATCAGGTGTTGATATCAAGAATGTTGCGGGGTTAAGTATCGGAGACGGTCTTTATAATGAATCAATATCTCCAGATAAAATTGCAGATACTTTAAAATTTCAAGATGATTTTGTGGTAAAAAAAATATGTATTGCAAGTAGTACGGCTGTAACTAGTTATGGTTATTTATGTAATAATTCTAATTCCCCACCCATTAGTAACCTCACAGTTTCTTTTAGTAGACCTGATCAAACCGCACACATTTATATTAATGGAACTAGTTCAGAAGAGTATCCTGCAGCATGTGTGCAGCTCTACTCTAGATATTCTCCAAAATCAGGTCATGTTAGGTCAGTGGTTGTCTACCATTCAGGAATTATATCAACTAGCATGATATCATGTGATTAGATCTGTATGAATATTTTTTATATTAAATTAAATTTAAATGGACACACAAAAGGTTTTACTCTGGTTGAAATGATAGTGGTGCTTGGTGTTTTTTCATATCTTATGACATTGGCGGCCGGCATTCTCTATATGACACAGGACATAAATGTTAAGTTGCAAGGAAGTCAAGCAGTGCTAGATAATGTCAATCTCTCAATGGAGACTATTTCAAGAGATATTAGACAAGGTTACAGTTTTCATTGTGCAGAGACGCTTGATGAAATAGATATGAATCTTCGTAAGAGTTGTAGTTATGAAAACGTAGGAGCGGGTCACGGCGGTAAGGTTTTATTTTTTAGACCAGCTTCTGCTGCAACCTCTACAGACAGAGTCGCATATTATGCATCTACTACACAATATGGGGATGTAATACTAAAAGATGAATATATTAGTGGTTCAACTACCACATATCAAATGACTGCAAATGATGTGAAAATAAAGTCTCTTATTTTTTATGTTGTAGGAGCCAACAGTGGTGGAGAAATTGGCCAGGATGTTGATGATGTTCACGATTTTGCGCAACCGCTCATAACTATTAACTTAACAGGTGAAACTATACTGATTGGTAAAAATGGAACAACCACACCAGTGAGTTTCAGTATTCAGTCTAGTGTAACAGCAAGATCATTCGATAAATAAAATATATGAAACTATTTCTAAAACAAGCAAAGAGTAAAAGTGTTAGAGCCTTCACATTGCTAGAGGTATTGGCTTCATTGGCAATAATTACAATGGTTATTTTGGGACCATTTTCACTTGCAGTTAATTCGTCATCATATGCCCGTCAAACTAGAGATATAATTACCTCAACATATCTTGCAGAGGAAGCTGTGGAATTATTGCAGTATCAGCATAGCAGTCTTTATATATCTTGTTTAAATAGAGTAGATCTTTGTGCAGATGATGTGCCAGACACACCCCCTAAACCAAATGAAACTGAAAGCGAAAAAGCTTGGAGATTATTCAAAACTAGACTTTCTACGCATCCAAATACTTCGTGTTTTGATTCAGGTGGTTGTTCGTATGATTTTATAGACATGTTAAATGCTACCAGTACAGCCATTCCTTCTGTGTACTCACCCACTGACTCTGATTGTAGAAATATCGCTCAAGTATCTAGTATTGTAGATTCTGCAGTGAGAGAATATTATGTGTGTAGTGGTATCGACACGGGGCGCTTAAAAGACGCATTCTATAGTGTTGCAAGAAAAACATATACCCGTCGCGTTACTGTCGAGTCATTGCCTACTTTTGAAACAGGGGGGATAGTAGGTACACCAAATTTAGGTTTATATAATGATGATTTGTTAGTTACGGCGTATGTTACTTATACGCGCTCTAATGGGATTGTTCGTACAATAAAGGTGGCTCATTTTTTACATAAGCATTCATAATTATGATTAAAATTTTAGTCCAAGTAAAAAATAAATTAAGTAAAGTAAAAGGTTTTGTACTGCCTTATACCTTACTAATTGCTGCGATTATGATTCTAATAACGACTGGTATTTCTACTATACTCATAAAACAAATATACTTTTCACAAGTGGCAAGAGAAAGTCAGCTAGCTTATTATGCAGCAGATGATGCAGTTGCTTGTACAATCTTAATTGATGAAACATATGCAGACATCAATGGTGTTGGTATTTTTCCGAACGATGCAACAAGTATAAACTATGATGATCCTATGATTGATATGGAAAATGTCCTTCAGTATACAAATGAACATAGGGCAGATGTTGGTTATACCCCGTTAGCATCAGATCTTTTCGGCTCTACAGATAGTATAAAATGTTCTCAATCAGTAATATTTGACCCATCGTCAGCTACGTCCGAGTTTGTGGTAGATGCCGCAATATTCTCGCATGAATTCGAAGACACAACAGTTGAAGACGGTAGATCTTCTAGTTTTAAAATGAAAATGGATTTAGGTGGAGGGGAATACCGATGTGCAAAAGTAACAATTAATAAAACCTTCTCGTATAGACAGATTGTTGCTCAAGGATATTCAAGATGTGATGGACGACAGGGAGCAATAGAGCGTGCGGTTGTAGATACAACTTTATTAAAATAGGTAATATTATCCTTATATTTAAACGTGTTTTATGATATGCTTGAGGTATGAATAAGCAGGAAACCAAGAAAAGAATAGAGGAATTAAGGTTACTTTTGGAGAAACATAGAGTGTTATATCATGTACATGATACACCTACAATTTCCGATGAATTGTACGACAGCCTCATGTCAGAACTCTCAACTCTTGAAAAAAATTATCCAGAATTTGATAGCGAAACTAGCCCAACAAAGAGAGTCGGAGGAGACATTCTTCCATATTTTGAAAAAATAAAACACCATACAAAGCAGTGGAGCTTTGATAATGTTTTTTCATTGCAGGAATTAATAGATTGGGAAGATAGGAACATAACTATTTTAAAAAAAACTAACATAATGGATGTACCAACTTATGTAGCTGAGATGAAAATAGATGGACTAAAAGTCATCTTAACTTACAAAGACGGAGTTTTAGCTCGTGCCGCTACACGGGGTGATGGTGAGGTTGGTGAAGATATTACAGAGAATATAAAAACAGTAAAAGTAATTCCATTGTCATTACCTGATAAAGTGTCAATCACAGTTATAGGTGAAGCTTGGATGAAGAAAAAGGACCTTGAAAAAATAAACACAGAGCGCGCAAGGCAAGGTCTTGCACTGTATGCAAATACGAGGAATTTATCTGCTGGGACATTAAGACAATTAGATCCAAAAGTTGTTGCAAGAAGAAATATACAGATATTTGCATATGACATAGATGGCGGTGATTACAAGACCCAAGAGGACGAATTAAAAGCATTAGAGAGTTTTGGTTTTTTGGTAAATAAAGATAGGAGGCATTGTAAGACCTTGGAGGAAATTCAAAAATTTTATGATGCATGGGTGAATAAAAGAGAAAAAGAGGATTATGGTATCGATGGTCTAGTAATAAAAATAAATGAGAAAAATATTTGGGACACTCTTGGTTACACTGCCAAGTCACCACGTGGTGGTATTGCCTATAAATTCCCCGCAGAGGAGGTTGCTACAGTCTTACGTACAATTACACTCCAAGTTGGTAGAACAGGGGCCATCACACCTGTTGCAGAGTTAACACCAGTATTAATTGCTGGCTCGGTTGTATCACGTGCCACACTTCATAATTCTGACGAAATAAAAAGATTAGATGTAAGAATTGGAGATACTGTAAAACTCAGAAAAGCCGGAGATGTTATACCAGAAATATTTGGAGTTTTTAAAGAGTTGCGACCTCAAAATGCAAAGGCTTTTATTATGCCAACAGTTTGCCCAGAATGTAATTCAGTATTATCAAAAGAAATAAGTGGAAAAGTTACATCAGTCGCATTATATTGTAAGAATAAAAATTGCCCAGCGAAACATTTGGAAGGTTTGGTGCATTTTGTTAGTAAAAAGGGAATGAATATTGAAGAATTAGGGGAGAGAACAGTTGAAATATTCCATGATATAGGTTTAATCAATGATTTTTCATCAATATTTGAAATTAAAAAAACTGACATAAATGGCCTAGAAGGTTTTGGAGAAAAATCAGCAGAGAATATTATTACTTCAATACAAAAAGCACGCAACGTACCATTACACAGATTTTTATTTTCTTTAGGTATTCGTCATCTTGGTGAACAAACTGCAAAAGATATTGCTAAGCATTTTAATTCATTTGAATCATTGATAAAAGCCACTCGTGAAGAGCTAGTCCATGTTGAAGGTGTAGGAGAAAAAGTTGCAGATTCTATTATCGAATATTTTAATGATGTAACTAATACTAAAATACTGTCACAGCTTTTACCACAACTAAAAATTACAAATGAAGTAAAAACGGAAGGAGATGGAAAACTATTTAATAAAACATTTGTAATCACAGGAACTCTACCATCACTTTCAAGAGATGGTGCAAAAGATTTAATCGAAAAAAATGGAGGAAGGGTGTCTAATAGTGTTTCTGGTAAAACAAGTTATCTTTTAATGGGGGAGAATCCTGGAAGCAAGTTTGAAGATGCAACTAAACACAATGTCACTATAATTTCAGAAAAAAAATTTCTAGAAATGGTGAATTAAATATTAATAGCAGATTTGATATCCATTTTGGTAATAACAAGATGCAGTTGGACTGTAATTGTTATTATAATTAGGGTAATAGTAAGAATTATTATATGAACCATTATTATTCTGGTTGTAATAATTTGATGGATACCAGGCACCGTCTACATATTTGTAAGTATTGTAGTTAGAATAATTTGAGTAATTATTATTTGTCGGATAGGTTGTGTAATTCAAATAATTACTAGGATATTGAGTATTGTGTGTGTATGGATAAGTTTGGTATTGGGTAGAGTAGTTATTATTATAATAATTATTATAGTAATCATTGTTACAATTTGAACTCATAAGTCTAGTTATTCTTGTTGAAGTATTGTACTCATAAACA
Organism: Candidatus Altimarinota bacterium; assembly: GCA_021734745.1. Taxonomy (GTDB): domain Bacteria; phylum Patescibacteriota; class Minisyncoccia; order Phycocordibacterales; family UBA5272; genus UBA11704. The sequence continues at coordinate 31,667 of JAIPIK010000007.1, read as the reverse complement.
AGACAACCACTATTGTAACTATAAACATTTGATGTGTTCTGATAATTTTGGTAGGTATTGCTATTATTATATGGGCTATATGAAGAATATGGTGAGTAATAATACTGTGCAAAAGCAACGCTTAAACCACTTGTTAGGAACAAAACCACAAATAAAATGTAATGTATTGTTTTCATACGGTTAATACTATTCTTTATTTTTTTCTTGTCAAGAAATATATTTTTAGCACAAAAAAGACCGTCAGGGACGGTCTTGTTAATCGGTTGAAATTAATAGATAGTATTAACTTCCGAGTGCAACTTCCATTTCGTAGAGTACGGCTTCCAGAGGTGGAATCTCGAACATTCGATCATGGAATTCATCTATGGTTTCGCCACGAATCGAGCCGAATCCTCGCCATGTGGGTTGAGAAGATTCGTCGTTCAGAAGATCTTTGTTGAATCCTTCACCACTTTTGACACGAATGACTTTTGCTACACTTCCATTTTCTTGACTAAGCATGATTTTCTCCAGATAAAGATTAACTATACTAGTATACACTATAATTAGTAAAAAGTCAATACTGACTTGCAAAAGTCCTTTAAATATGGTATAGTTTTAGTCTTAAAGTTATAAAGTTTATAAAGTAAAAAGTTGAATACTGATGCATTTTGAATCTACTTTCAACTTTAAGAACTTTATAAACTATTTTACTCATATACTATGTTAATCGACAATGTAACTCTCAAAATTGAAGCTGGTAAAGGTGGTGACGGTGTTGTCCGTTGGCGTCGTGAAAAAGGAGTACCTTTTGGAGGTCCTGCAGGAGGGGATGGTGGTAAAGGTGGTGATGTATATTTCCGAGTTGTTCGTGATATTCAAGCACTTTATGTTTATAAGCATAAAAAAGAATGGGCAGGTGATGCAGGGCAATCTGGACAAAAACGTAGTATGCATGGGGGTAATGCAAAAGATTTATTCCTTCAGATACCACTAGGTTCAGTTGTATATAATCACGAGTATGACAAAAAGTATGAATTCGTAGAAGAAGGAGATTTTATTATTCTTCGTGGTGGTAAAGGGGGTCTAGGTAATGAGAATTTTAAGTCCGCAACCAACCAGACTCCTGAAGAGTTTACTAAAGGTGAACCTGGAGAATTCGCAACTTTTGATATTGAACTTAAACTCATCGCTGATGTTGGATTAATAGGCCTACCGAATGCGGGCAAGTCATCACTCCTTAACTCATTAACTCGTGCTGGGGCTAAGATAGGGGATTATCCATTCACAACACTTGAGCCTAACCTTGGGGTATATTTTAATTATGTACTTGCGGATATTCCTGGATTAATTGAAGGGGCAAGTGACGGTAAAGGATTGGGTCATAAATTCCTTCGTCATATTACACGTACACGAGTGCTAGTACACTTAGTATCTGCTGAGAATGAAGAGGTTGGAAAAGTTTATACAACTATTCGTGAAGAACTAGGAAAGTATGATAAAGAACTTTTGAAACGAGAGGAAGTAATAGTGCTTTCAAAAGTAGACACAATCTCAAAAGATGAAATAAAAGAAAAAGTAAAAGAACTTGAAAAAGCGTCCAAAACAAAAAATATAATTACTCTTTCGTTGTATGAAGATGACACAGTAAAAGCGTTCGGAGATAGCTTGATTAAAACGTTAGGAAATTAGGAAAGTTTTTCGTTAGGGAAATGCAGTTCGCGAAGCGAACTGCATTTTATGTATCCGTATTTAACTACTAACGACTAACTTCCTAACTCTCCCTTTAATATTTCTTGGAATAGTCCCGGGTTACCACTTCCTTTTGATTTTTTCATGCACTGACCAACGAAAAACATGAACATAGATTCTTTACCAGATTTGTAGTCAGTCACTTGTACAGGGTTTTCAGCTATTACTTCCTCAACAATTTTTTTCAGCAGCTCAGTATCATTTTTCTGTATCATTCCTTTTTCTTCCGCGGTTTTTTTAACATCTAGATTTTTATCAGCAATCATAAGAGGTAGTAAATCTTTTGCACCACGAGAAGAAAGTTCGTTCGCAATAATCATATCAATCAATGTTGAAAATGAAGATGTTGATGGAAAATTAACAGCAATAACTTCTATATTTTCTTTTTTAAGCAAGCCGAATATATCTGCAACAAGGTAGTTTGCAGCAAGGGTTGCATATTTTGTATCTTTACCATTTACAACTGTGTCAAAATATATAACAACTAATGGATCACTAATTATTATTTCAACAACATCTGACTTCAAACCATAGTCATTAGTAAGTTGCGTCCGACGAGCTTCTGGCAACATTGGTAATGATTTTTTAATAGATTCAATATCAAATAATCTATGAAGATACAATTTCGGTAAATCTGGATCTGGAAAATATCTATAATCATGCGCGTTCTCTTTTTTTCTTTGACTAAAAGTTTCCAACTTATTCTCGTCCCACCCACGAGTTTCCTGAACAACTGCACCACCTTCTTCAATAAGTGCAATATGTCTTGCTACTTCGTAATCGATTGCCCCTTCAACTGCAGCGAATGAATTAAGATTTTTTACTTCCACTTTCGTTCCGAACTTTTTCGGGTCTTTTGAAACAGAAATATTTGCCTCCACACGCATTTGACCTAAGTCCAAATTGGCTTCACTTGCACCAACATAACGTAATATACGTTGTAGTTCACGTGCAAATGCACCCGCTTCTTTTGCTGTATGAATAACTGGTTCTGTTACTAATTCCATAAGTGGCACACCAGCACGATTGTAGTCAACAAGAGTCATTCCATTATCATGTGATGATTTTGCAGTATCTTCTTCAAGGTGAATACGGGTAAGTTCTATACCATTTACAGAACCACCTGAAACAATAGGAAGTAGATATTGTGACAGTTGATATCCTTTAGGAATATCTGGGTAAAAATAATTCTTGCGGTCAAATTCCGTAAAATCAGCAATCCTACTTCCTGTTGCACATCCGACTGTTATAACTTTTCTGATAGCTTCTTTGTTAGGGACAGGGAGTGTTCCAGGGTGAGCCATACAGACTTCACAAATGTTCTGATTTGGTTTTTTCTCATATGGGTCATTCTTACAACCACACCACATTTTGGAATTGGTGTGTAATTCAGCATGTATTTCTAATCCTATAGTAGTGATGTATTCATTAGACATTGATAGATTATAGCAAAAAGTATTACCTTTTTAAAGGTTAATTTATTGATTGGTATTTACTATCTCTGCAATTGGTGTATATTTTTTATTCCAAGTTTCTTGTCTTTTTACGTACTGCATACTTTTTGTAATTATTTCTTGTTTCATTTCCTCTTCATTTATCTCTCCATTAAGATATTTTGTAATTGCTACATATTCTAAACCAAATCTTTTTATTATTTCAGGTGTGTGATTATTTAATGGATTGTTCTTTACTTCATTAATCATTCCAATTTTTAGACGGCTTTCTAATCTTTTTGCAATTCTCTTTTTTAACACTTCACGAGTGGGGGACATGAGGTATATTTTTGTTGTATATAATAGTGAAGGACTATTTTGTTTAGGAACTTTACCAAGTGATTCAATAATTTCTAGAGCGCGAATTAGTCTTACACGGTTATTCTTATCAATTTGTTCTCCACGACGTAAATCTTTCAGTATGAGTTCATTATATAGTTCATCTGTTGATTTCTTCTCTAACTTTTCACGTAGACTTTTATTCGGCTCAACTTTTGGTATGTCTTGATTAAAAATAAGTGCATCAATATATTGTCCTGTGCCACCACAAATGATAGGGGTTTTACCACGAGCAAATATGTCTTCTAGTATTGGTAAAGCAAGTTTTTTGTATTCTGATACTGAGAATTCATCACCAATTGAACAAATATCAAGCATATAGTGAGGGACGCCATTCGTTTCTTCTTTTGTAATTTTCCCTGTACAAATATCCAGTCCTTTGTATATTTGACGAGAGTCCGCACTTATAATTTCCCCATTATTTTTCACAGCTAATTCCACAGCAAAATCACTTTTACCACTTGCGGTAGGGCCAGCAACCACTATGATGCTATTTTCTTTGTTCATCGTATGGACTATACTAACATGTATTACTATTATCTAACTAGAGTATGTTAATTTTATATACAAAAAATGGTTGCAGTTATTGTGAAAAAGTAAAAAGAGTATTTCTAGAGAAGAGTTTGACGTATGAGGAAAGAAATATTGAGAACCTCGATTATCTAAAAGAGCTACAAGATTATGGGGCTCGTACAATGCCTTATCTTGTTGATACAACTGCAAATGTCAAAATGGCCGAATCAGATGATATCATTGATTATGTAAGTGAATATAATTTTTAGAAAATGAAAAACAGCCTCAAGGAGGCTGTTTGCTGTTTAGTTGAAGTAGTTTTTAACTTGGGTGAACTTCGGCTGGTGTAGCTGGCTCAAAGAACTTGCTGTGAATTTTGGTGGGCCTTTGCATTGATCCGATGGCATCAGGGTGGGCGACGTGGATCTGCCCATCATCGTGTACTGCAATTACCTGGATTCTTCCATCTTGTAGATGTCTTTCATCAAATCCTGTCCTGCCTACAATTTTACTGCGCTTGTTTGGGCATTTGAAGTTGGAGTCCTTCACTCGAACTGTAGTTCCAGGCGTAAGCCTTGCGTCCATTGCCATTTATATATCCCTCGTACAAGTGATACGGTTTAAAAGAACAAACTGAATTTACATAATAGCATACATATAGAAAAAGTAAAACTATATGTAAATCTATGGTATAATCCTTTTAATTCTAAGAAGAATTAAAATTGCCGGAGTGGTTCGACCCAGTAGGTCATTCTACTGAATGAGAAGCGTGGACGAATTAGCAAATTCGCTTCCTGTAAGCGAAGATGTTGGGAGTCAGCAGACGTACGACCAGAGAATGGTCCCATTCCGTGCAGATAGAGAATACTTATGTAATAATTTATAAGTACAAAGTAAAAAATTAAAATATATGCCGGAGTGGCTCAAGGAGCGAAGAGCGACGCAGACTTCCGTAGCTAGCAAGCGAAGGATAGAATGGTTCCATTCCGCAAAAGACATACTTTATTTAATTTGTTTGCAAGAAGTTGTATAGTGTTAAAATGAAAATATATGCCGGAGTGGCGGAATGGTAGACGCGCACGACTCAAAATCGTGTATCGCAAGGTGTGAGAGTTCGAGTCTCTCCTCCGGCACATGACCACAAAAATATCCAGAAATCTTTCTGGGTATTTTTGTAGTCACTGTGTTTCATGAGGAAGCAAACAAACTACTTTGCTTGCGGAGACGAGAATAGGGACTGCGGTTTCTACTATGACGAGCAGAGTGAGGAATAGAAACTGTAGTCGAGTCTTGAATTAGCAAATTCATGTCTTGGACCTCCTCCGGCACTAAATTTGACTCAAATATGTTAGTACTGTAGTGTTTTACTTAGACCTAAATATGAAAGGATGATTCAGTATGCACAAACTATTTGTGAGTTCACAAAAAATTACCGGTCCATCAGAAAATGTAATAATTCTAACAGCATTCAGAACTTTCGTAATAAAAGACGAAGAAGAATATGATCTTTGTGACTATTTTGGTTTCCAGGATTCTAGTTGTATTGAAATATGTACAAACATATGGATGCTCCTAGTAAATCTAAATATTACCCCAGAAATAAAGAGAGTCGTTATTAATTTTCTTTGTTCACAGCATGTTGTACGCGACAAGGAATATGATTGTTACTTATTTGTCTGTGAATACTATAAAATTGAGAATCATAAGAAAAAGTATTTGATGGAGTACTGGGAATTAAAAAAACAAAGGTTCTGGCCGAAAGTCGGTGACGTATTGTTCCTTTTGGACACATCAAAGCAAGTCTTTAAGCATGCAGCCATCTACGTTGGCTACGGACTGTATGTTTCAATATACGGTGCAGGTGGTGATATTCATTTTGCTACACTCAAAGACATGAAAAAAAGTTTTGGCGGCAAAGATATTTTTTTGGCCACCCCTCGTTTTTAAAAACAGTTATTATTGAATTATAATAACTGTTTTTTTCTACCTAAACATCATCGTCCCAGATGCTGACTTTAGAATAAGATTATTATCTTCACTAATAGAGTACTCAGTAACCTTTTGCAAAATATTCATAAAGTCATTTTCTTGTGAATTTTCACAAAACATTTTGGTAGCGCCCAATGGTCCAAAAGTTAATTCGTTTGTCTCGAGTTTGTAGGTTCCGAAGAAATTATTACAGTCAGTTGTTCCATTAATTGTACCTGTTGCATTAAGTGTTATTGTAAATGCTGAAATATTTTTTGGAGTGACTACTATATCATTCTCTCCGTCAGTTTTTACCCAAGTCCAAGTTTCATCTGTTAATTTTTTCACTACTGTAGTAGATGCTGACGTGGACGTTGAAGTATTTACTGGAATATCAACTACATCTGTAGTTGAACTTGTAGTAGTTTCGATGTCAGTTATATTTTGATTGGTATCTGGCATACTACCATTTTCTTTCATTAAAGTTGGAACTATGCTAGCACCAACAAGTAATATTGCTAAAACAATAAGGGAGTTAACTGCTATTTTTGTAATTGATGATTCCATGTTTATTATGCTTATAGATTATCGTCGAAAAATTTGTAAAATTAATCAAGTTATATACTAATAAAGTTTAACATATTTAATTCATTAAGTGGTTCTCCTCGATTGTTATATACACGTAATTATTGACTTTTCTTATTTAGGTAGTAGTATAAATCTGTAACGTAGTTCTGTCATAATAAAAGCTAATTAATTAAAACCATTAATATAGGAGGCAACAATGCAAGTTACGCAGAGAGTTGAAGGGGTAATAATAACCATTGCAGAAGGTGGAACTGTCATTGCAGAGGGGAGGCCATTGGGAAATGATGATGCACAAAGAATTATTTCTGAGGCAAAGAGTAAGGTGGTAAATGAGGGGTTGCGAACACTCGTCATATTTCTGTCCAAAAAAAATTATTAAGACATGGTTTCAGAGTTAATGAAAAAACTGTTTTGAACAAATGTGTCACCAAGTATAATTTATTACTTGGTGATTTTCTTTTTATAATATATATCGTGATATACTTATCACATTAAACAGTATGGGAAAAACAGAAAACTCAATTTTTTGGATAGAAATAGAAAAAATAATACCTAACCCGTATCAACCACGACGTGAATTCGATGAGGATAGATTAAAAGAGTTATCGGATAGTATTCGTCAGTACGGAGTTCTTCAACCACTTGTTGTTTCTCGCCAAGAAACAGTACTCGATGATGGTGGAATAAAAGTAGAATATGAATTGATTGCAGGAGAACGACGTTTACGCGCATCAAAATTAGCACGTCTAACTCAAGTGCCAGTAGTGGTACGTACAGGGGATGACAGTAGAGCAAAATTAGAGCTAGCAATAATTGAAAATCTTCAACGTGAAGACCTTAATTCTGTTGAGCGTGCTCAGTCATTTCAACGTCTTGCAGATGAATTCAAACTTACATGGGCTGAAGTTGGACGAAAAATGGGAAAGAGTCGTGAATATGTTTCTAACACTGTTCGTATACTAATGCTTCCACAAGATATATTAGATGCAATTTCCAAGCGTCAGATTAGTGAAGGTCACACTAGACCTCTTCTTATGCTCATCGATAGACCTCAGGAGCAAATGACATTGTTTAAAGAAATGATGGTTAGAAAAATGACTGTACGTGAAGCAGAGCAAATTGCTCGTCGTATTGCATTTGAAAAAGTTCGTAAAAAGGATTTGTTCATGACACCTGAAGTAGTTGGTATGGAAGAACAACTCGCAGAAACACTTGGTACACGTGTACAAATAGAACCAAGAGAGAGAGGTGGTCGTATTTGGATTGATTATTTTTCTCACGAGGAATTGCTGGCACTTTCTATTGCTATCCGTAAAGCAGGAGAAGAGAAAACTCATAAAGGAATGTTCGATACATTAAAAGACGAAGATATAGCGACACTTCAAGCAGTTCCTAATACTGAGAGATATATAGAGCCAATTACTGAGTTCACTCATTTGAAAGAAGATGGTATCACTCCAGAGATTCAAATTGTAGAAGAGGTTGATAGTGTTCCGTTGTCTCCAGTAGAAGATACTCAGACGGGTAGTGAAGCAATTGAACAAGACATTGTTGAACAAGAAGAAGTAAGTACAGAGCAAACAATATATGAACAAACGAATGAAGCACTCGATGATAGATCTATTGATGAAGTGAAGAAAGATGAACAGAACGAAGACCTCTATAACATTAACAAGTTCACGATTTAGAGAATAGAAAACAAGGCAACCGAAGTGGTTGCCTTGTTGGCGAACGCGAGTCAATTATTTTTGTTCTGTGGTATAGACCCTTCCGCACATTGCGATACTTTTCTTGTTGCCAACGATCTGGTTCCATACAGGTGAACCTAGTAGTTGTTGGGCTTTATACCCATCAATTTTTCTAAGTTCAAAATCATCTGTTGGGATGAATTCTCCGTTTCTTGTTATTAAGAACGTTGCCATGTAGGCGGCACCACCAAGAAGTTCCTCGTCTCCTTTGAATCCGTGAACCCTTACTCGAATTCGACGAGGTTCTTGTTCCTTTCCAAGTTCCTCCAAAAACTTGGAAACAATTTCCCTTGAACTTATTTCTGAGATGATGAACACACCAAGTAGAAACATGAGAGCAGGAATGATTCGCTGGTTTTGTATTTCTGCTAAGGAGTAAAAAGAAGATATAAATACCAAGATGTAAACCGTAATCAGGATGTTATGCAAGGTTTTGAATCGTTTCAGTTTAGCGTTCATGATTTCTCCTATATCGCTCGACCGATAACAAAGGACATTTCATCTTCTGACACCAGAAGATATAGAAAGCTCGAGCCTTTCAGGGGTCATTCTCTATCTTTTGGAATAGAAAGTCAAGGAAAAGATTTATTTAAGCGAAACCGAAGGTTTCGCTTGAGCTTGTATTTTTAACATATTCAACATTTATATTTTTTAGACCTCTCGGAGCCGGGTAGACGAGAGTGAAGGATTTTCTTAGTAAAGAAAATACCTGTGTCTAAAAAATAAAAATGTAAAAAGAAAAATAACTTTATTATGAACTACAAAATAGTTATCGAGTTAAGAATTTATCTAACGCTCCACCATGTTCTTTGATATAAGCTCGTATATGTCTCTTCGCCATTGTTGTTTTGGACATGTCTAACCATTTACGTCTTGGTGATGAATTCTCTTTGATATCAATTTCAACTATGTCTTTATTTTGTAACACGGTATCTAACGGCACTAATTTTCCATTTACTTTTGCACCTGCAGTGTGGTCTCCAACATCAGAATGAACGGCGTATGAAAAATCAATAGGGGTAGAACCTTCAGGTAGGTCAATAACATCACCTTTAGGGGTAAACACGAATACACGATTTTCAAAAAAATCACTCTTAAGGTTCTTCATAAAATCTTGATGATGTTCTTCTCCTTTTTGCCACTCAAGTAGTTCCTTTGTCCAACCAGTTTTTTTGATGACTTCTTCTTTGCTACCACTCTTACCAAGCTCTTTGTATGACAAGTGAGAGGCAATACCATACTCTGCTTCTATGTGCATTTCCTTTGTACGTATTTGTATTTCAAGAGTGCTTCCATCTCCAGAAAAGATAGTTGTGTGAAGAGATTTATAACCATTTGGTTTAGGAACAGCAATGTAGTCTTTGAAACGAGATGGTACAGGCCGATATAATCCATGAATCACACCAAGAGCTTGATAACAGTCTCCAACATTTGGAACAATAATACGAAGTGCAACTATGTCGTGAACTTTTGATACATCCATTTTATATCTTTTAAGTTTTTGCCAGAGACTGTAAAGGTGCTTCACCCGATAGTCTATTTGACGTATTTCAACATCAAAAATTACCAATTCTTCTTCTAGGGTATGAACAACTTTTTCTAACTGTCCATCTGAAATAGGTCTAACACTTTCGAAAAGTTCAATAGTTTTTTTATATTCTTCTGGATATACATAAGGAAAAGCTGCGTCTTCTAGTTGTGCCTTTAAACGACCCATACCAAGTCTGTTAGCGAGGCGGGCATGAATTTCAAGAGTTTCCAATGCTATACGACGCTGTTTTTCTTTTGGAACATATTGAAGAGTTTGTATGTTATGCAGTCTGTCACAAAGTTTTATAACAACCACACGAATATCATCAGCCATTGCTACGAAGAACTTTCTAAGAGATTCCACATGACGTTCTGTTCCAGAATACTTCAGTTTTCCAAGTTTTGTTACTCCTTGGACTAGACAAACAATAGTTCCTCCAAACTCTTTATCCATTTCTTCAGCAGTAACTTTTGTATCTTCTAACACATCATGCATAATACCAGCAGCAATTGTTTCTGCGTCCATTCTAAGAGTTGCCAAATTTATACCAGTTGCAAATACGTGATTATAATATGGTTCACCTGAATTACGAAGTTGACCTTCGTGAGCCTTTTCTGCAAAATGACATGCACGAGTAATTAGGTCTTTGTCATGTTCAGTAATATCAGGTAAAAGCGCAAAAATCCGATTAGGATTTGTATCTGGGATATCATTAGTCATATACGGTGTCATAGATTTAACAATACCAAAAAATAGAAGAGATGGGAAGAAAAATGCCCAATACCTTGCGGTGTCGGGCATACTCAACCTTCTTTATGTTTTTGAAAGGAACCAATTACATCGACGTTCAAAATCGTTGTGAGCTAGATAAGTAAGAGCAAACACTCTCCTCATCTCATCGTTTAATGTGCGCAAATATTTTTTTGTTTCAATAAAAATACCACAACTGTCATCTCTGTCAAAATCAGATGGTAATTCTTGAACAATGAAAGCCAGTCGTTTTATTGAATATCTCGAGGTTCTCTTTTTTTGAATTATTTCTCTACCAATTTTTGCAATTCTTTCCCAACATTGTCCTTGAGTTTCTCCATTTTTGTAACGAAGGGGAGAGTTTTTATTTAGTTTGACTTTATGTTTAGCATTCTTTTTTTCTTTTGCTATAGCAGTAGCAATTTTTGCCTCATTGTTTTTCCAATCAATTATTGAATTGATTAGTTGTAATTTTGCTAGTGAAATACTTGGAATAGATAACCCTTGTTCCCATTTTCGTAAAGTGCTCAAAGGTATCTCAAATTTTCCAGCAAATTGTTTCTGGGTTAAACAAAGAGATTTTCGATAGGCAATCAATTCTTGAGATGTGAAAACTGTTGAATCCTCGTCTTGTTTTAGGACAGACATAGAACTTCCTTTCGTTTTAATGAGCTCAAGTAATACTAGTTTTTTTTAGAGAAAATGTCAATAAAAAGAAAACAAGGTAGCTGGGTAGCTACCTTGTGATGTTGGTTTGGGAGGGTGTTCAGCCGGTGGATTCTTCCTCGACCGACACCTGTTTGCTCTTGGGTGTTTTGAATACCAGAGCGACAGCGTATAGACAAAAGATTCCCCAGATGGTGTATTTCATCACTATGTGAAATAACTGATGATAGCTTTGCCAGTTGACATAGTTCAGCTGGTTGGCGATTTCGATGACTGCAGGAACCATTGTTGCGTTCGTAACAATGGTCAACATAGTCAGAAGAATGATGGCAACGAGGGATTTGCCAAAGAAAGCAAAGATTTTTTCCACAATATTTCCTTTAGTAAATGAACAAGTTTTAGAGTCTTATTAATTATAGCACTTATTTTATAAAAAGTCAATAGTGGAAAAAGTATTATAAAATAAGGAAATTTGTAGTTTGTCTTGTATTTCAAACTATAAACCACCACCTAGTAACCAGCAACTACTTGTCGAGTTTGTGAGGATTATGCATAGGACACGTTTTATCAGAACATCTATCTGGAATTGTCTTTGTTCCAGTCATCATAAGTTCGCCACATTCTGTGCCGTCATCTTTTTTCCAAGTACAGCGATTACCAGTCGGACGAGTTTTTATAATATGTTTACAATCTGGATAATTTGAACATGAAAAGAAAATTCCGAATCTTCCTTTTCTTTCTTCTAAATATCCATCTTTACACTTATTACAGTGAACACCAGTCGAATTGGCTTTGCGCATCTCTTCATCTTGTTCAATATATTTACACTTTGGATAATTATCACAAGCAATAAATCTTCCGTACTTTCCTTCACGCTCCATGAGTTCACCTTTCTCACATTTTGGACATTTCTTACCAAGTTTTTTTGGACCTTCCATTACCTCACCATCTATTTTTCTCGCGCCCATACAATCAGGGTAACGTATACAAGAATAAAACTTTCCATTTTTTGCAAGCTTGATAACCATGTTCGCATCGCAAAGTGGACACTGCATTCCTTCCGGAGCATCTCCCATATTGGTAGCTTTCTCTAACTTATCTTTTGCTTTCACATCTTTGGTGAATGGTCCGTAAAAATCTTTAAGAGTTTTCAAGTATGTCGCCTTACCGTCTGCAATTAAGTCTAACTTGTCCTCCATCTCTGCAGTAAAAGTATCACCAATATAATGTGGAAAATGTTCCTCTAGAAATGAAATAACAACTTCTCCAGTGTCAGTTGGAAATAAAGTTTTGTTTACCTTATCAACATATCCTCGTGCTTCAATAGTTGAAAGTGTAGACGCATATGTTGAAGGACGTCCAATACCACGCTTCTCCAATTCCTTAATTAAACCAGCTTCAGAATAACGATTTGGTGGTTCGGTTGCTTTTTCTGTTGATTGTAAAGTCTTTAAATTAAGTTCATCGCCAATTTTTAGGTCAGGTAAAATAACATCATCTCCGCGTGAACTTTCTGAAACTGTAAGCCATCCAGGAAATATAAGAACAGAACCAGTTACAGAAAAGTTAGGAATACTCTTTGTTGGAATATTCGCTGTAACTTTACTGCGTCTTAGTTTTGCATCCTTCATTTGACTCGCAACTGTACGTTCCCATATTAATGAATATAGACGCTTCTCGTCATCAGTTGTCCCGCCACTTCTTGCACTAGCGTGTGTTGGTCTTATTGCTTCATGGGCCTCTTGAGCATTTTTGGATTTTGTTTTGTACTGACGTAACTCTAAAAGTTCAGGACCATAATTTTTTTCTATAGTAGTTTTTATTTCTGCGACAGCTTGAGCGCCTAATGTCGTGCTATCTGTACGCATATATGTGATGAGACCTTTCTCATAAAGCTTCTGTGCAATACCCATAGTACGAGATGGAGCATATCCAAGCCTTGATGATGCAGCCTGTTGAAGTGTAGAAGTAGTGAAAGGTGCCTTTGGAGAACGAGATACTTCAGTACTTTCTATATTAATAACTTCCCATGAAGAATTTTTACCATCTTTTACAATTCTATCAGCCTCTTTTTTATCATTTGGTTGTGTTTCGCATTCAAGAATTAAAGTGTAAGTTTTACTTTCTTGCATACGACCAATGGTCTGGAATTCTCCAGCAATTACATAATACGTAACAGGAATAAAAGCACGTATCTCACGCTCTCTTTCCATTATGATGCGAAGTGCAGGGGACTGAACTCGTCCAGCAGATAATCCATAGCGAACCTTCTTCCAAATAACACCAGATAAGTCATACCCCACCAATCTATCAAGAACACGACGAGCTTCCTGAGCTTCTTTAAGATTCATGTCTATATCACGAGGATGTTTCAATGCCTCTTTTATCGCTTCTTCAGTGATTTCGTGGAATGCAACACGTTTCGCACCTTTTAGACTACAAGCTTCTTGTATATGCCAAGCAATAGCTTCTCCTTCACGGTCGGGGTCAGTTGCCAGTATTACCTCGTTTGATTTTTTTGCTAGAGCTTTGATATCAGCTATAACTTTTTCTTTTCCAACACTAACTTCGTAATGTGGAATGAAACCACCTTCAATATCAACAGCCTTTTTATTACTTTTAGGAAGATCTCTGACATGTCCAACTGAAGCACGCACTTCATAAGTTTTGCCTAGATATTTCGATATTGTTTTTGCCTTTGAAGGACTTTCTACAATTAGGAGTTTCATGGTGACAGGTGTTAGAGATTAGATGTTAGATATAATCCATAGTATACACGCTTATTTAGTTTATGTTGTGGGATTATCTAAAATCTAAAATCTTTATTATTTATACTCTACACTAAACGTCTAACTTCACCAAATGTTTCTTCTATTTGGCCACTAATTTCAAGTGATGAAAAAGCAGAAAGAAACTTCTCTAAAGGTAAATTACTTTTGATTAGAAGAGTATCTTTTTCAGTTGGCTCTAGCAAAATGTCCATGATTATTTTTTCTTCATCGTTAAATATTTCCGCCACCTTCTTGGTCTCATTTTTTGAAAGATGAAGCAATGAATATAAATCATCTTCATTCGCTACAATATAAGCACCATCACTAATAAGTGAGTTAGTTCCAATAGAAGTAGGGGAGAAAATATCTCCTGGTACTGCACCAATATCACGACCGAGTTCAAGAGCTTGGCGTGCGGTTATTAAGGTACCAGACTTCATCTCAGCTTCAACAACAAGCACTGCATCAGATAATGCAGCCATAATGCGATTACGAGATGGGAACGTCCACTGAGCTGGACCTGTTTCTGGAGATAATTCTGACAATAAAGCTCCGCCAGAATCTATTATTTCCTTTGCAATGTTTAAGTGAGATTTAGGGTATATTGATTTTTCATCTAATCCACTACCAGGAACTGCAATTGTAATTAGATTGTTTTTTAATGCAGAATTGTGGGACAAAATATCAATGCCGTATGCTAATCCAGATAGAATAATAATATCTTCACCAGCGAGTGAATTAATTAATTTTTCTAAGGCGTTCTTTCCATAGTTGGTATATTTTCTTGAACCAATTACTGTAAGTATTCTAGGTGTTGCTCTGCCATATTCATCTATCGTAATTTTCGGGAGTTCACCTTTTATGTAAATTTGTTTTGGGATGTCATGAAGTTCAAGTAGTCTCGCGAGTAGTGGATTAGAAGTATAATCTTCTTGCTTGATTATAGAAAGAGGGAGACTCATGTGAGAAGTATATCAAGGATATTTGATGGTTTGTAGTAATTAGTTGTTGGTAATAATACAAAATATAATTATTATCAGTAAAAACTAAAATAAAAAAGACGACTGACGAATTTTTTTATTCGTAGCCGTCTTTGAATTTGTGATGACCACATTTTTAGAAGCATACCATGCCACCTAGAACACCATCTGGTATATCTTTTTTATCTAAAGCCGTTGCAATTATTTTATGTCCACCAGTTTCCACTTTGCTCCACTCGTTTACCATATCTTTCCAAGGGTTGGAGGTCCTTTGTAAACCATCCATGTAGTCCATTAAATAATAATATAGAGCAGTTTGCTTTCGTAGAAAACTAAGCTCACTCATTTTAATGAAGTAAACAACTTCATTTTTCATATTAGCTGCATATACTGGAGGAGACAATGATTTAAAACCTATTTTTCGGCCAGCTGGTACTACAGCGCACAGTTTCCCATCTACAATAATTGTGGGAAAGTTTTCACTTTGACGTTGATGATATGAGAACAATCTCATATTGTCGAAGTTTCTGTAATGTTGAATGTTCTCCGCATTATCAATTCTGAAACTTTCACTATTTGGGAAAAATGAAGGAGGTCTATCTGATAGATTGATTTTAAGATATACACCTCCTGGGTTTAGTATTTTATTGTTAACTATATCGGCTGGACGAAATGAACAAGTAACAAGTCCTGGTACAAATAGTATGGCTATTATTAAAGACCAATTTGCAATTCGGAAGGAATTTGTATGCATTATGTGCTCACCAGGGACCCTCTCTATTTTACAGAGATAGGACAGATACACACACGTCACCTTCCAAAAGGCTGAAATAAAAACGCTTATTCCTTTACCTGTTGCAGTACCAAGTTCGTCACCTAAATTTTTAAAGAAACTCATGGTGTCAACTCCTTAAATAAATGGACAATCTTCAACTATACTACTGTTAAGTTTTATAAAATGCAACCAATTTATAGGGTTACATTTTATTGGTTATTACCAACCAGCTTGGCACTTGTTTGAAGGGTTTGTTTGTAGTAGTATGCCGGTAGCTAACTATGTTCTTTAGGAGAAATAATCATGAGATTATCTGCTGGGTTGTCACATATTGTTGTCCTTATTTTTTGTTTCATTTTTTCATTGATTACATATAACACGTTCTCTGGCGAAGGGTCATTTCAACTTTTATTTTTTGAGATTGATAAAAACCTTTTTGCAAAATCATTAGCGGTCATTGCTTTTGGTTTTTATGGGCGAATGTGTTATATATCACCAATATTACCAAACGAACAAGGAATACAATTATTTATTGGGTCACAAAATGGTGAAGTGTGGAATGAAAGCAACTTTCTTTTTATTCCTTGGCCAATTTGGAGTATTTGGAAGAGGGTCTCAATTCAACATTTTTCTTTTACAGTTGCAGCCCAAAATCGAACAAAAGAAGGTCACTTGATGATGGTGTTCGCAACAGGGAAAGCTATTCCAGAGAATGTTCAACTTCTTGCTAAAATCTCACAAGAGGGTGCGCAGGAGCAAGTTCTTGGATTATCAATGATGTCAATCGGTAGGTATATAAATGCTAACAAAAGAGACTCACTGCTTAGCTTTCAAAACTTGGATATCTCCGGTTTTGTCCAAGAAGTCTTTGGTGAAAATCAGTTTTACGGATTAAAAGTAAAAGTATTTACTACAAAAGTTATTGAAGTTAACTCAGAAACAATGCGACAGTTTGATGTCCTTGCTAGGGAGGGGAGCATGCAAACAACACTTTTACATCTTAAGAAAAACTTTCCCGAATCTTCAGACATTGAGTTGTATGCGATGTATGCATCTCTTATTGGGATTAATCCAGCAGTTATGTCATATATTGTTCATGGCAGTGGTACAAATAATATTCTTCTCGGTAGAGGAGATGGTAATCAGTTATAACAAATTGAATTAGTTAAATAACAAGAGTGTGGTCTATGACCACACTTTTTTATTAAATAATTCAATATAATAATTATCACTCTGATTACAGAATGAGTAATTTATTATTTTGTGACCAGGCGAATCAGCAGATTTGAAGCTAGGTAGCGGGACTTGGTCACAAAACTAACTCGCTTCGCTCGAAGTAGTTTTGCGAACCCGTATTCTCGTCCCGATGAAAGCCAATCGGTTTACTTTCTCCCTGGTCACAAATTAAAAAACTGACTTTCGTCAGATTTTTAAATTTGTGCCCAGGGCGGGACTCGAACCCGCACGTCGTTTCCAACCAAGGATTTTAAGTCCTTTATGTCTACCATTCCATCACCCGGGCATATTTATTTAATAAAACACGGAAATTTTCCCGTCAGTTATTTTATAACTGGAGACGCGGGTGGGATTTGAACCCACGAATGTCGGTTTTGCAAACCGAAGCGTTAAACCACTTCGCCACCGCGTCTTATTACTTTTATACATTAAAAAGTATATATATACTATCATATTTTTTATTAACACTCTAGAAAAATTATTAATGTTATGGTATAGTGTCCTTAATGTGTCAATGTCCCTATAGCTCAGCTGGTAGAGCATCGGACTCTTAATCCGCAGGTCGTAGGTTCGATCCCTACTGGGGACACAGAAATTTAAAATCGCGAAACAGTATGTTTCGTGATTTTAAATTTCTGTGTCCCCAAGAAATCCAACTGCTTGGCTTTCGGGTAGGGATCGAATAGGGGTCGCGAATCTGCTTCGAACGAAGGGAGGCAGATTTGTGACCGATCCCTACGGTGAAATTTAAAAAATGAGTTTTGAAAAACCTCCTTAAGTTTTTTTTATTTCTCCATCGAGTGTACAAAATATAGATGATAGCAGCCATTACTTTACATTTTGAAAATATATAGTAGTATTTATCATATTCTCAGTAAAATCTGAGCAATAAATGGGAGGGTATGCACCATGTCACATGGCAAATATGAAGTAGCATTTGATTTCACAACCGAACGTCAAGAAGATCTTCGTGAAGGTATCTTCACAGCTGAAGCTGGCAAGAGGCTCATCAAAGCAGAACTAGGCATTGACCCTTGTGTAGAAAATTCTGGTGGTGATGTTCGCTATGCAACGGATGACCCGAAAGTGGGTTTTGAGTTGTTGAGACTTGCTTTCACGATTTCTGCCGGTGGATGGGTAGCAATTGAACCCATGCCTAAAGGTCAGGTGGTCTTCCATCTACCAAGACGAGGCAAAAAATATTCCAACGACTAAAACAGTCGGTTAGTCCGCCAAGCAAGAAATTGCTTAGGCGGTTTCTTGTTTAACATACTCACTATATTTTATACCTTTTTCCAATAAAATGTTCTGAATTTGTATATCAGTTGAACACAGAATTAGACCTTGTGACCGATCCCTATTTGAACGTATCAAACCCCTCTGGTACTTCCACCTTAAAACTATACTCCTTTCCTTCAATGCTAAACTCCAGACTTTCTGCATGTAACATAATTCTCTCAGAATCAATTTTACTTCCATATGCTTTATCACCAACAATCGGATGACCAATTGACGACATGTGTGCACGTAGTTGATGAGTTCGTCCTGTTTTAGGGGAGAGTTTTACTAATGTAGTTTTTTCCATTCGTTTTAGCACTTCTACATCAGTTACTGCGTCACGTAATTCACCACGAGGATTAATTGGATTTGTAGATTGCTTATACTCTTTCTTGCCACGACCAAGCGGTGCATCTATTACAAAATTGTCACTTCCTATTATTCCTTCGACCAATGAAATATAATTTTTTTTAGTTATATGATTTCTAAATTGCGATTTTAACTCATCAAAAACTTCTTGATTCTTTGCAATAACCATAACACCTGAAGTGTCTCTGTCTAATTTATGAACGATACCGCCAAGGGGAATGTTTCTTTTATCTTGGAGTGTGACACTATTTTCAATAGTAAAAATTTCTGGATATTTTTCATGCAAAAAATCAACAAGAGTATATTCTGTAGAGTAGTCGAAAGGATGGACAACAAGACCAGAAGGTTTATTGATTATAATTATGTTTTTATCTTCAAAAATTATTTGAATATTCATAGTAGCAATCTAACATATTTTTATGTATAATACACAAGCAATTTGTTAAATTAAAAAATAATATGCCCGGGTGGCGAAATTGGTAGACGCACTTGCCTTAGGAGCAAGCGAGGCAACTCATGAAGGTTCAAGTCCTTTCCCGGGCACAAAATAATGAAACCAAAGCGAGAGCTTTGGTTGATTTATTTTTTACCCGGAAAGAAAGCCAACTGCCTGGTTTTCGTAAGGACTTGAATAGGGGTCGAGGAGTCTCCTGTTTTATGTACTCATAAAACGAGATGAGATGACCGAGTCCTTTCCCGGGCACAAAAAATACAAAAGAAAAAGCCCCACCTTACGGTAGGGCTTTGTGATCGTGCATTGCACACGATCTATCAGTCGGCGATGAATACGCCTTTGACCTTGTTGACGTCGGTGAGGGCCTTGGCCGTCACCTTCACGAGCTGGAAATATCCCTGCTCGGTAGTCGGGACAGCAACGATGCGGCCGCTATTCAGGCCGGCCTTCTGGAGAGCTTGAACAGCTTCCATGTTGCGATAGACGAACGCCTGTGCGAAGTCATCATCGGAATCCTTGTAGTTGAGTTCTCCGATGGATTTGGCGACCATCTTCACGGCACCCGTCTGACTGAAAGAGAAAGTGTCCTCGTCTTTCTTCGACTTCAGGGTACCTTCCTTCTTGATGATGAAACAACCGATGATGGTACCGTGTGTCTTGTTTTCGTCGTCATACGACTCGACTTCGACGCAGTACATGCCGGCTTCAAGTTTTTGCCATTCGTCGCCAACTACTGGTGTACCGTTGAAGTACTTGGCGGTGGGACCGGCATAGCCCTTGAGACGCGGACGTGCGAGAAGCAGTGCCTTGATGCGGTTGCGTTCTGCCTTTTGGGCATCACGCTCGGCTTGACGCTGAGCATCTACTTCTGCCTTCGCTTCGAGACGTCTCTGACGCTCCTCGTTGCGAATGACTTGTTGCATCGCTTCTTCGGAAGGGGTCAGTTTGTAGTGCATGCCGAGATCCGTTGCGATGGATTGCTTGAGCGAGATTTGCTCCTGCGGAGTACGACCACGGCCGTCATACTTCGGGCCATTTTTGGTCAGGTTGACCATGACGTACTTGTCCAGCTTGGCGATTTCGTAGACGTCGGTGATTTCGCTCTTCGTCACGATAAGGATATAGCCCTTGCCGGCTTGATCCTGGTAGAACTGGCCACGGCTGTTGTCAGGGTAGTTTTCTTTCACCCAGACCCAAGCGCCATCCTTCCAGGTAACGGTGCGAACCAGTGAGAAGGCCTTCGGATTGTCCTTGAAGTCCTCGTTGTCGAGGACAGTCACGGTCTTTTCGCATTTGCCTTCGCCAAAGTTAACTACGCGCGGAATCATGCTCATGGTGTTTCTCCTGTGTTTTATGTTCAATGTACTTCAGATATACCCAGTTTGTTTTACGAGGAGGTCCTCGATTAACAAATGAGTGCTGTATACAGTATACACTAATTAGGTAATTTGTCAAGCTTGACTAAATTCTTATAATATCGGGTATTTAATCAATATATTATGTAAAAAAATACGAGCGAAACCGAAGGTTTCGCTCGTATTCTCTAGTATTTGTCCAAAATCTAGTATCTAAAATCTAATCTCTAGTTCCTAATTATCAGCAACTTCACCAGCTTTTTCTGCTAACATCTGTTGGTATTTATCATTCTCAAGCTTGTCTTTACGTAAAAGTGAATCAATGTGAAGACGATTCTTTTCTCCGTAATCTATTTCTACTTCAAAAAATGGTATAACTTTTACAGGAAGACGCTTCATAACTTTGTGGCGAAGTTCACTTCTCATTCGTTTTGCAAAGTCGAGCGCAGCAGCTTCTTTCTCTTCTGGTAATACTGTTATAAAAATAGTGCCATGCTTCATATCAGATGAAACTTCTGTGCGAGTAACGGTAATTAATGAGGCACCAGAAGATTCACGTTGAAAGAAATCTTGAGCAATTGAGCGTATCTCAAGACCTAGTTGTACCTGACGTTTTGTTGGTTCTTTGGTTATGTTCATAGAGGTAGATGTTAGATTTTAGATAATTCAAATACTTAAAAACTAGGCACGTGTTTTTTCAACTTGAATATTTTCAAGAATGTCGTTTTGTATAATTTCAAATTTACTTTCAACCATAAGTCCACACTCATTACCTTCATTAACAACATCAGTCTTAAGTTTTTGAGCTTGCAACTCTACTATACGACCACGGCCAAGTTCTAATCCTCGACGAATAATCTTCACCACAGAATTATTTATTATTTTTCCTGTCTCAACACGTCCACCGATAACATGCTTATCTTTTTGTGAGCTGAAAGTTCTAAGAATTTTTATTGTACCCAAAACAACTTCATTTTCTTCATAAGGGAGACGGCTTTCAACAATTGAGGTGAACCATTCTGAGAGTTTATAAATAATATCAAACAGTTCAGGTTTAATATTGAATCTATCAGCTTGGTCACGAGCTTTTCCCTCCATCTTCACCGCAAAGCCAATAATTATTGTTTTTTCGTCAGAAGAAGCTAACATGATATCCCCTTCAGAAATAGTCCCAACACCCTCTGCAATAATTTTAATTTTAATATCATCAGTTTCACTTTTTTTGAGTTCACTCTTCACAGCATCTAATGTTCCTAATGAGTCAGCTTTTATAACAACAGGGATTACAACTTTTGCATTACGATACAAACGAGGGTCTAATACTGTTTTGACAGTATTTAATTTTGTCTCTGACTGGAGTTGTTCCATCATTTTTTTATCACTTGAAGATACGAAAATTGAACCAGAAGCAGGGATATCATCAAAACCTGTAACTTTTATTGGTTGTCCGGCATGAGGAGACTTGATTGGACGGCCAATGAAGTCTTCTACAATACGAATCGGAGAAAAAGAAGTTCCTGCTACTATTGCACCAGAAGTTGCGAGTGTGCCATCTTTAATTATCAAAGTTGCTGATACTCCACGTTTCTGGTCAACAAAACTCTCAAGCACATATCCCGTAGCGTCAGTTGAAAGATTTGCAGTTAACTCATTCATGTCAACAAGTAAAAGTAATGTCTCAAGTAATGAATCAACGCCAGTTCCAGCTTTTGCAGAAATCTCTACACAAGGAACTTCTCCACCATAACCTTCAATATATATTCCATTTTCAACAAGAGAGTTTTTTGTTTTTTGTATATCAGCACCCGGCTTGTCGATTTTGTTAATTGCAACAACATAAGGTAGTTTGTGAGCATCTATAGTCTTCCACGCTTCTACTGTTTGAGCTTTTACACCATCTTCAGCAGAAACAATCAGAATTGCAATGTCAGCGATTTCCACACCACGTTCACGCATGTTTTGAAAAGCAGCATGTCCAGGAGTATCCAAGAATGTAATTGGTTTTATTGTTCCATCCGATAGCTTGTGTTGTACTTCATATGCAGAAATACGCTGTGTAATTCCTCCAGCTTCACCATCGACAATGTTTGATTTGCGAATAAAATCGAGAAGGGAAGACTTGCCGTGATCGACATGACCAAGAACAGCAATCACTGGCTGACGAGAAACTCCTTTTACTGTAGAGGTTTTTGACATAATGTAATTACAATCATATCACGATTTTGTAAATAATCATATAGATGGAACACTTTTAGATATTATAAAACAGTAGACCAAAAGTATAAAAAATTATTTTATTTTGTGTGCAGCCCTCGCTTCCTCAATTACTGCCAGCTCTTCTTCTGTTAATTCATGTGTGCTTGAATATTTTTCCACTGGTTTTGCATGTGTACTAGTGTGATTGTGTGCATGTAGTGATGTAATTACAACACCATTACCTTTTTCGTTTAATAGTGCAATTGAAAAACTTTGACTTGACCCATTTGTTTCGAATGCTTTGTATCTTATTGTTTGTGCATTACGGAGTGCGTGAGATACGCGTGTATCTAATGATATTGCATGTTTTGAGATTAGCTCATTTCTTTTTTCTATTTCTGCTACACCATCAACACATGTTTTTATAATATTTTCAAGTGACTCACCTGATTGACCACGAGTTAAGTTATGAATTTTTTTATGAAGATGTACAACATAAATAATCACAAGAATAAGAGCAAGACCAAGTGGTAGGTTAGGATTTTCTGATACTAAAGATATAATTCGTGAAGACATTTAATTATGGTTATTGTAGTGGATAGTGTAACATGACTCATTTTAATTTAGTTGTAGATAAATAGTTATTTTGACAGTAGTTATTTATTTTGTTAGAGTTTGGGCTCGTGTAATTTTTAGATGTTCTTTCTGCGTTTCAATAAAAAGGAGTTTCCAGATGAAAAATAATACAAACGGAATAACTGCAGGGCAAATTCCTGCAAAGAATCCCCCAACTCCAAGTCCGACTCCAAAGATTGACCACATCAGTCCAGGGAGTGCACGTCATGCATTTATGCAGCAAGCGAGGACTTCGAATATGGTCAAACAGTCACCACATCATTAATTTGAAACTGAATCAATTCCTAAATAGCGTCAAAAGAGAGTAATCTTTTGACGCTATTTCTTTTGTTTAGTAGTATTTTTAGAATTATTTGTGAAGGGGTTGACAAATCCCGCATATTTGCTATACTGTATTTTGTAACTGTAACAATGGTTACCTTCGCTGTTCATTCAATCAAAAGAGAGGAAGTGTATACGAAATGAAGACAACTCAACCCAAGGTCAAAACGACCAATATGAGTAAAATCATCGGCATCGGCATTCTCGCCCTCATCGGCATCGGCATCGGCATTACCAAACGCGACAAGAAACCCACACCGTAACTCGGCCAGGCCGGCGCGCATCGCCTCGACATTGCCGTTGTGACAAGATAATATCTGTCGCATCGACAACGGGGCCCGCAATCGCCGCCGCATCGTAGGTCAGCACAATGCTGGCTACCATTGAGGATGGTTTCCTCTACGTCTATCAACCGTTTCAAAAGTTTCCCCGCCCGTGTCAATTTTCTTGCCACGATATGAGCTGACTACCGGGTCCGTAAGGACTGGTCGGCCAAGGCATTCGGCGAAGCGGTTATCCGGCGGTAGAAATGTCGCCAGATTGAGTCGCTTGCGCCGCCATTCCGACTTGGGCGGGGATTCCTTTCTTTTTTTGTGGTATAATCCGTGTCGTCACTTTGTGACTAGTCGGCAATCCCCCGAACTTCGGTTCGGGGGATTTTTCATTTGTATTTTGTATAAAGCTATTTGCTATAAACCACTAGCTAAAAGCTGTCAATTTGATGTAGTATAGATATATGAATAATTTTTTGAAGAAAATTTTTAAACAAGGTACTAGCTCACAGAAACGACGAGTGTATTTGGATAATGCAGGGACGACACCGACTGGAGCGCGGCCGAAGGCCGCGCTCCTCGAGTCACTTTCAATATTTGGAAACCCATCAGGTATTCATAAAGAAGGTGTTGAAGCTGGATTACTTTTAGATAAGGCGCGAGTAATGTGTGCAACAGTATTAAATGCTCATTCATATGAAATATATTTTGTCGGTTCTGGAACAGAGTCATGTAACCTTGCGGTTATTGGAACGTATTTGGGTGCAACGAAGAACGAAGAACGAAGAACGAATAACTATATTCCCCACATCATTACATCAACTATAGAACATCCAGCAGTTCTCGAACCAATACAAAAATTAGAAAGAGAGGGAAAAATTACTGTGACATATTTACCTGTATATGAAAATGGAATTGTAAAAGTTAATGATATTCGTGAAGCAATAACAGAAGATACGATATTAGTAAGTGTGATGTATGCGAACAATGAAATAGGAACATTA
This sequence comes from Candidatus Altimarinota bacterium, assembly GCA_021734745.1. Taxonomy (GTDB): domain Bacteria; phylum Patescibacteriota; class Minisyncoccia; order Phycocordibacterales; family UBA5272; genus UBA11704. The sequence continues at coordinate 6,693 of JAIPIK010000007.1, read as the reverse complement.
CAACCAGTAAAAGAAATTGGACGGATGTTGGAAGAATGGAAAAAGGAAAACGGTCGCACTCACACATCTTATCCATATTTTCATGTTGATGCTTGTCAGGCTGGAAATTATTGTAATCTAGACGCAGTGCGCTTGCGAGCACACCTAGTGACAGTTAACAGTAGTAAAGTATACGGTCCAAAAGGTATAGCTCTTTTATATAAAAGAGAGGGAATAATAATTGAGCCTGTAATAAATGGAGGGGGACAAGAAAGGGGATTACGAAGTGGGACAGAGTCCGTCGCTCTTGCATATTCTTTTGGTATTGCATTAACAGAAGCTAAGGAATTAAAAGAAAAAGAGGGAGAAAGATTAAGAGAACTTCGTGATTATTGTAAAGATGAATTACAAAAAGTAATTATAGGAATAAAATTTTACGGAGCGTGGGATGAATACGATAGTCGAAAGTTTTTACGTAACGAGTTTCGATTACCAAACAATATTAATTGTAGAATTCCAGGTATATCAAGTGAAGAAATGATTATACGTTTAGATACTGAAGGATTCGCAGTATCACACAAGAGCGCATGCTCATCACAAGTTGATGATGGAAGTTATGTTATAAAAGCGCTCGGAGTTGGCGGTGTAGAAGCAAATGAAAATATAAGAATTACATTAGGGAGGAGTACAACAAAAGGGGATATAACTAGATTAGTGTTATCTATAAAAAATATTTCTATCAAGTTTGCTAATTAATATAAAAAGATTTTAAAAAATAAAAGCCGCAATTGCGGCCTTTGTTTATGGTTAGACTATATTTAAATGTCTTAACCACCAAGATGAAATCTTTTCATCAAAGATTGAATCATCGTGAATCCTTATTTCCGCACTATTAGTTTCAAGACTCGGGGCAACTTCAATGAAAACTCTATCTCCTCCAACAAAATCGTAACGGAACTTTATTACTTGACCGATTGCTCCTTCGCGCGAAACAAATATTATATCTTTTTCTGTCGGAGCTATGCATCCTGATAGGGTCACATTCGCATGAACAATCAAGTGCTTAATAGCTGCCTTCGTAGAGAAAATAATTTCATCCATACCTTCGGCAGGATTTTTTATTTTTGCTGTCTTAGGTGGAAGATCTTGTTGATGTGATCCATTGCTTGGAACTGCACTTGGCCTTTCTCGAGTTTGGTGATTGATTGGATCTGGTCGAGAATCCTCTTGAAATTCCGGACGCGACATTTCGAAGAAAAATCTGTCAGCTTCATCGTGTGCTGGTCTATCTTGAAAACTTACTTCCATCATTTACTCCTTTATAGTATTGTAGGTGGACCTTTTTATATTATAACATATTATGTATATTTGTCCAGCCCTATGTGTTTTAGTGCTTTGGTTATAAACTACACTGTAGTAATAAGAATATTAATAAATAACTACTTTATATATGTATCAAGCAAAAGATTTTTCACGTTTAATCGGTATAAATGGAATGAGTGATGCGCTACTCAATAATCATTTCACTTTGTATCAGGGGTATGTAACCAACACTAATAAGTTAATTGAACTTATGAAAGACAAAGAAATTGGAACCCCAGAATTCGCAGAGCTTCATCGTAGGTTTGGTTGGGAATGGAATGGTATGAGATTACACGAACTTTATTTTGGTAATCTTACAAAGGGTGGGGTTAATTTGAGTGAAAGGTCACTTCGAACAAAAATAGAAAGTACATGGGGAGCATATGAAAATTGGGAAAAGGAATTCACTGGAATGGCTTCCATGCGTGGTATCGGATGGGTAATACTCGCACATGATAAGAAGGAGGGGAAGTTATTTAATGTATGGGTGAATGAACATGACGGAGGTTTACTTGCTGGAGCCACACCATTATTAGTTATGGATGTATTCGAGCATGCTTTTATGCTTGACTATGGAGTAAAAAGAATTGATTATATAAATGCTTTTATGAATTCAATTGATTGGCATACTGTGGAAGAAAGGATATAAGTAAGGACGTGTATTATATTTATTTAATAGGTAAAACAAAACCCCCGAGTAATACTTGAGGGTTTTTAATTGGGCGTTGTTTATTCTTTTTGTTGTGGCCTCAGAGGTGGAACCTTGCCATCAGGGTGTCGCCGTAAAAAATCGCGCATCATCTCCTGATTTTTTGTTGGATTTTACGCAATCTCATTTCTTCTGCATCGCGTTCAGACATTTTGAACTCCTTTCTCTTTTAACCACTACAGACAAAACAGAACTTCTATCTTATATATTATCATAATTAGTGACAAGTTGTCAAATAGTGTGTCTATAACAACATGTGGATAACCGGTGTACAATGATTAATACATATTTAGAATAAAATAAAATATTTTAAATTGTAATTTGACTTATCTATTGGTTTTATATATAAAGGATATATACTGTAATGATAGAAAGTCTGTAACTGTCCGAATGTCTGAATTTATTTAATTATTTTGAATTTTGTTTTTGTTTTTGAATTTATCTAATGTCTAAAATCTAATATCTAACATCTACCCCCATGCCCCCATCATTTAACAACTTCACCACCAAAGCCAAAGAGGTCATCCGTCGCGCACATGAACTCGCAATTGAACGTGGACAGAATCAAGTTAGTCCACTACATCTTATGGGCGCACTTCTTACACAAGAGGAGTCACTTGTTCATGCGATTTTGGAAAAATTGGAAGTAGATGTAATTCATCTTACTGATAGTATTGTGGATGCAATTGAAGTACCAGGTGCTTCGTCTACAATGAGTCAGTCATATCAGATGTATCTTACTCCAGAACTCGCAGCCACACTCGAAGTATCACTTAAAGTTGCGCAGTCATTTAGTGACGAGTTCGTATCGACAGAGCATCTATTTTTAGCTTTACTTGAATCCACTGGTCAAGTTCGTGAAATACTCGCACGTTTTCGTATTGATAAAGATGGAGCGTATCACATATTAGAAGAGCTTCGCTCACAGAATATTACAGATGCTCAAGGTCCAAAGAAAAATAAAGCTCTCGCAAAGTACACTCGTAACTTCACAGACCTTGCTCGTCAAGACAAATTAGATCCAGTGATTGGGCGTGATATAGAAATAATGCGACTTATGCAAATTCTTTCTCGTCGTACAAAGAATAATCCTATTGTTATTGGTGAAGCCGGAACTGGAAAGACTGCAGTTGTAGAAGGTCTTGCAATCCGCATGGCAAAGGGAGATGTTCCTGAAAGTTTGAAGGATAAAGAACTCGTATCACTTGATTTAGGCATGCTTATTGCTGGAACGAAGTTCAGAGGAGAGTTCGAAGAAAGATTAAAGGCAATCATGAAAGAAATAGAACGCTCAGAAGGAGGTATAATTCTTTTCATTGATGAAATACACACAATTGTAGGAGCTGGAGCAACAGAAGGGTCAGCAGATGCTGCAAACTTACTCAAGCCAGCACTTTCACGTGGTGAGCTTCGAGCAATTGGAGCAACAACTTTGAAAGAATATCAAAAGCATATAGAGAAGGATCCTGCACTTGCGAGACGTTTTCAGCCGGTGTTCGTTGAAGAACCGAACGAGGTTGATGCTCTAGCAATTTTACGTGGACTAAAGGAAAAGTATGAGCTATTCCACGGTGTACGTATTACTGATGACGCATTAGTTTCTGCAGTCAATCTTTCAACAAGGTATATTACATCAAGATTTCTTCCAGATAAGGCAATTGATTTAATTGATGAGGCTGCTTCTTCACTTCGAATTGCTCTTGAGAACAAACCACCAGTATTGGATGAAGCTCATCGTAGAATTATGCGTCTTGAAATTGAAAAGGAAGCGCTTACGAAGGAGTTGATTGCACACAGTGATGATAATGTTACAGGGACAAAGAAAAGAATTGCAATAATCGAAGAGGAAATTGCAAATGTAAAAGAAAAGACTCACGAGCTAGAGCTAAGATGGAAAAATGAAAAGAAAACACTTGGTGAAATAGGTGAGATTAAAAAGTCACTCGAATCACTTCGTGCAGAATCAGAGAAAGCAGAACTTCGAGCAGACCTCACGCGTGTGGCTGAGATTCGTTATGGCCAAATACCAGAACTTACAAAAGAATTAGGGGAAAGACTGGAAAAGCTTAAGAAACTTCAAAAGACACGTAGAATCTTGAAAGAAGAAGTAACAGAAGAAGATATTGCTGGGGTTGTCGCTCGCTGGACTGGTATTCCTGTGGTTCGCATGCTTGAAGAAGAGGAAGATAAGTTATCCAGAATGGAAGATGAGCTGGGTAAGCGAGTTATCAGTCAACGTGAGGCCATTGCAAAGATTAGTGGAGCAGTTCGCAGAAGTCGTGCAGGAATAAATGACCCACAACGCCCGATTGGCTCATTCATGTTTTTGGGTCCAACTGGTGTAGGAAAAACAGAACTTACAAAAGCGCTTGCAGAGTTTATGTTCAATGATGAAAAAGCACTCATTAAGGTAGACATGAGTGAATACATGGAAAAGCATAGTACAAGTAAATTAATCGGCTCACCCCCAGGGTATGTTGGTTATGATGAATCAGGTCAATTAACAGAAGCTGTACGTCATCGTCCGTATGCTGTTATATTGTTTGATGAAATTGAAAAGGCTCATCCAGAAGTATTCAATTTACTTCTTCAAGTATTGGATGAAGGAAGGCTTACCGATAGTAAGGGTCGTGTTGTTAATTTCAAGAATACAATTATTATCATGACTTCTAATATTGGAAGTCAGTACATTCAAAAAATGGAAACTATTGGATTCTCTAATAATGAAGAAGGAAGTGAATATGTACAAGTGAAAGAGCGAGTTATGGGCGCGTTGAAAGACTTCTTTAAACCAGAGTTTTTGAACCGTCTTGATGAAACAATTATTTTCGATGTTCTTTCAAAGGATGAAGTAAAGAGAATTGTTTCACTTCAGATTGCTTTGTTAGCACAAAGACTTTCAGAAAAAGAAATGGTGCTTGAGGTTACACAAGAGGCTATATCTCATATAGCAGAAAAATCATATGACCCACATTATGGGGCAAGGCCGATTAAGAGATTTATGCAGACACATATCCTTAATCAAATCGCTTCACTTATGCTTTCAAAGAAATTTGCAAAAGGGAGCATTGCGCATGTTTCACTAAATAAGAAAGGAGAAATAGAAGTAGAGTCCAAAAGGTCAAAGAAAATTCCAAGCCCTATGACCCGTAAGCAGGTGATGAGTAAAAAGTAGTAATTTAATTAATTTATTAAATAAACAAAAAAGTCACATTAGTGTGACTTTTTGTTTACGGAGTGTTAGATGCTCTTATATTATTATCAGCATGATATTCAAGTGGTCTATTGCAAGCGTATGATACACTAATGTTCATGGCACGTAGATGGACAAAAACTGAAGAAGAGAATTTACGTAAAGAATTGTATAGACTTTATGTTACCCAGAATAAAACAATTGGAGAAATTGCAAAATTACTTTTGATTGAGCAGTCTTCAGTTCATAAAAGATTAATTAGATTATCTATTCCTATTACACCAGAAAAAAAGAAAAAGTATTTAAATAAAAGAACTGATATCGTTATACCAAAGAAAAAATCAAAAGAATTGGCAGAAATCATCGGAATACTCCTTGGTGATGGTAGTTTAACCCACTTCCAAGTCGTTGTTACTTTAGGGAATAAGGAATATTCTTATGCGGAATATGTTAAATGTCTTATGAATAATGTTTTTCACGCAGATGCAAAAATTGGCACAAGAGAAACAAAATATAACGATGTTTATTTTGGTTCCGTTGAAGTATCTTCATGGCTACAAGACCAAGGGCTTGTTTTTAATAAGGTGAAAGACTATGTTGATATTCCAGGATGGATTTTTTCTAAAGATATTTACAAAAAAGCTTGTCTTAGAGGGTTCTTTGATACAGATGGGTCAGTATATAAGATACGTCATGGAATGCAGCTATCATTTACAAATTATTCTGTCCCACTTATTTTATCTTTACGAAAGATGCTTTTTGAGTTAGAATATACACCATCTAGGTTATCGTCTCATAAAGTCTATATTACTCGCAAAGAAGAGATAATTAGATTCTTTAAAGAGATAAAACCTAAGAACATAAAGCATTTACAACGTTTCAAAACAATTAATGCGTCAGTCGTATAGTGGCAATTACAGAAGACTGTAAATCTTCCGCCTTCGGGCTCCGCTGGTTCGAGTCCAGCCTGGCGCACAAATATAATAAAATCCCTATATGTAATCATACAGGGATTTTATTATATTCTGTCTGTCACAGAAGTAAGTGACCTGCGTCACTTACGATGGGCGAGAATGGGGGTCGCGAAATCATCTGTTACGAACAAAGTGAGTAACAGATTTTGTGACCGAGTCCAGCCTGGCGCACCATGAAAACAAAAACACCTTTAGGTGTTTTTGTTTTGCATTATGTACATTTGAACACTGTTGAAGAAATGATAGTATATAAGTATATTATGATAATAAAGAAGAATATTGACTTAACTGTGTCAATAATAGGAGGTGAGGGTAAGATGGGAAGATTTATGTCATCTTTACTCGCGTGTCCTGCGTGGACGCAGGAATGCCCCATGGCGTAAGCCTGTGGGATGAACGCGCCACTCACACCTTAGGTGTGAGCAAACAGCAAAGCTGTTTGAAACCTTAATCTGAAAGATTAAGGGGCGATAATG
>JAIPIK010000025.1 GCA_021734745.1 Candidatus Altimarinota bacterium | reverse complement strand
TATGCAGGTAATGCATTGATAATGATTTTACAAGTATTTTTATAAAAGGGGACGTGTGAAACAACAACTTTTGTTCAATCATCTTACTATTTCACAAATATCAGAAAGAAAAATTAAAAAACATGCATCAGATCACTCTTTAAGCGATACAATAAAAATTATTGAATCATCCATTAAAAACCAGTATGAATCGCCATACGCTTCACTCTATTGTTCTTTTGATAAAAACCTTATAAAAACAGTGAAAAATCTTGTAGAAATCAAGAAAAAATTGCAACCAACAGTACTTATTGTTGTTGGAATAGGCGGTTCAAGCCTGGGAACAAAGGCAATTCAAGAAGCTGTCTTGGGTCGTTATTATAATGCAAGTAATCCACCCATAAAAATTTATTTTGCGCAAACTGTTGATGCAGATAAAACTGCAACAATTATTCATGTTATGCGTTCTGAATTTATAAAACATAATGCAGTTTTGATAGCAGTTGTTACAAAGTCGGGAACAACTACAGAAACAATTGCAAATTTTCAGGTTCTTTTGCATCTTTTAAAAACTGAATATCCAGAAACGTATCATGAACATGTAGTAGTAATCACCGATGAAGGATCAGTTTTATGGAAACTTTCTGAGCAAGAAAAATTTTCATTATTGAAAATACCAAAATTAGTGGGGGGACGTTATTCGGTTTTTTCTGCTGTAGGTCTTTTTCCCCTTGCAATGATTGGAATTAATATTGAAAAACTTCATGAAGGGGCTCAAAAAGCATTGAGTACGTGTTTGCAAAAAAATATTTTGAAAAATCCTGCAGCACTCAGTGCTCTTTTTCAGCATATTCATTATAAAAATAATTACACAATTAGTGATCTGTTTCTTTTTTCACTTGATCTTGAAGGTGTTGGGCAATGGTACCGTCAATTAATGGGAGAAAGTATCGGAAAAGAAATAGATGTTCATGGAAAAAGAATAATGGCTGGAATTACTCCCACTGTTTCATTAGGAAGTATCGACTTGCATTCTGTGGCCCAATTGTATTTGGGGGGCCCGCATGATAAAATCACAACATTTGTGACAGTACATAAAACAAAGACCGATATTATTTTACCAGATAATGAACCATCATTACTTCCTTATTTATCAGGAAAATCATTTTCAACTATTATGAATGCGATTGTTGATGGAACAAAAGCTGCATATTTAAAACATAATCGCCCCTTTTGTTCATTAGAGTTACCAGAAAAAAATGAATATTATGTTGCACAGCTTATGCAAATGAAAATGTTGGAAATGATGTATCTTGGTCATTTGATGGAGGTAAATCCTTTTGATCAACCAAATGTTGAATTATATAAAACAGAAACGCATCGAATTTTATCAAAATAAGTATTAAGAAATTAAATATGCTTCAATAAAAGCAATAAGATCTCCATCAAGAACAAGATCAGGTTGAGAAGATTCATGATTTGTTCGATGATCTTTTACCATTTTGTAAGGATGAAGAACATAAGATCTTATTTGAGAACCCCATTCAATTTTCTTTTTTTCAACTGACGCACTTTTTGCATTCTCTTCTTCTTTTTGCCGTTGTACAAGTTTTGCTTTAAGCATTTTCATACATGATTCTTTGTTTTGTAATTGAGAACGTTGATTTTGACATTGAACAACAATACCACTTGGTTGGTGGGTAATTCGGACGGCAGAATCTGTTTTATTAACATGTTGTCCTCCAGCACCACTTGCACGGTACGTGTCAATACGGAGATCTTTAGGATCAATTTCAATTTCCACTTTTTCCATTTCAGGAGTTACAAAAACTCCCGCAAAAGAAGTATGGCGGCGTTTATTTGAATCGTAAGGAGAAATACGTACTAATCGATGTGTTCCATGTTCACTTTTAAAAAGTCCGTATGCATTTTTACCTTTGATAAGCAATGTTGCACTTTTCATACCTGCCTCTTCTCCTGTTTGATGATCAAGGATAGAAGCTTCTAATCTGTTTTTTTCACAAAAACGGATATACATACGGCACAACATTTCTGCCCAATCTTGAGATTCTGTGCCACCGGCACCGGCATTGATTGAAACATAACAGTTTGAACGATCATCAGGTTCGTTTAAAAGAAGTTGTATTTTAAAAGATCGAATAGATCCTCCAAGAACAGTAATTTCTTGCGCAAGTTTTTCAAGTTCAGCTTCATCATCTTTAAAAAGATGCAACATCTCTTGCCCATCAGAAAATCCAGCAACAATAGTTTCAAATACTTCTTTTTGATTTTTAAGAGCTTGAAGGTCTTTCAAAATATACGCCTTTTGGGGATCTTGCCACACAGAAGGATCTTGAGCGAGTAATTCTAACTCTTTAATTTTTTCTTCTTGATTGGAATTGGCCCAAAAGGTTTTTATAGTGTGAAGAGTGGGTTCAAGATTTTTTAACTGTTCTTGTAAATCATCAAAAAGCATTATATTCCTGTTCGTTGTCATCCTCAGTATTGTCAGAGGTTTTAATCCTCTCTCTACAATACCGATATTATAGAAAATGATCAATGAGTTTGTAAGGTCCATCTTCGGGATCGTTCTTTTTTTGTATTTTTGTAAGAAGCAAAATTGTTGTGTAAATCAAGAAAGTATATAAGAAATTCAAAAACCTAATTAAGGTAAAAAATAGATTTATAAAAAAATTAAATATGAGACTTCACAGTATGTGTTCAATATGTTACCCTATTTTCATATATATGAAGAGCATGTGGAAAACAGAGAGGAAGTTACGATGGGATTTGGAAAATTATTTATTGTTTCTGCTCCCTCAGGTTCTGGCAAAACATGTTTGGTTAAAGATATACTTGAAGAGTGTGGTAAAAAAAATTCTATAAAACGAGCTGTTACCTACACAACACGTCCTCCTCGAGAAGGAGAAATTGATGGAGAGCATTATCACTTTATTTCTACTGATGAATTCAAAAAAAAGATCGATGAAAATTATTTTCTTGAATGGAGCACCTGGTATGATTATTTTTATGGATCACCAGCATCTCTTTTAGAACGTATTCAAGAAGGAATTTCTTTTGTGGCGATACTGGACAGATCAGGAGCTAAGGATGTTTTTGCAGTTTATCCTCATACTTACCTTATTTGGATTGAACCCCCAAGTTTAGAAATACTAAAAGAACGCCTTATTAAACGGGGTAAAGATTCTGAAGCAACGATTGAAAATAGATTGCGAAAAGCATCAATTGAAATGGTACAAGAAAAACAAGAACAGTTTTATCAGTATCATATTATTAATGATGATTATGAAACTGCTAAAAAAGACCTTCTTTCTCTTTTTAATCAAGCCTTGGGTATATGTTCATAACGTATTATGTAACATGTGTCTCAAAATAACCTAAGCTTTTACTTTAACAAAAAACATTTTATTACTTATTATCGTACTTATGAGAGTAGGTTTATTTCTTTTAAACGAGATTTAAGAAAAAAGAGAGTTTTTAAGATATAACAATAATGAGTAGAGAATAAAAAAATAAGAAAAAAAATGCTTTAGAATGGATAGTTTTTACCTTTTTTGGTACTATTTAAATATATTTTATAGTAAAAAAGAGGTAAAATTATAAAAATTTTTATACTAGTAATAGTGTTATTGGTAAGCGCTTTTGACACCATAGAGAATAAGCTGAAATTAAGTTCTTTTAAAAAAAATGATAAAAAGTGTAAAAAAAGTTTGACACTTCTCTATGTAACAGTATAATTGATACTACCTTATGAAAAGAAGGGAAGAAAAAAAGGGAGCGATAAGGGGCCTGAAAAGGACCCGATAAAAATTAAAAGTTCTTTGAAATGTATAAGAAAGTCTAAAAAATATTTGTCCACATATATGAGTGTGATAATAAATTGGATCCACGATCAATTACAATTTTGTGATGAAGAGTTTGATTCTGGCTCAGAATGAACGCTGGAGGCGTGCTTAACACATGCAAGTCGAGCGTGAAAGTTCCTTCGGGGATGAGTAAAGCGGCGAACGGGTGAGTAACACGTAAGAATATACCTTTTAGTGAAGGATACCTTCGAGAAATTGAAGTTAATACTGCATACGTCCCTTCGGGGAGAAAGATGGCTTTTATGCTGTCGCTGAAAGATTAGCTTGCGTACTATTAGTTAGTTGGTGGGGTAAAGGCCTACCAAGACGATGATGGTTAACCGGCCTGAGAGGGTGAACGGTCACACTGGAACTGAGACACGGTCCAGACTCCTACGGGAGGCAGCAGTGAGGAATATTGCGCAATGGGCGAAAGCCTGACGCAGCGACGCCTCGTGGGGGATGAAGGCCTTAGGGTTGTAAACTCCTGTTAAGTGGGAAGAAAGGCTCGCCAGTAATATGGGCGAGAGATGACGTTACCACTAGAGAAAGCACCGGCTAACTTCGTGCCAGCAGCCGCGGTAATACGAGGGGTGCAAGCGTTATTCGGAATAACTGGGCGTAAAGGGTGTGCAGACGGTTTTTTAAGTCTATTGTTTAATCTCCCAGCCTAACTGGGAATCAGCAGTGGAAACTGAATGACTTGAGGATGGAAGAGAGAAGTGGAATTCTCGGAGTAGCGGTAAAATGCGTAGATCTCGAGAGGAACACCGATGGCGAAGGCAGCTTCTTGGTCCATTCCTGACGTTGAAACACGAAAGCGTGGGGAGCAAACAGGATTAGATACCCTGGTAGTCCACGCTGTAAACGATGATCACTAGATGTTGGTTCTGCTTGCAGAATCAGTATCGTAGCTAACGCGATAAGTGATCCGCCTGGGGAGTACGATCGCAAGATTAAAACTCAAAGAAATTGACGGGGGTCCGCACAAGCGGTGGAACATGTGGTTTAATTCGACACTACGCGAGAAACCTTACCTAGACTTGACATGGCATTGATCGGTATGGAAACATACTTTTCCAAGTTTACTTGGACAGTGTCACAGGTGCTGCATGGCTGTCGTCAGCTCGTGTCGTGAGATGTTTGGTTAAGTCCTCTAACGAGCGCAACTCCTATCGTCAGTTGCTACTACTTCGGTAGGCACTCTGGCGAGACTGCCTGGGAAACCAGGAGGAAGGTGGGAACGACGTCAAGTCATCATGGTCCTTATGTCTAGGGCTACACACGTGTTACAATGGTCGGTACAGATGGTTGCAAACCCGTAAGGGGGAGCTAATCCTATAAAGCCGATCTAAGTTCGGATTGAGGTCTGCAATTCGACCTCATGAAGTTGAAATCGCTAGTAATCGCGCATCAGAACGGCGCGGTGAATACGTTCTCGGGCCTTGTACACACCGCCCGTCACACCACGAAAACTGTCTGTACCCGAAATCATCTTAGCTAACCTGTTAAAGGAGGCGGATGCTGAAGGTATGGGGGGTAATTGGGGTGAAGTCGTAACAAGGTAGCTGTAGGAGAACCTGCGGCTGGATCACCTCCTTTCGAGGGAGATAGATTCAACCAATTTTACGTTGGTTTTATATAGGTGTGTCGTGCACCAGTTTTTTATCCCACTCATGTGGACGCCAAATATGTTAAATAAAATAGACGGGCCTATAGCTCAGTTGGTTAGAGCACTCCGCTGATAACGGAGAGGTCAGTCGTTCGAGTCGACTTAGGCCCACCATTTAAAATGTGGTGTCAGTCGTAAGTTGCCCTTTTGGAATAAAAGAAAAAAAGGGGGATGTAGCTCAGTTGGTAGAGCGTCCGCCTTGCACGCGGAAGGCCAGCGGTTCGAATCCGCTCATCTCCACCATCTCTAATAATAATGACTTTTTTATGCATTAAAAAAAACAACAAGTAATAAAAATTCTTGTGATCTTTGAAATGTTTGTGAGTAATCAAATATCTATAATAATAATAATAGAGCGATTATTCTACAATTTTACTGAATAAATATCGAAAATACCTTAAAGTTTCTTAATTTGTAATTAATTTAAAAGGGTATTTGGTGGATGCCTTGGCATCAGGAGGCGATGAAGGAGGCGGAAGACTGCCATAAGCTTCGGGGAGCTGTCAATCAAGCTTTGATCCGGAGATGTCCGAATGGGGAAACCCAATAGAGCAAACCTCTATTACTTTTGTCTGAATATATAGGGCAAAAGAGTCAACGGTCTGAACTGAAACATCTAAGTAAGACTAGGAAAAGAAAACGAATGTGATTCCCTAAGTAGTGGTGAGCGAACCGGGAACAGCCTAAACCATTATTTTGTAAGCCTGTGCGCGTTTTAATAATGGAGTCGTGGGATGTTACGTAAGTCTTCACAGAGACTTGGTTGATTAAAATTATAATTTAGCTGAATTGTTCTGGAAAGGACAGCCAAAGAGAGTGACAGCCTCGTAAGCGAAAAGTTATGATTTGCAACTGTAACACACCCGAGTATCATGGAGCACGTGAAATTCCGTGAGAATCTGCCCCGACCATGGGGTAAGGCTAAATACTACCTGATGACCGATAGTGAACAAGTACCGTGAGGGAAAGGTGAAATAGAACCCCGGAAGGGGAGTGAAATAGACACTGAAACCAAATATCTACAATCGGTGGAAGCGATGTATACGTACGCGCAACCACGTACCTTTTGCATAATGAGCCAACGAGTTATCCTTCTATTGCAAGGTTAAGTTTTGAAAGAACGGAGCCGTAGCGAAAGCGAGTCTGAATAGGGCGACTAGTAATAGGAGATAGACCCGAAGCCCAGTGAGCTATCCATGTCCAGGATGAAGTCGCAGTTACATGCGATGGAGGTCCGAACCGGTGTAGGTTAAAAACTGCTCGGATGAGGTGTGGATAGGGGTGAAAGGCTAATCAAACTGGGAAATAGCTGGTTCTCCCCGAAATATATTGAGGTATAGCCTTATGGAATTCAGTTCGGTGGTAAAGCACAGTTGGAAATTTGGGGACGCAAGTTTACCGGTTTCTTACTAACTCTGAATGCCGTTCTGTTAGAACATAGGAGTCAGACTACGGGAGATAAGTTCCGTGGTCGAGAGGGAAACAGCCCAGACCATCAGTTAAGGTCCCAAAATAACTGCTAAGTGGATTAAAGAAGTGAAAACGCAAAGACAGTCAGGATGTTGGCTTGGAAGCAGCCATCATTTAAAGAAAGCGTAATAGCTCACTGATCAAGTATTTTTGCGCTGAAGAATGAACGGGGCTAAGCAGTTTACCGAAACTATGGCAAAGTAGTTTTACTACTTTGGGTAGGGGAGCGTTCTTTGAGAGAAACAAGCCTGATCGTAAGAACAGGTGTCGGCTCAAAGAAGTGAGCATGTTGGTATGAGTAACGAAAAAACAGGTGAGATTCCTGTTCGCCGTAAGTCTAAGGTTTCCGTGAGAACGGTTTATCCACTCAGGGTTAGTCGATACCTAAGCCGAGGCCAATTGGAGTAGGCGATGGAAAACAGGCTAAATATTCCTGTACCGTGAGAAGACATTTGAGTGATGGGGTGACGCAGTAAGGCAGGTTGACTTGGACATTGGATTGCCAAGCTAAGCTTTTAGAGGGGTGCTACAGGAAAATCCGTAGCCCATTAACCTTGAAGAGTGACGGGCATATCAATTCTTAATGAAAAGATATGTTTGACTGATCCTACACTGACTAGAAAAGCCTCTAACGAGTCTTTCCCACGATCGTACCGCAAACCGACACAGGTAGACGGGTTGAGAATACTAAGGCGTTGAGATAAGTATCACTAAGGAACTCGGCAAAATGGCCCCGTAACTTCGGGATAAGGGGTGCCTGCAGTGTGCAAATTTAAAAAAGCACTGTCAGGTTTCAACAAAGAGGCCCAAACGACTGTTTAACAAAAACACAGGGCTCTGCAAACTCGAAAGAGGAAGTATAGAGTCTGACGCCTGCCCAGTGCTGGAAGGTTAATGGGAAGGGTTAATTCTTCGGAATGAAGCTCTGAACTGAAGCCCCAGTAAACGGCGGCCGTAACTATAACGGTCCTAAGGTAGCGAAGTACCTTGTCGGGTAAATTCCGACCTGCATGAATGGCGTAACGAGTTGGGCGCTGTCTTGGTGATATACTCAGTGAAGTTGTAGTGCGGGTGAAAATGCCCGCTACCCGCGAAAGGACGGAAAGACCCCGTGCACCTTTACTATAGCTTGACATTGATTTTTGGATTGATTTATGTAGGATAGACGGGAGACTTTGAAGCAATAGCGCTAGCTGTTGTGGAGTCAACCTTGAAATACCGTCTCTGTCCGTTTGAAAATCTAACTTCGAATATCCGTAATCCGGACGAAGGACAGTGTCTGGTGGGTAGTTTGACTGGGGTGGTCGCCTCCTAAATTGTAACGGAGGCGTTCAAAGGTTCCCTCATGACGAATAGAAATCGTCGGTAGAGCGCAAAAGTAGAAGGGAGCTTGACTGCGAGACATACAGGTCGAGCAGGTGCGAAAGCAGGATTTAGTGATCCAGTGGTTCTGTATGGAAAGGCCATTGCTAAACGGATAAAAGGTACGCCGGGGATAACAGGCTGATCTCCTCTAAGAGTCCACATCGACGAGGAGGTTTGGCACCTCGATGTCGGCTCATCACATCCTGGGGCTGGAGAAGGTCCCAAGGGTTTGGCTGTTCGCCAATTAAAGTGGTACGCGAGCTGGGTTCAGAACGTCGCGAGACAGTTCGGTCCTTATCCTTCGTGGGCGCAGGGTATTTGAGAAGGGTTGTTCCTAGTACGAGAGGACCGGAATGAGCGAACCCCTGGTGTTCCAGTTGTTTACCAAAAGCAACGCTGGGTAGCCAAGTTCGTAAGAGATAACCGCTGAAAGCATCTAAGTGGGAAACTCGCTTCAAGATAAGATACCCCCATAGATAAGACCCCTTGAAGACTACAAGGTTGATAGGTTGGGTGTGTAAGTACCGTAAGGTATTCAGCTGACCAATACTAATAGGTCGAAAGTTTTAATTGCGCTAAAAATTGAGA
Organism: Candidatus Altimarinota bacterium; assembly: GCA_021734745.1. GTDB lineage: Bacteria > Patescibacteriota > Minisyncoccia > Phycocordibacterales > UBA5272 > UBA11704. The sequence continues at coordinate 1,903 of JAIPIK010000025.1, read as the reverse complement.
AATAATAAGTATTTAGATTTTTAGTAAGATTATGGGATATGAAGTACATTATTAATAGATATTTAATCACTCACAAACATTTCTTCACAGGAAAAATTTTGAAAGATTTGTCAATTATTGACACAGAAAATTTCTGGTGGCGATAAATATAGGGACACACCCGTTTCCATCTCGAATACGGAAGTTAAGTCTATATTGCCGATGATACTTACCTGGCAACGGGTTGGGAAAGTAGGTGCTGCCAGGTTTAATTTAAGGAGTTGAAGTAACATGTTTACTTTGACTCCTTTTTTATACTGTTAAAATTAATAGAATGTATTCTTATGATTTTAAGAATTCATTAATAAAAGTTTGATGAGTAGTTAAATTTTGAAAGATTTGTCATTATTGACACAGAAAATTTCTGGTGGCGATAAATAGAGGGACACACCCGTTTCCATCTCGAATACGGAAGTTAAGTCTCTATTGCCGATGATACTTACCTGGTAACGGGTTGGGAAAGTAGGTGCTGCCAGGTTTAATTTAGGAGTTAAAGTAACATGTTTACTTTGACTCCTTTTTTTATTTATGTGATTTCTCATTGAATCTTTAAATGTAGGTTGTAAGTTCTTGTCATCACAAAAACATTCATTCTCTGACGTCATTGCGAACGAAGTGTGGCAATCCAGGTTAATTCAAAAAATAGCGATTATTAAAAAATGTTCTAATTTTTTCTTATATTTTAAAACAGTATACTTTTGTCATTATACTAAAATATACACTTACTCATGTCATTGTTCCGTGCCCTTAATAGCTTTGGTGACGGATGAAAGCAAAGCGTGACAATCCGGGTTAATTTAAAAAATACATATTTTTTTAAAAATTCAGCTGAGCAAGTCGTCTTGATTTAACTTCCGTATTAGTATCAAAGTAACCATGTTCAATTCGTTTCATATAATCAGCAAGTGTGCGATTACGAGGGCGTTGATATTTTCTTATTTTAAGAAGATCGTTTTGAGCTTTTTGTAATGCAAGAGCAACATGTTCTTCTTGAGTTTTGAGAGTAAATTCTTTTGGTTCTTGTAGTTTTGCATAGTCAATAAGCGTGTCATACGTTTTTTTTGATAAAAAAGGAACAGCTTGTTTTGATGATGAGTATCGTTGCTTAATAAGAGCTCCGTATTCGGTTTGAGCAATATCAAGAATAAGATTTCTTTGTTCCGGTTGATAGGTGTTTAAGGTATGTATAATGGTTGGAATAAATACCATGAGAGGAAAAGGATTTAAAGGAAATTTTTCACGATACCAGTGAGCACCCCATTTAAAACTCCACATTTCAGTATGTTTTGGATCTTTATGAATTAAACGAATGCGATCTTTAGTAAGAATTTCATGAGGATACTTATTATTTTTTACTTTTTCTTTCCATTTCACTGTGCGTGTTGTTCGGATTCTTACTTGAACTAATTTTTTAGGAATAGTAAAACTAGAACGTTGTTTAAATTGACGGTTTGAGAAAAATTGTTGAGAAGAAAACATATCAAGTGCTTGAATATTATCTTCTTTTGAATACAGATGATATACCTTTTTGAACATTGGATCAGATACTAAATGATCTGTTTCTCGTTGAATAGGAGTAGCTATAGAAATAAGTTCATTAATAATAAGAGGTTCTGTTACAAAAGGATCACTATTTTGTACTGCAGATAAATTAAGAACCACATTTCCTCCATGACTAAATGCAACAATTCTTATAAATGGTCGTAAATGTAATTTTTTAAGTTTCTGAAGTTCTTTAGTAAGTTGAGAGTATAAATCTTCAGCGGCAACATACCGTTTTGTTTGACTTAATAATCCGCTCCATCCAAAAGTATAATAGAGTTGAGGGAGATCAGGAATTCTAAGTTCTTTATTTTGAACCTCG
>JAIPIK010000024.1 GCA_021734745.1 Candidatus Altimarinota bacterium | reverse complement strand
AAATACAAAATCCCCAATCTTTCGATTTGGGGATTTTGTATTTTGCGCGGTCGAAGCATGACACCAGTGTGTCATGCGCTGGGATTTGAAGGGCCGCAGTGATGTTTCGCTAGCAAGCGAAACCACGAGGGGCGGGCTGCGAGTTCTTTGAGTGGCGACGAAACGAAACTTGTAGCCAAATCCATCATGACCTGCGTCACTTTCGTTGGGATTTGAATAGGGGTAGCGAGAAACGATTCTTGTGACCAAATCTGAATTAGCAAATTCATATCATGGACCCATCGACCAACACTATTTGATTATTTATTATTTAATATAAAAGTGGATACTTATCCCAATAACCCATGCTACACTTACACCATGCTTAGCCTTTTTATTGACTATAATAAGTGGCACTATTCTTACGCTCTTTTGAATATTTTTCGATCAGCAAGAGAGTTTGTTCGTTTCTTTTTTAATTTATTTTCAATTAATCTTTTTTTAAAAAGTTTATTTAGTCCAATTTTTAGCACACCAGTTACAGACACAACCAGTGAAGACATTACTGATGCAGTCGCTTTTTTTATAGGTGGAATTATTTTGCGTGTTGTTGGTGCGATGTTTCGTACAATGCTTATTCTACTCGGGCTAGTATTTAGCATTATCACATTAATTATGTTTTCAGTTATCTTTGTTTTGTGGTTGATTTTACCTTTAGTGTTTGTTGCATTATTATATTATTTTATAACTTTTAGTTATTTACTTTTATGAAATTTAGTGAATTATCAAAATTTGTAAAGAAGTATTCGAATGTAGTTTATCTAAACCAGATAGTAGTTCCTCATTTTAGGGAAGTAATTATTAAACTTAGTCTAACTACATTTATAGTATTATTTGCAATAATAACTATTACAAAACTTGAGTATAGTTATTTATATTTAAATTCAGAATATAAGAAGATATTATTAGAAATTTCATCCTATAATCTTATCTTTGTATTAATTACTATTTTAATGGTTTTGATATACATATTCTTTTATTCTCTACACACATATTCCAGATATTTTATACTTTTAAGCATAAGAAGAGTTTTTGGTAATAATAAGAATAGATTGCCAGTTACATATGAGGCAGCAAGTGCATTAATTGATTCACAAAAAAATGGATTTGTTAAAGGGTTATTAAGTGTTCCATCCTCTAATTTTATAATAATTAGGTTACTTATTAGCTTAGAAGATATAAATGAAGTATCGAATACTGTTATTAATAAAGATCAAATTGTTCCAGAGTATGACGGAACTATTACACTCGGATCATTGTGGAAATTGTTATATGAAAATAGTGAAGAATTAAGAAAAAGATTACTTGCTAGAAAAATACAAAAAGAGATATATTTTGACACCTGTGATTGGTTGGATAGAATCTTAGAAAACCAAAAAAGAAATAGTGCTTGGTGGTGGCGAGAGAATCTTAGTAAAACTAGAGGAATAGCAAAGTTTCTATCATATGGGAGAGTTGGTTATATTAGTAGGTATGCTTCGGACTTGTCAATGGAAAGGAGACTAAATGATGCAGGAAAAGTAATTATACATAAAGAGGCAATTGAAGACCTAGAGGAGGCCCTTTCAAGAGGTGTGGGACCAAATGCAGTCATTGTGGGTAATAGTGGAACAGGTAGACACACAATTATTAAAACACTTTCGCAGATGATTGATCAAGGAAATTGTTATAATGAAATTGAACATAAACGAGTATTTGAATTTGATAACAATCTTTTGATAAGACTAACAGCTGATCAACTTGTTAATGTGTTTGAACATTGTTTTGAAGAAGCAGCAATAGCAAGAAATGTTATTTTTGTTTTAGATGATTTTGATAAGTTATATGAAATTGGGAAGAGTCACGGACTTGATATTTTTCAACTTTTAGAAGGATATATAAGTCATCGAAATATATCAATTGTATGTATTTGTAATCATCAATTTTATCAAAATGAAGAACATAAATCATTGTTTGATAAAGATTTTCAAGTTATTCATGTTGAAGATATGAATAGTAAACTTTTAATACCATTCATTCAAGACCATGCTGTTGCTATAGAAAGATTAACAGGCAAATTCTTTACATCACACTCAATTAATGTTATTGCCACATCACTTAATAAGTATTTTGCAGAAGAATCGCCACTGGTTGAAGCAAATGATTTAATGTATAAGATTGCTACGAGTGTTTCTGATGCGGAACATATTATTATTGATGAGGAAAGTGTATCAAAAGTAATTAAATCCATAACTGGTGTATCTACAGGTGAAATACAATTGGATGAAAAAGAAAAGTTGATTCATCTTGAAGAAACATTACATAAAAAAGTTATTGGACAAAGTGAAGCTCTTAAAGTAGTCGCTAGCACAATGAGAAGATCAAGAGTGGGGTTAGTAAGTGCTAATAAGCCAATTGGTTCTTTTCTCTTTCTTGGACCAACAGGAGTTGGAAAAACTGAAACAGCTAAAACACTTGCTGAGGTATTTTTTGGCAGTGAAGAACATATGTCTAGAATTGATATGAATGAATATACAATGGATAATTCATCATATAGACTGTTGGGAGATGAAAACCATGAAGGTGATATTGCAAAGCTTATACACGGAAGACCTTATGGGGTAATGCTTTTAGATGAATTAGAAAAGTCAACTTCAGAAGTAAAGGATATATTTCTAAGAATATTGGATGAGGGAGTATTTACTAATGGTGCTGGGAAAATAATATCAGCCAAAACTCAAATAATAATCGCAACCTCAAATGCCGGGTCAGATTATATTAGAGAAAGTGGACTTAATCCTAGTAGTACTAAGGAAGAGATTGAAAGCATAAAATTAAAATTAATAGACAATATAGTTGAACAGGGAATGTTTAGACCTGAATTTATAAATAGATTTGATGCTGTCGTAGTGTTTCATCCTTTAGCAGAAGACACTAGAATCTTAATAGCAAATAAAATGTTAGAAGCTCTAAAACACAGAGTAATGTCACAAGGTTATGAGGTTACATTTACTGATGATTTAGTACAAAAAGTTTTAGGAGGTGATGAGGATATCATGTATGGAGGTAGGGCAATACAAAGAAATATTCAATCAAAAGTTGAAGAAGCCTTAGCAAAAAAGATGATAGAAGGAAGTTTAAATAGAGGTGAAGTCATAGTTTTAGACGCGAAAGATATAGATTAAAAGTTACTATATTTTATAGTATGTTTTATCCCAAATCAGGTATATAATGACATTATGTATCACGAAATAGATAGAAAATTTCTTATACAGGATATGCCACGACTTACGGGGCGTAGGCCGATGTTATATGAGAGGTATTTCCTTCAACATGGTGACATCGTTGAAGAAAGAATTCAAAAACGTGGAGATGTTTTTGAGTATGAAATAAAAACAGCTGTATCTCCCAAAGAAAGAACTAGAGAAAGAAAAATAATAACTGAAGGTGAGTTTAAAAAACTTAGGAAAAAAGCCTCAAAAGTAATAAAGCAAGAGTCGTATTTACTTTCTAAAAAAAATCCACGTGTATCAATACATAGATACAAAGGAGATTTTACAGGTCTAGTTTTTGCAGAGGTTGAATTTGATACACGAGAAGATTCCGAAGGCTTTGAGCCATTACCATGGATGGGCACGGAAATTACCGATTGTCCACTTGGTAGAGACTCATGGTTGCTTAATTTTGATAGAGAACATTTTTTAAGAGTACTTGATACTGAAAAGGATAAATTAAATACAGAGTTTCAATCATTATTATAGATAAGTAAATTTTGACTCTATATTTTTTCTGCTATAATTAGGAAATGAAATATCAAGTACTACTATTTTATAAATATGTAACAGTAAAAAACCCACAAGAATTAAAGGAGTATTCGTTGGATTTATGTAAAAAGTACAATTTAACTGGGCGGGTAATTATTGCCGAAGAAGGGATAAATTATACTCTAGAAGGGGTATTCGAAGATACAGAGGCTTTTGTAACGGAATTTCTAAAGGATGCAAGATTCTCAGATACTCATATAAAAAGAAGTGAAGGCAAAGGAGTATCATTTCCAGGTCTGTCTATCAAAGTTAGAAAAGAAATAGTTGGTACAAAGTTTCCTGCTGAAGTCGATCCCAGAATAAAGACAGGGAATCATTTAAAGGCAGAGGAGCTTCATGAGTGGTACAGAACAAATAAGGATTTTGTAGTTGTTGACATGCGTAATTCTTACGAGTATGCGTCCGGACACTTTAGGGGATCAGAAGATTTGGGTATGAGTGCATCACGTGAACTAAAGGAAGTAGTAGATAAGTTAGAAGATGTGAAAGATAAGACAATCGTTACTGTGTGTACCGGGGGTATTAAGTGTGAAAAAATGTCAGCATATCTTTTACATAAAGGGTTTAAGGATGTCCATCAATTAGATGGAGGTATTCATACGTACATGGAAAAATACCCAGCTAAAGATTTTTTAGGAACACTTTATACGTATGATGAACGCTTAACTATGGATTTTGGTGGAGATAGAGAAATAGTAGGAACTTGCCTTAGATGTAAAGAGAAAACAGAAAAATACCAGAACTGTGCAAATGCAGAATGTAACATGCTATTTTTAATATGTGATGAGTGTATGTCAGAAGAGGGTCCAGGATTCTGTAGTAATTTATGTGAGAAATCTACGGCTAGAGTAGTCCAGCGGATAAGGGTATAAATTTATATGGATGAACCTGTTATTTATACGAAACCTAAGTTGGGGATATTTGATTCTGGTGTAGGCGGTTTTTCAGTTTTAGAAGAAATTAGAAGTGTAACATCTGCCGATATTTTATATTTTGGTGATTGTGCTAGAGCTCCATATGGTAATAGAAGTATGGGTGAGATATGTATGTTTATGAAGGAGATAATTGCTAATCTAAAGTTACAAGAGGTTACACATTTTGTAAGTGCTTGTAACAGTATGTCAGTAACAATGACCGATAAGATTTTGAAGGATAGTGGAATAGAGAATAGTAAATATGTTGATATGATAAAAGTATTCAAGGAATATGTAAAATTTGATAACGGATCTAAAGCTATCATTTTCGGAACAAAAGCAACAATATCAAGCGGCGCATACCAAGAAGTACTTACTGAAAAAAATGTAGAAGTTGGGCAATATGCTTTCAAGACACTAGCTGGTCTAATTGAAAGAAAGGCTTCAGACGGTGACTTATATGAAGTAGTTTCATCTGGCATGAATTACGCAAAGAAGATAGGAGCAACCCATATTATATATGGGTGTACACACTATCCGTTAATCAGTAAAATATTTGAGAATTGTGCGAGAGATATAAAATGGGATGGTGAGTTTATAAATCCTGCTAAATATGTTGCTAAAGCTGTGTCAAAGTGGAATTTAGAAGGAGAAAAAAATACTTCATTTGAAGCAAGTGAAGTAACTTACACTTTTAAGTTTTTATCAGAAAAATATGAGATTTGAGAGAAAAGTAGAACTGTTAAGAGTTGAGAAGTATGAAGGGGAGGAGACAGATAAATTTTTTAATGATGTTATATTAATGGCAGGAGGAGAACCGTTAGAATATATTTTAGGTGAAATGCAATTTTGTGGAACTACAATTGATTTATCTCTACGTCCTAATATACCAAAAGAGGAGACAGAGTATTGGGTGTACCAAGCTATACAAGATATTAAGGATAAAAAGTACAAAATATACAGTACTGATGATATGTCAAAAAATATTCGTGTACTTGATTTATTTTCTGGGTCAGGCAGCATAGGAATTTCATTTTTAAAAAAAATACCAAACTGTACTCTAGATTTTATTGAAATTAATTCTATCTTTAAAAAACAAATAGAGATATCACTAATAAAGAATATACTTGACTTAAGTCGGGTGAAAATAATAATTGGCGATGTGTGGAGTGGCGCTACAGGGCTTTACGATGTAATAACAGCAGTCCCTCCGTACGTTAGCACTGAAGGTGAAGGAGGGAAGGGGGTAAAGAGATTACATAAATCTAATTTAAATTCTATAAATAGTAATGATGAGTATCATTACTATAAACTTATACTTTCTAACATTAATAATTATTTGAGTAATAACGGGGTTCTTTTTCTTGAGTTTGATGTTAATCAGCGAGAAATAATTGAGCAAATTGCGACAGATAATAATCTTTCAAATTATTTTTTTCTCACAAATACATATCGCCACGATTTCGTTTTCATCTATATAAAAGCATAATAATTTGAAACATGTTGACAAAAAAGCCATAATTTGCTATAATATAAACAATTATTTCCTTATGGATATCCATGTGTAGTCAGTTTTTATTTGACGCGTTGTGGCTAACCATAAATCTATCAGTCTGATAGACGAGTCTTCCACGAAAGAAGCAGAGCGCAAATAATCAAATATTAACTTAAATACAATTATATATGTACACCATTACTACTGGTGGGTCATCTTCTGACTCACGTTCTCGTTCGTCTTCACCTCGACAAGGGGGGTATGCACCTCGATCAAGATCTTCATCATCAAGTGAAGGATCTCGAAGCGGCTCTTCTCGTGGAGGATATTCCTCTCGTGGTCCATCTCGAGGAGGATATAGAGGAGGATCTTCTTTCGGGGCACCTCGCGCCTTCAATGCAAAAAGAAGTTTTAAAAAGGATTTTATTGATGAAAAGCTTTTTATTAACAAAGAAGCTGGAGTTACAGAGACTGACCACTATGATGCAAAACATGCGTTCACAGATTTTGGTATTAATGAAGTTCTTTCTGCTAATCTAACCGCAAAGGGTCTTATTACACCATCGCCAATTCAGGATCAATCAATTCCTGTAGTACTTAAAGGTGGAGATGTAATTGGTATTGCTTCTACAGGAACAGGTAAGACTGCTGCATTTCTTATTCCGTTAATTAATAAACTGGTTGCAGATAAAGATCATAAAATGATGATACTTACCCCTACTCGTGAACTAGCTCAACAAGTAGAGGCAGAGTTCGTAGCATTTACAAAAGGTATGAAACTTTTCTCTGTGTCGTGTGTTGGAGGGGCTCCGATAATGCGTCAGATAAAAGAATTAGAACTTGGTGTAAATGCTGTTATTGGTACGCCTGGTCGTGTTATGGATCTTATAGAACGTCGAAAAATTAATATGGAGTTCTTCGATAGTATTGTATTAGATGAAGCTGACCGAATGCTTGATATGGGTTTCATCGACGATATGCGTTCAATTCTAGGTGCAATGCCAAAAGAAAAACAAGGACTATTCTTTTCTGCTACTTTTTCTCCAGAAATTAAAAGACTATGTAGTGATTTTTTGAAGGACCCAATAACTGTTTCAGTTAAAGCAAGAGATACAGCTTCATCAGTTATGCAAGACGTCGTGAGAGTAAATACAGACGCGGAGAAGGTTGAAGCTCTGCATGAAATTCTCATTAAGCCAGAGTATTCTAAAGTTCTTATTTTCCGTGAAATGAAGCGCCATGTTGATGGTTTAGCAGAAGAACTTAACAAACGTGGATTCAAGGCACTCGCATTGCATGGTGATATGCACAACAGAGAAAGAGAGCGTGCTGTAAAAGCACTTGAGGCTGGTAAAGTACAGGTTGTTATTGCAACCGATGTTGCTGCACGTGGTCTAGATATATCAGATATTTCACTAGTTGTTAACTATGATATTCCAAATAATTACGAGACATATATTCACCGTATTGGAAGAACAGGAAGGGCTAAGAAACTTGGACACGCTATAACTTTTGTCCCAAAAGCTAGAGAGTCACGTACATCTAGATATTAAAAGTAAATTATTGATAGATAAAAAAAGTGACCTCACAAAAGGGTCACTTTTTTTGCAAATTTATAGGTATTAATATATAGTAAGTTAGTATACTAATTAAATATTAGTTCAAAATTAAACAATTTTTAAAGTATTTTTATGACACATATAACAGAAAATAACCCAGTTCCACAAGTTACATTCAAAACTCGAGTTCGTGATGATAGTGTAGGGGGAGAAAATCCTTTTAGTTGGAAGGATGTGACAACAAATGATATTTTTAAAGGAAAAAAAGTAGTATTATTTGGCTTACCTGGTGCATTTACCCCAACTTGCTCTACAACACACGCTCCTATATACGAGTCAATGTACGATGAATTTAAGGGGTTAGGTGTAGATGAAGTGATTTGTCTTTCTGTAAATGATGCATTTGTAATGTATCAATGGAAGAAGAATTTGGGACTTGAAAAAATATTTATGTTACCAGATGGTAATGGAGATTTCACAAAAGGGATGGGAATGTTAGTAAAGAAGAATAATTTAGGTTTTGGTGACCGTTCATGGAGATACTCTATGTATGTAGAGGATGGAATTATTAAAAAAATGTTTGTAGAAGAGGGGTTTTCAGATAACTGCGAGACAGATCCATTTTTAGTTAGTGATGCAGACACAATGTTGTCATATCTTAAAAGTGCATAGTTTCCTTACATATAAAAACAGTACTATAATTAGTACTGTTTTTATTTTGTAATATTTTAACTATTTTTAATTTTCTTTAAAAAATTTTGCAAGTGATTTGCACGTTTCTCATCCTTCCATTTATCAAGATTCCCACAAATTTTCACGTCAGTAACATCAATTCCAGAAAAGCCGAACAAACAAATCTCCCAAAAAGAACGTAGGGGCATAAAAATAAAATAGTAATACCAAGATGGTCCACCACAGGTGGCAAATATTTTTGCTGTTTTACCAACCAGCATTTTCTCTACCTTTCCAGTTGGTAAATATCTATATGCAACTCGAGGCCAAAATGTAAGCTCTGCCCAACTTTTCATTATTGATGGTGGAACACCCCACCAAATTGGATGAACAACAACAATCTCATTTGCCCAAGTAATTTGCTCTTGAAATTTAAGTTGTACTTTTGACGGAACAAATTCTCTTATGTTAGTAAATTTAAGAGGTTCAACTTTGTACTCATCTGCGTACAAGTCAATTATTTGAACTGAGTTATTTTTAGCCAACATGGCGTCAGCGTATGTTTTTGCGATAGTGTGAGTATCACCTAAAGGAGAGGGGTGAGCAGTTACAATTAATATATTCATATAAAATAAAGTATATCAAAATTAAATCATAAATGCTTGCAACATGTTAGTATAAATTTATAAAAATTAAATGCTGATATATTTTTAAAAAATGTAGACAATTTTTTAGACTTATCCACAGTTTTAATATTATGTCTGGGAAAAAATTATACACTAATTTAGTATTTTGTAAATTAAACTAAACCATAAAAAAAATATTCAGCAACTTCAATTTACTAAATAGATTATTAGTCATATTCTAGATACGAATGATTTGAGTGCTTTGTTACGGGTTTCAAGACCTCTAAGATAGTGAATATTAACTATTTGTTTTTCCTAACTAATTGTTAATGTTTATGCAGATGTACGTTTGAAATATGTCAGTATTAAATTTGCACAGAAATATATTCAAATACTAAATCATAAGAAAATTACGATAGTTTAATTTAGGTTACCGGTATAGAATATATTGAATTCACTCAGTCATTTTCATACTTCTGTATTAAGAGATGCTTTAGTATTTCGTATATTTGCTCATTTGTACCGAGTGGTAAGTCGTTATTTCTAGAGTTTTCTAATGTTGAGTTCTGTTTTTATTGTTTGGTATTTTTTCAAGTGTTTCTCAGTGATGACTCTTGTTCAGTGGCAAAAATATTTCCCATTTTAGTGTTTTCCTTGATGTATAATATACCTATGAATAAAAATGGTTTTTTAGCGATAAAGGTAACAGTAAGGGTAACAGTAAAGGTAACAAATTTTGTTTAGTTAGTTCATCAATTATAAATGCCAAAAAGAGAGAAAAAACTTAATGAGATTATATCTAAAGTAAAGACTGTAACTGTTGTTGCGGAAGAGTTAAAGGTTTCGAGAAAAACAGTATATAAGTGGCTTAAAGCATATGAGAAAAATGGATCTGATATATTTAAGAATCCCAAAAGACGAACTAACAAGATTCCTGGTGTAAAGGATGTATCTGATCAGTCTACTAGCAGATCAATTTCTGATAATGCTATTTTTAATACACAGAAAGTGGTGGATGATTCTTTAGGTAGCCATGTCAAAATTGACAGTGATGCTAATGTTGAAACATTTGAGGAAATTAAAATAAGGGAAGTTATACCTAATGTAGAAAATAATAATGTTGAGAATGTTAATGATAATTTAGTTGTTGAACCATTACATAATAAAAATAAAACAGTATCAAATCTTTCAAATTATTTTAATACTAAATTTTCCAAGCTCTCTCAAACTCCAGTCCTCCTCTCTATACTCGCAGTTGCAGCATCTTCTCTACTCTTAACATCTAATATACTTCCATCAAAATCTGAGACATTAAAGAACGTTGCATCTTACTCTCTTCTAAACGAATCTACTTTAGCGCAATCTAACCCAGAAGCAAAGTCTCTACTAAGTACAATATCAATAAAAGTATATTGTGGTATTTCATACTTCCTTACTTCAGAATCAGAATGGAAGTGTGGAAAGAATTCATCTATAAATCTATATTCAAATAATACTAAAGCAACCACTACTCCAACCGAAATAATAAAATACATCACTCAAGTAAGCACTACCACTGTCTACGTTAACGGAACAACAACTCCAGTTATAAATAATATTACTAGATACATACCAGTACCTGGTCCAAAGGGTGATGCTGGTCCACAAGGTATACAAGGTCCAAAGGGTGACATTGGTCTAACAGGTTCTAGTGGTAGCTATACATCAGGTGGAACATTAGCATTCACCGGCCCAACACCGCAGTACATAGCACCTACCATTGATTTGAATAATAAAACATTCCTATCTCCAACATTAAGCAATGCAGTTCTAAATGGAGTATCCACTTTTAATGGTCTGCTATCTGCTACTGATATTACAGCTAACACTCTTGTAGTATCTGCTACAACTACTTTAGCTACTACTACAGTAAATGGTTCTATAACATTTACAAAAAACATAATTGATTCATTAGGACTATCTGGTACAAGTGGTCAAGTACTTTCATCAACTGGAACATCAACTAGATGGGTTGCTCAAACAGGTGGTGGAGGCGGAGGTGCTATAGCCTCAGGAACAGTTCAGTACTCCACACTATTCTGGGATGGTTCTGACTGGCTAGAGAATACCAGCTTCTTGTCTAATCTTTCTTCCTCCACTTCAACTGGAGGCTTTGTCGTTATCGGCACCTCTACTCTAGCCACCACCACCATCACTAAAGGTACTATCACTGACTTAACCTCAACCTCAGGAACAATCACTAACTTAACCATAACCAACCTCACCGCATCAAACACTCTCTCTTCCTCAGGCAATGTCCTTACTTCTAACATAGGTGGATCATCTGCTACTTCTACTATCATTACAAGTAATACAGCATCATCATCTGCTA
>JAIPIK010000006.1 GCA_021734745.1 Candidatus Altimarinota bacterium | reverse complement strand
ATCTCTTCTCTAGGAGCTATTACAGGTACTACTCTTAACCTATCTTCTACTTTAGATGTAACAGGTAAGGCTACATTAACTAATGCTTCATCTTCAGCTCTTACTACTAACCTCCTATACGCTACATCATCTAATTTCATTAATGCTACTACTACTAATGGATACTTCTCTAACAGTATTACAGGAGCTGGACTAACAGGATGTTCTGATGCTGTAAACAACAAGCTTCTATATAGTACTACTACAGGACAATTCTTCTGTGGAAGTGATGCTGGTGCAGGAGGAGGACTTACTTCACTTAACACTCTCTCAGCTTCAGTACAAACATTTGCTGTAGGTACAACAGGAACTGATTTCAATATTTCATCATCAATAGATACTCATACTTTTAATATTCCTGATGCATCTACATCTGCTCGTGGATTCATGTCTACTACTACACAATCATTCCTAGGTGTTAAGACATTCACAGATATTATTACATCTAATGCAACTACTACTAGATTCGTAGTAACAGGGACTTCTACTTTAGCCACCACTACTATCTCACAGTTATCTACATCAGGGGCTATTAACGCTTCCTCTACTCTTGCAGTAACTGGTGCCACCACTCTATATGCAGGACTAACAGGAACCTCAGCTGCATTCAGTAGTACTCTCTCTTCTCTAACACATACACCAGTTGCTAACCTTACTTCAGACATAGGTTCTTCTGCTCTACGTTGGAACAATGTATACACAGGCTCTATCTTTGCTACATCATCAGTTATCACTAACGGTTCATCTACTGGATATACAGCTACTAACCTATATTCTACTTTAGCTAACCTAGGTACTGTTACCTCAGGACTTATCAATGGGCAGACAATATCTTCTGCTGCTAACTTCACAGGGTCTCTTACTGCCATCAGTGGACTCATTACTTTAGCTACTACTACTGTCACTAAAGGAAATATTACAGATTTAACTTCAGCTTCAGGAACTATTGCACTGTTTAATTCTACCAATGCATCTACTACTAATCTATCAGTATCAAATAATTCTTACTTTGGTAATAATACAGGCATATGGAATGGAAGTGGCAATGTTGGCATTGGTACTATAAGTCCAGGATCTAAGCTAGAAGTAAGAGGGGACAACGATCAATTATGGCTTTCTACTTTAGGAACTTACTCTTCTATTTATCCCTATGCTTCTGGTGTAAATACGGGAGCTCTATATTGGGACAATACAGGTGGAACTTTTTTGGAAGGAAGAACAGCAACTGGCTACCTTCGTTTTGGTACAGGTGGAGCTGGGTTAGAGAGAATGCGTATTACTTCAACTGGAAATATAGGTATTGGAACAACTACACCAAATTCAAAATTAGTTATTTCTGGAGGTGATAATAGTTTGGCTGTGTTTGGGCCAAATACCACATATAATGGATTGTTGACTGTTGGCTCCACTAATCTAGCAACAGGCAATACCGCAAGCGTAATTACAACTAATGGTAATTTACATCTAGATGCTAAATCAACATTTGCTACATACCTTAACTATTATTCTGGCAATGTTGTTAATTTTGGAAATGGAGCAAATGGTGTAGTTGGCTCAGTATCAAATGCTGGTGTATTAAACATGAATGGATCAGGGACATTTGGAACTAATGCAGTAATAAATGGTTCAGGAGCTTCATATTTTAATGGAGGTAATGTCGGTATCGGCACAAATGCCCCAGGTGCAAAATTGGACATAGTAAATTCTGCAGCAAGTGGTGAAGTAACTGCTTTAACACTAAGGCAAGCTATAAGTGGAACAAACTATGATAGTGAAACTACTGCAACTGCTCTTGAGTTTAGATTACCAAACAACGTTGATGCTTACGGATCTGTTGCAGGAAAGATTGTCGCCGGTAAAGATGATCCTATTTGGACTACCGGATCTTTTAGAAAGAGTAATTTACAATTCTACACCGCTAATGGTAATACGTTAAACAACGTTGAAGCAATGAGAATAACTTCCTCAGGTAATATAGGTATTGGCACAACATCCCCATCTCAAAAACTTGATGTATGGGGTAATTTGAATATAGCAACAGGGTCTATTCCAACATTATTTGCCAACACAACTACAGGGAATGTTGGTATTGGGACTTCCACTCCGGCAACAGCACTTCAAGTTAACTCATCTGCACAAGAAGTAGCTCGTATTGTTAGTTCAAACATAAGTGGAAGTTATATGTCATTTTATGGTAATACATTATCAGCATCTGGGTTGATAGGAAGTGAACTGGCTGTAAGTGGTGGAGCAGGAGCAGTTACTGATTTAGGATTAAGAACTGCAGGAAATATGTTTTTCCACACAGGTGGATCAGCAACAAGAATGACTATTGGATCAAGTGGAAATGTTGGTATAGGTACTACTTCTCCGTCAAATATTTTACAAACATATTCAGCAAATGGCCCAAGGTTTGATATAACAGGAACAGGTGATAACAATACCCTGATTCTTAATCAAAGAAATGGATATGCTGCAGGGGGAAGAAATATGATTCAATTCTCACAGGCTACAACACCGAGCACTAACATGAGATTTGGTTATGACTATGACTCAACTAGTCTCCAATTTAGAAGTGCAATAGATTCTGCATTATTTACAGTACAAAATGCTGGTAACGTTGGTGTGGGCACTTCAAATCCTGGAGCAAGATTAGATGTACGACCTACTAGAGTATCTGGTACGAATGCTGATGCAATATATTTGTCTGATTCTGTAACAGGTGCACAAACTGCTGGATATGGAACTAGAATAATCGGGAGTTCAAATGCAGGTAGTGCAATTTCTGGTATAGGATTTGAAACAGGTGGTGATGGAACAAATAATCAGACGCAACTTTCATTCTATACTCAAGCATTAGCTGGCACTCCTACATTTACACCAGGCAACGCAAGAATGACTATCGACGCGAGTGGTAACATTGGTATTGGAACCACAACACCAGTAGCAAAATTTGATACTAGTGGAGTAATAAGAGCATTGACAACAACAGATTCCTTACCTACAACGGGCACAGGAATTGAGCTTTGGTATAATACTTCAAATGATTATGGATTTATATCAGCGACTAACCGTACTTTAGGACAGTATAGACCACTGTATATAAGTAGCGCAGGGACATACTTAAATTCAGATGCTGGTAACGTCGGTATCGGAACAACTACACCAGCTTACAAATTGGATGTGTATGGAGCCTCAAGGTTCGCAGATATTATGCGCTTTGGTTCAGAGCAAGGGTTTATAACATGGGGAGGTGGTATAGTGAACGCCTTTAATGTTGCAGGTGACAATGGAAAAGCACTTTCGTTTGGTTCAAATGGCATATACGACCGCATGGTGTTAGATACTTCAGGTAACTTTGGAATTGGTACCACTTCACCATCTCAAAAACTCGATGTCTGGGGTAATTTAAATATAGCAACAGGTTCGACCCCTACATTGTTTGCAAATACGGCAACTGGGAATGTTGGAGTAGGTACAGCAAATCCAGTATCAAAGCTAAATGTAGGGGGTGATGTCACAATAAACTCAGGGTCAAAATATTACTTCTCTGAAAATGGTTCAAATCCTGATACAAATTGGTCACTTGGGTATAATGTATTAGGTGGTGGTAATCTTGTTACTGGAGCTGGTGTGTCACAGACTATATTTAATGGTTCAGGTTATGGATATCTTATTAAAAATACATCAGGTACTCCACTTTTTGAAATTCAAGGTTCAGATGGAAAGGCAATTTTTACTGGCAATGTTGGTATCGGGACGACGAATCCACTATATAAGTTCATGGTACAGGCATCATCTGGAAATAATCCAACAGTATTTGTAGCAAACAATGATTTTGTAAATGCGGTATCTGGAAGTGGGCTGTATCTATCAACAGGCTCTACTACAGGTGCAACATACAGTCAAATTCAAGCTTTTACATCAGGGAACAATGCTGCCGGAGATCTGATATTTAATCCGTACGGAGGTAACATAGGTATCGGCACATCAACACCGTCTGCAGACTTTGAACTAGCACGAGCCACAAATGCTGAATTAAAAGTTTCAGCAACGGATGGAGTAAATGATCGATTTGCTAAATTATCACTACATGGATCTGGAAATGGCGGAGCAATATTAGGTGGCGCAATAATTGATTTCACAGATACAGATAGTACACCTGCAACTCCAGGAGCTCTTTCAATCACTAAAGCTGGATCGACTTATTTAACTATATTGAATGGTGGTAACGTCGGCATAGGCACCACAAGTCCATCGTATAAGCTTGATGTTGTCGGTGCTCCACGCTTTAATGCAGCTTCAGGTCCAAGTCAGACCGCACTTGCAGTATTCAATAACTTAACAAATGGGGGGTACACAACAATTACTGGCGCTGGTAGTTCATCTGTAGTTCCAACATGGATTGACGGAAGTCAGATTCTTGAATTTGTACCATACAGTACCGGTGATGGCATTATAGATAGTTACTCTGGATCTCTTCAATTCCAAACTGCCAGAAACAACCGAATGACCATTCTTAATAATGGGAATGTAGGAATAGGGACATCTACTCCATCTTATGGTTTTGTCTCAACATCAGCCACTTCATCATTCAGAAACATAATTCCAGAAGCTACTCTCTCATATAACTTAGGAGCATCTTCATCTCGTTTCTTTGAAGGTTGGATATCTACACTAAACATTGGTACATCAACTTGGTCTCTAACACAATCATCGTCTTCTAGATTTTCTATCTTTGATGCACCATCAGGACAGGGAACAGAAAGATTCTCTATACTTTCAAATGGAAATGTTGGTATCGGTACCACCACACCATCGCAAAAACTTTCCATTTCAGGTAATCTACAGTTAACAGGTGCATTATTTGATGGCACTAATGCATCTGGAACTCTTGGTCAAGTATTATTATCCATGGGTACATCAACAAGGTGGGTGTCAACTTCATCTCTAGGTTTATCTAGTGGAGCTAGTGTAACAGGAGGAGTATTTGGTTATGCTACTCGTTGGTTATCTAACACCACACTTGGAACTTCAACATTAATAGATAATGGCGTATTTACTGGCATAAATGCTACCTCATCATCATATGTATTTAATGTACAAGCTACATCAACATCAAATCTAAGCCCATTCAATGTTGCGTCATCGACAGGTGTTTCACTATTTACTATTCTTGCTAATGGAAATGTTGGGATAGGTACATCTACTCCGACTCAGTCATTTTCTGTACAGAAAGATGGAAATTATCAGCTACAGTTATCCAATTTAAATACTGGCGGAGGCACTTGGAATATAGGACAATCAGATAATGCTTGGGCTTCTGGGGGGAATAGTCTTGTTTTTGTTCCAGACTCAACTAATTCATCTAATGCAAAAGTAGTTTTTTCTAATTCTGGAAATGTTGGTATTGGAACAACCTCCCCATCTCAAAAACTTGATGTCTGGGGAACAATACAAGCGTCTGGAGTTAGTAATCCAACAATAAACATTGGTGCTTTAAACAAAGAAACAAACGGTTCATCAACTTTACAATTTTATGCCGGAACAGGAGGAAGTTATAACGGTGCATCAATCCAATACAATAAGAACGCCTCAGTTGATCGATTGGATATTATTGATGGAAGTGGTGGGCCGAGAGTTAGTTTTCTTAATGGTGGGAATGTAGGTATTAACACGACTGCACCAAATGAAAAATTGCAAACTGTTGGAAGAGTGCGTTTTGATGACATATATATCGGTCAATGGTCCTCTAATTCAAGAATGGAAAGTAACAATGCTAGTACTTTTTATCTTGGAACAGGAGTTGCGCAAGATATGATTCTAAGAACAAATGGCTCAGATGTGCTGACACTAAAAAATGGAGGTAATGTTGGTATAGGAACGACTTCACCATCTCAAAAACTAGATGTATGGGGTAACTTAAATATTGCAACTGGCTCAACTCCAACCTTGCTTGCAAATACCGCAACAGGGTTGGTAGGTATAGGAGTTGCAACACCAAATAGAAAGCTTGATATTAGAGCAGATTCGGATACTTTAGGGCTGGATGTAACAAATACAACTGGAAAAATATGGCAGAGATTTACAACAGGCAATCAAGGAAATGAATATGGGCGTTTCGAGGTAATTCCACAAGGTGTTCAATATTTTGGGACACAACAGTATTTTAATTTCAGTAATGTGAAAGTTGGCGTTGGTATATCTACACCAGTTTCGGCATTACAAATAACGAATGACGTAGCCGCCTTACCAACGACTGGTGTGTATCAACAGCTTGAGGTTACTGGAAGAACAAGTTCTGCGAATAGATTATCTCTAGGTGTTCTTACAAGTGCTGTAGGTGGTATTTCGTCAGGTACTGGAATTATACAGTCATTGATTAATGCCTCTCAATTTACTAATACAATAATAAATCCACAGGGTGGAAATGTTGGAATTGGGTTAACAACATCACCAACAGATAAGTTACAAGTTGGAGGTAATATAACACCTTCATCTGACTTAGGTGGTTCATTAGGATCGTCTACACTTAGATTTTTAAATCAATTTTCACAAAATATATTTGCTACTTCATCATATATTACAACATCGACTGTATATGGAAATGAGACAATTGGTGGGACATTAACTGTGGCTGATACTGCAACATTTAATAAAACTGGTCTTACAACAGCCGCTGCAAATTACTTTAATTCTGGCTCTAATGTTATAGCGACACAGTTTGGTAGTGGTTCAACAGCTGGTTTTACAGCAAATCAATACGGAGGAGCGTTTAGATTTAACGGCGCTGGTGTTGCATGGGGAGACATGTCTTATTATCCAAATGGTGGAGGAAATGGGAATCAAGGTAATTTTAGACTTTCAACTACAGGTTCTGCATTGAGTACTACGCCAAGTGGCAAGCTGGGAGTAGGTGAATTATATTCTGCAGGAAGTGTAGGAATTGGTACCACTACACCACTAGCGTTATTAACTGTGTATGGAGCGGCTGATTCAGGTCCTACCCCAACAAACAAAGGGATAATTCAAATGGCTGTAAGTAACACTAATGGACTTAGCTTCGGCAGTTACAGTGCGGCGCCATTTGCAAACTGGATACAATCTATTGATCATAGGAGTGGGGCTGGCACAGTTTACCCGATTTCTCTTAACCCAGCAGGTGGGAATGTCGGTATAGGAACGACCTCACCAACATTATTCAAATTACAAGTAGCAGGACACGTGGGTCCAGATTCTGATGCATCATATGATCTTGCTTCTCCATCTAATCGATATAGAAACATATATACTTCTGGTCCAGTAATTACTGGCGGGTATGAGAATCTCGATAATGATAATCTTTTGTATAATGGAGATTTTGAGACAAACTCTACAATAGGATGGACCGGTATTACAACTGTTACTACTGGAGGATATTCAGGCAATTACACTTCACAAACAACTGGATCTGCCACATTATTAAGTGACGATTATATTCCTGTTGATCCAGTTAGAGACGTACTTCAGCTTGAAGGATGGTTCAAGAAAACAGTAATTGGATCTCCGACACCAGGTATTTTGTACTTTGGATATATTGCATATAATGCTTCGAAAGCAGCGATTACGTCTGCTCCTTGTGGGACTTATTGTTACTTTGCTGCAGCAGGTACCACTATTCCTAATGATGGTGCATGGCATAAATATAGTGCAACAACTAACGGAGAAGGTAGCTCATATCCTAATTTCCCTGTTGGAACAAAATATATTCGTGTACTAACTCTTATCAACTATGCAGCTTCATCAAATGAAGTGACTCAAATGGACCATGTGACCCTAAAGAGAATCAATTACGGACCACTATTTGTTGGAAATAATTTTTCATCTACAAACCTTGTTGATCAAAATCAGTCGACTCAATTATATACGACAGCAGCTAATAACTTCATTATTACACCTCCCTCAAGTGGTAATGTTGGGATTGGGACAACAACCCCAACTCAAGCACTCACTGTTGTTGGAAGAATGTTCTCTTCGAACAACAGTTATACAAACAGTGGTTTAGTGATTAAAAATACAACAGCGACAGGGGTAGGGGATTGGAGATTGATGCATTTTGGTGGCGGTTCATTTTCTTTAAATTATAATGGTGATTCTTCTGGCGATAGTAAATTTTTGGTCGATACATCTGGTAATGTTGGAATCGGCACAACAACTCCAGCATATAAGTTAAATATATATGGTGGTAACGCTACAGCAAAAGATATATTTATTGGTAACTGGGATGCCAATGCTACATACAATGCAATTAACCTAAATGGTTTGACTGGTGTAGGTAATTACAACTTTATATCATCGGCATCAAATAATCATCTGTATATTAACCGACCGTCAGGTGCTGATATAAATTTTAGAGAAAATAATACTGATCAAGTTGTCATAAAAACAAGTACAGGGAATGTAGGTATTGGAACATCTTCACCAGTGTCAAAACTAGATGTGTGGGGCAACTTAAACATCGCAACAGGTTCAACTCCGACTTTGTTTGCAAATACTTTGACAGGAAATGTTGGTTTAGGTACATCTAACCCCGGAACAAAGTTACAAGTAGTTGATCCTACTTTAACTGGCCAGTCAGATGTATTAAGTATTGTTACACCATATACAACACAAAATGTTGATAGG
The DNA here is from genome assembly GCA_021734745.1 of Candidatus Altimarinota bacterium. GTDB lineage: Bacteria > Patescibacteriota > Minisyncoccia > Phycocordibacterales > UBA5272 > UBA11704. The sequence continues at coordinate 49,291 of JAIPIK010000006.1, read as the reverse complement.
GGTACCATGGTATGGAGAGATGCTAGTAATGTCACAGGGAGTATTGCGACAAATTATACGTCAGGTGTAATGGCAATGACCTTCGGGAGCTTATACAATAACGGATACAATCGTTCAGAAGTAATGAGGATTACCGGGCAAGGTAGAGTCGGAATAGGAACGACTACTCCCGTATCAACATTTTCAATAAAGGGTACAGCAGGAACTAATCCTCTAACTATCTCGTCTTCCACTAACGCATCATTATTTACAATACTACAAGATGGTAATGTAGGTATCGGGACTGCATCTCCGAGTTCAAAATTAGAAATCACAACAACAGGTTTAGTTGGAATGCAAATAAATACTTCCAATACATCTAATTCATCATATCCAATTAACCTTAATAGAAGTACCACGGGTGTTCAGAGTGCTTTTAATTATACTACCGCAGGCGTCGATAAATGGTTCGTTGGTCAAGATAATGATGCGACAGAAAACTTTAATATTTATTCCTGGACATCTGGTAAGTGGGTAATGAGGGCATATGACGCTACTGGTGATATAGGATTTGGAAACAATTTTTCCTCACTTTATGTTAAAAATTCTGGAAATGTAGGAATAGGTACTACTGCACCAACTGCGTTACTATCAGTATCATCTACTACAGCTAATGGAACAACCAATCTACTTTCAGTTGCCTCGTCAGCTCCAATACTAAATGTACTTGCTAATGGTAATGTTGGTTTAAGTAATTCAAATCCAAGTTATAAATTAGATGTGAATGGAGACATTCGATATACAGGAAAAATTGTAAATAATGCTGGAGTGAAGTCATACTCAGTAGCAGTGGGAAGTCAAGGAAATACTAACAATACGTATGAGCTTATGCGTATAAGTCGTGATTCAGGTAACTGGAGTAGCAAGATACCTTATGAGGTTACTGTATATAATAGTTACTATAGAGGCGCTGTAACAAAGTGGCTGATTAATTATAACCAAGTTGATTCAGGGTCGGCTACTGCCGTTGAATCAAATGGTTTGTTACCGTTAAGGTTGTATTTAGGCTCCGAGGTTGTTGTAAGTGGAAACATAAAATATGTTCCTGTGCTTATTGATCTTCCAAATTATCAAGCTATGAGAATTGAAGTTAAGTATGATACAAATGAAGTTTCTACTATTTCTGCTGATGCACAGGTTCAATTTACTGGAACTCTATCAGCTGGGTCAGGGACAAATTATAATGGAAATGTACAACTTGCTTCCTCAGGGGGGAATGTTGGAATTGGAACATCAACTCCAGCTGCAAAATTGGATGTGTATGGTGGTGATATTAAACAAGATGTTGGAACATATAATTTAGCATTAAGTGCCGGTTCCACAATTACAGGAAGTAATCATCTAATAATAAACGCGGCGAATAGTTATCTTAATTTGCAAGCAAATAATAATAATATATTGTTTACACAAAATTCAGTTAATCCGTTAGTGTCAGAAGCTACTGGAGCAGTTGCTAATACTCTATATTTGAAGCAGGGAAGAGTAGGTATTGGCACAGCAGTTCCTCAGGCGGCTCTAAATGTTCATCAAACTGGAACAGTTAACGAGCAAGCAGTATTTAGTAATACTGGAACATATCATACAGGTATAGCATTTACTTCGACCGCTAACTATCAAACAGATGCAGCTGCTTGGGGTGTATATGGCGGACCTAACACGTATCTCACAGGACTAGCAAATCGTGTAGCAGTAATATTACCAACAAGTGTTCCAGATTTCAGTATTATGACTGGAGCCACTAATCTTAATTCATCAAATGCAACTGTGAAGTTTACTGTATTACAAAATGGTAACGTTGGAATTGGCACATCGACGCCAACTCAAAAACTTGAAGTAAATGGTATAACTAAAACAGCTTCCATTTATTCGAGTGATACATCGTACACAAGCGGAAGTCCGTTTGAGGCAGTTCCTGGTGGGGCAAGTGATAATACAAGTATATTAAATATTACTCCTGGTGGTGGTTATGGAAATTGGATAAAATTCTCAAACAACCCAGTGGTAAGCAATAATTCAAATCCATGGATTGGAGCTGTGTACAATAGTGCATATTCTCAAGATTTATTGTTGTATTCTGCAAGAAAAGGAAATATTGCACATGGCACTAATATTGCAGCATTGAATATGCGTTTAGCTCAAGACTACATTGGTTTTTATACTGGTACAAATTCTGGGACATCACAAAATACAGAAAAAATGAGACTTGATAGCACTGGGAATCTCGGTATTGGTACTACTACTCCAATTGAAAAACTTACAGTGCAAGGGTCTGGTACAGGATTTGTCTCAATAGGGGCTTACACTCCAGATCCAACTTATGGAGCAATTACACTTGGTAATACAAATTCATCAACTGCATATAATTTTGCATCAAGAAATACTGGGGCTGATGCAGGTAATTTATATATAAATAGAATCTCAGGAAAAGACATTGAATTCAGAGAAAATGGATCTCCTCAGATGATAATGAAATCAGGAGGAAATTTCGGTATAGGTACAACAACTCCAGCTTCTAAACTTACAGTATTAGGAAGCGCTTACACATCAGGAACATTAGTTTCAGGAGCAAATTCAAATAATGGTGATTGGGTTCAGTATTCTGACACTTTTGATGGTACATCAGTTAATACAAATAATTGGACAACTACTGGAACAGTGACACAGAACAATAATATTACAACTACCGGAGCTTCTGCTTGGACCAACAGGGGGATTACGAGTACTCAAACATACAGACGAAATAATTCATTAACATTGACAATGGATGTCACTCCTGAGGCAACAACTAATTACGCTATGTATGGTTGGTCTAGTGGAACCACTATGGATTATACTAATATGCCTCACGCAATATATTTTGTTAACACAGGAGTAATAAGTATTTATGAAAATGGAGTTGATAGAGGGTCAACAGGTTATGCATATTCTGCAGCAACTACATATAGAATAAAAATTGTTACCAGTGCAACAGGAGCTCTATATTATATAAGTAATAATGGAGGGGATACATGGACAAAGCTTTATGATGGAACAGCAAATAATATAACTAACTCACCACTTTATGTGAGAGCAACTGTGTATAATGGTAGTCCAACCATTGATAATTTAACAGTAAGCAATGGTGTTGACGTCTTTTCAAGTAGTCAATTGGTAAGTAAAAATTTTACAGTAGGTAATGGGAACTTGTTAATCAATGTTGGGAATGTAGGAATAGGAACGACATCCCCAGTTTCTACTTTGTCTGTGCGTGGTACTGCTGGAATCAATCCATTTACAATCGCATCCTCAACAGGAGCGTCTCTGTTTACGATCTTGCAAAATGGTAATGTTGGAATAGGTTCATCTACGCCAGTTAATCTCTTATCAGTTGCAGGCACAGCATCTATCAGCAATTTGAAAGTAGGACCTGGTGTAATAAATAACGGTGGAGCTGGGTATGGGTCAGCAATGAGTGTTGCAGGAACAATTGACATGCAGGGAAATAGTCTTATGTTAAATGTTGGAGGGTCGTCAAGTTATTTCTTGAATTCTCAGACGTTATCCATTGGTTTTGCAGGGGCGGGGAATATCACTACAGTTACTGGTGTAATGACAATCGCACCTCAGGGTGGATCATCTTTACTACTTCAACCATCTTCAGGTAATGTTGGTATTGGAACTACCACTCCTGCACAAAAGTTATCAGTTACAGGTAACATGCAGTTGACGGGGGCGTTATTTGACGGCACGAATGCATCAGGTACATACGGAAAAGTTTTATGGTCAACTGGTACATCTACACAATGGGTATCAACATCATCACTAGGCATATCCGGTGGAGGAGTTTCTGCTTCCACATCTGCAATGACCGTTGGAAATCTTTACGCAACAAGTACTTTTACTTCAACTGGATTATCATCATTATCAACCACAACTATTTCAAGTCTATTATTTGGAACTTCAACTGCATTTTCAACTGCCAATGTTAACATGGATACTTTTGTGAATGCATCTGGTTCTACTTATGCTGTTGCTGGGACATATGGAAATTTCACATTCAATCCAATTGGTGGAGGCACTCAAGTTGGTAATCGTTTTGTTATGAATAATATTCCAACAGGTACAGCAAATACTTCTATTGGTGAAATTATCCGTACAGTTGATAATACGACATTAGCAAATACGGTTCGTGGTATCGAGGTTGTATCTAGTGCTGGTTCAAATACTGCAGGTATAAATACTGGTATTAGAACCACAGGTTACACGTTTGGATTGCAATCATTTACATCAGGTCTTGCTGCTGGAGTTTCTATTCCAGCCGCAATTTATGGTCAAAATACAGGAAGTACCCAAGGAAATATTCTACGCTTATATACTGAGTCTATGACCACAGCAGATGCTATGGCAAGTTTCTACCAGGAAAGTTCTACATTTGCAGGAACTGGACTTTTAATGAATCTAGGTGAGGGATCTGGTTCATTTACTGGTAAGTTTATTGATTTACAGAAAGCAAGTACTACTATGTTTTCTGTAAATAATGATGGTAAAACAGGTATTGGCACCTCAACACCAGCAAAAGAACTACAGGTTATTGGTGATATACGTGTTGGTAGTACGGGTACAAATGGCTGTATAGAAGATTTTTCTGGTGGAAATATGATAGGAACTTGTTCCTCCGATGAAAATTTAAAGACTAATATTTCTGACATTAGTAATATCTTGAATAAATTCGAGTCTCTACGTATAGTTGATTTCAACTGGAATACCCTAGCTGGTAATTTATATAAGAATAGTACTACAGCTACAAATACTGGCTATCTTGCACAAAATGTTGAGTCTATATTCCCAGAATTAGTCGTAACAAACAAAGAAGGATATAAACAAGTTAACTATACAAAACTTGGACTATACGCTGTTGAAGGTGTGAAAGAATTAAGTATTGCGAATAATCAATCTTCATCAACCATAACCAGTCTAAGTAATACTGTAAAGAATAACTTCGAATACGCATCTTCTTCAATATTTAACTTAGCAGCTATCACTTCTTCTAATTATGCACAAGCATCATCATCAATATCAGCACTATCAAATGTTATTAATAATAACTATCTAGAGGCGTCATCAACATTCCAGTCAATAATTTCTGTTTTGAATGCAAGTACAACAAATTTGCAGACTCAATTAAATAATATTTCTAATAAAATAAATATTACTAATGCTCCAACAAATGCACTAACAATTAGCTCAATCGGTCTTGTTGGTATAGGAAATGACGGGACACAGATAGGTGATGAATTACTAAGAGTATCTGGAAGAATAAGAGCAACTGGCTTTGATGTAGACTCTGCAGCAGATATATCTGAAGTATTTGCATCAGATGAACCAATTGAAGCAGGTACACTTGTTGCATTTTCATCATCAACTTATACTTGGAATCCTAATGGTAAAAATGCTTCAAGTGAATCTAATTACGAAATGTCTGGTATTCGTGTTGCCGACTCAAGTCACACATCCTTCGGCATAGTTACAACTAAAGCTGGTATTGTTCTTGGTTCTTCTTTCTCAAACACTGCAACAAATACAGTACCAGTTGCATTAACAGGAAGAGTTCCTGTTAAAGTTACATCAGAGAACGGTTTTGTAAAACGAGGCGATTATCTTGTAATTTCAAATACTATTCCAGGTTATGCAATGTTACAGAAAGAAAATGGTAGAACTATTGGACAAGCACTATCCGACGCTTCTACTACAAACGCAACTTCAACAGTAATTGTATTTATTGAAAATACGAATCGTACAGTTTTATTATCAAATGTAGATGGACTAACTTCTATAACAGTATCTACATCAACTGGAACAGTTAAGTCAGTAATAGCAGATGCAATTTCAAAAGGAATAGAAGTTGTGAATTCATTTGTTGTTGGAAAACTTACTGCTGTGTTTGCATATATTGACACTGTTTTTGCTAGAGAAGTCTACGCGGAAGAAAAGCTTTGTGTTGGTAATACTTGTGTTACAGAAGAACAGTTAAAGAATTTATTAAATAATTCACCAACACCATCAGTCCAAACAAGTGAACCATTGGTAAATACTGGCACATCAACCGCTTCAACTACACCTGAAACAATCACTCCTAACAATAGTACAACCACTGTATCCACAACTCCAGAAACAAGTACATCAACAGAAACAGTAACAGCGTCCACAACGGAAGAAGTTACACCACCAGCTCCAGTATTAGATACAATTGCACCAGTAATAACTATTAATGGCTCAAACCCAGAAACAGTATCAGTAAGTACAAGTACACCTTACACAGACCAAGGAGCAACTGCATTAGATGATATAGATGGAGTCACATCTGTAACCACTTCAGGTACAGTAGATATTACTACTATCGGTACCTATACAATTACATATACTTCAACTGACCTAGCAGGTAACACGGCGACTAAGGACAGAGTAGTTGGGGTGGAGTAGGAGATTTAAACCCTTAATATAACCTTATAATACAAAGGTTAATGTGTTATAATTTATAAATGAATTTAAATCAGGAACTTAAGAACATTGTTGTAATGTACCATGCACACTGCCCAGATGGGATGGCTGCTGCATGGACTGCTTGGAAGAAATTTGGTTATGATGCGTCGTATATACCGATTTCAAATAGAAATACACCACCAGATGATTTAGTCAATAGAGATATTTATATATTAGACTTCTGCTTTCCAAGTGAAATTTTGAAGTCACTCCATGTTACAAATAACAAAGTCATTGTCCTTGATCACCATATTAGCTCCCAATTAGATGCTGTGTCTATCCCTGGTGGTATTTTTGATCAAACAAAATCAGGAGCTGGTATGACTTGGGATTATTTTTTCCCAGGAGAGAAAAGACCAAAACTTTTAAACTATATTGAAATAGGGGATTTGAACCCACGTAATCTCCCTCCTGGTGAATTTTTATCACAAAGAATAATTGCCACACCTTTTACAATTGATGCATACGATAAAATTATTAATAGATATGAAAAAGATCAGTTTGGGGTTGAGTATGAAGGAGAAGTAATTGGGCTGTACGTCAATCATTTATTTGAAATTGCAGTTGAAGATTATGACTTAGTTTTGTTTGAAGGATATACTATACCTGCTATAAATATAGCACTACCCCTTACTACAAAGTCTCAACTCCTTGCTCTTTTAATTGATAGAGTTCCTCCAATGGCAATGTCATATCGTTACCAGAATGGATATTGGAAAGTTTCAATAAGGGGGAATGGCTCCGTTGATTGTGCATTACTTGCATCAAAATATGGAGGAGGAGGTCATAAGAATTCGGCGGGGTTTATTGTAAAAGCAGATGGACCACTACCTTTTGCTTCATTTGAATCAGATAAAAAAGTTATTGACTAATTCTATATCCAATCCAAATTCAAAAAAATACAATTTGTTGAAAAATAATTTAAGAAAAGAATAGACCGCTTCCTATATTTGTTATAGTATTTATTTTACTACCTCAGTGAGAGTATCATCACTTATTTTAAAATATCTCACAACTTTAAGATTTGGGACTGCTAGTTTAGACACTAATGGTTGTCTATCTAAATATTTAACAACAATTTCACCATTAATAAATTCAGTTGACTGTGGAATTATTCTATCACCCAAATATGCACCATTTGTACCTGTAAAGGCATTATTTTTATTTAACGAGACTACTAAATAGTAGTAAGTCTCATTCCCGGTTCCTTTACTTGTTAAGATAAAGGCTGAATCATTTAAATTATCTGAGTTAACATCTACCCTTAATTCATTCCCAACATATTGAACTATATTATTTGAAATAATACCATTTTCAGTTTGGTTTATTACAGCAGCTCCGTCGTTTAATATAACTGAGTTACCTTCTATGTCATATGAGGTATTCCTCGGGCTATTTAATTTCTGTGAACTAGTTGAATTTTTATCAAAATTATCAAAGGAGGCAGATTGAGATTTATTAACAAATATTTTACCAGGTATTTTACATTGTTCAGGGTATGTTGGAAGTATTTCATATCCTGCATTAGAGCAGTCATCAAAACTATTTATAGAAATATATTTTTCTTGTACATGTTTAAAAAATATATAGACGCTGAATATAAATATCACCAGTAGAACGTAGAATGTAAATTTTATACTTTTTATGGCAGTTTTATACTTCATATATGATATATATTACTATAGATTTTAATTTGCACTATTAGCTAAAATAATTGGTCCTTTAGCTATTTTGAAACTAACTTTAAAACTAGTACCTTCTCCAATCTTAGATGTAACAGAAAGCGTTCCACCCATTTTTTCAATAAGCTCTTTTGTTATAAATAAACCCAATCCTGTTCCTTCTATTTCTGTACTTTTAACATCGGGGGCTCTAAAGAATTTTTGAAATAAGTGACCCAAGTCTTCTTCAGATATACCTCTTCCATTGTCAGAAACTGAAGTTGATAACATTCCGTCAGTAACTTCGTGTGTAATATTAATTATACCGTTATCATTTCCATACTTAATCGCATTAGAAATAAAATTCATTATAACTTCTTTAAAACTACCTATATTTATCATGGCGAGAGGTAAATCTTCTTGGGGGGTGTAATTAATTGTCACATTTCTTTTTAGAGCAAGAGGTCTTGATTCATCAATAATTGCAGTAATTTCTTTCCTTATATCAGCTGGGGATATTTCAATTTCAAGCTTACCCGCTTCAGATCTTGCAACCTTAAGAAGATCGTTAACAAGGTTAACCAGCCTATCATTCGACTTTCTTACTGGAGATAGTAGATGTTCCATTTCAGGAGTAATAGATCCTCCGCTACCGTCAAAAATAAGTTCCATGTATCCTTTAATTGCTGTTACGGGTGCACGTAGTTCATGTGCAGCAACATATACAAATTCATTTTTAAGTTCTTCTAATCTTTTTAGTCCAGTAGCCATAGTATTAAAAGAATCACCTAGCTCCTCTAATTCATTATTTGTCGTAATGACTACATTATTCTCAAAATTTCCTCTTTCAATTTCTTTCGTAGCATTTTGAAGCAGTCTAATTGGACGAACTAATCTATATGCAAAATATGAGGCTACAATAAGCACAGCTACTATACTAATAAATATTGAAATGAGAATAGTGTGTCTAAAATTTTCAACAAGGAGTCCTGATTCAGATAAAGGCCACTCTACAAAAATCACCCAGTTAATATCTGGTATTAGTCTGGTTGATCCCACGACGGGCAAAGATGTTACCGGACTTACATAGACATCATCTGGTGACAGTGCATCTAACGAGGCACCTTGTAGCGTCGTAGAAAGCCTACTCCAAGAGATGTACTTATGTTGAGTATTTGAGGAGTTATTTTTAGAACTGATGAGTGTACCATTCTTATCAAAAAGTAGAATGTATCCTTTATTTTGTAAACGAACTTTTTCTATTGATGAAATAAGAGGTGTAAGACTTACCTCTGCAATAACAACATTAAAAATTTTACCATCAACAAAAAGTGGAGCCGTAACAGTAACAGTTTGTCCTCTTAACGTAGAATGAACGTCACTAATTGTAACTTTGCCCAAAATTGCACTTTTAAACATTGCTGAATCAGACACGTTGAGTAATATGCCAGATTTACTAAATTTTGAATACTTTGCAACTTCCTTTCCCTCATTACTTACAAAACTAATTTGACTAAATGCACTGTTACTCTGTAAGAATTTTTCTGCATAAATCTGCTGCCAGTTTACATCTGAACCTTGTAGATTACTCTGGTCAAGACTATCAAATTTAGTTGAAATTGTGTCAATAATTTCATTAAAAAAGGCATTAATTATCTCCTCAGAAACTATAAGTGTCTGTTTCTCAAGTTCGGATACATTTTTTTTGTGGGTGTTAGAGATGCTGTATAAGGAGACTGTTCCTAATACAAGGATCGGTACACATGATATAACTATAAATAGTAAAATAAAGGTATCCCTAAGCTGGCCTCTTTTTTTAGGTATTTCTGGTTGCATAAATATCAATTATAGTCCCATTTTATTAAGAATTTCATTGTCTATGTATGTGTCAAAAATCGGAATATTCACTTGACCCATTATATCAAGCTTTGTAGGAATGCTAATTTTTTCTTGTTGATTATCTTCATAAACTTTCATGGAGGTCTTATAATTATCAGGAAGGCCTAGCGTGTGGTAGAACTCATGTGCTAAAAAAGTGGATCCATTGTCTTTGTGCATCGAATCTGTTAAATATGATCTAGAAATAAGACTAAAGTTCTCATTTCCAGCTGCCCCAACACCCTCGAAAATAACAAGATAGACTTTTCTTTCACCTGGCTTGATTTCACTTATCGATTTATTGTACAGGTCTCCATCTAAGGTTAATATACGTTTTGTGATTTCATTTTTTACTGGAACTAGTGAGTCCTTGTCATCATAACCAAAATAATCTTCATATTCCTTAGCGTTTTTTTCACCAATTACAATTTCATTAAGTAATTTATAATCAATTATTGATGTGCCACGAAATTGTGTTTGATGAAAATCCTGTAACTCTTTTAGTTTATAGATTGCAGCTTCTTGCCAGTTATCTTTAATTCTATCTGTTCTATCTTTCGGCACAAAATACATAATAGATAGATTAATAGTTTCAATTGAACGTTCTTCATTATCGTACATGTGTGGAGTTATAATCTCTAACTTTGGGACATCATTTACTTTTGAAACTCCTACAAAAATCGTCAAAGAAATTAATGACGTAAGTAAAAATATAAAAGTAATTGAGAGATTCCTCATTTTACTTTATTGAGAAGCATTTGCGATTATCTCGTTAACCTTCTTTTTTGTAGATGGACCAAAATAACCAGTCCCGACTTTCAAATTAACAGGATAAAGCACCTCCTCTTTATAATAATTCTGGAAACGAAATACAGCATTTTCTGTTAATGGGCCAAAATATCCTGTAATTGGTCCTGTGGCGTAGAAACCATCATACTTTAATGTTTTTTGGAGCAATGTAACATCAGCTCCTCTGCTTCCTTTGCTCATATTACGAGTTATTTGCCCGCTGATGTCTTGTCCAGGTGGTAATAACAATGACGTAGTCTGTTGTACTTGAGCTAATTGATTACCTTGTACAGCAAAAGCAACTTGATTATTATTATTTGACTCATTACCAGCAGCGTCAACAGATCTTACGGTGTAGTAGTAGGTTTTACCATTAATGGAATAAGTTTTATCTATAAAGGAGTTTGTGTATACTTCCGCAGCAACTAGGTCACCAAAGCTACCAAAGATTTCAGATCTGTAAACTTTTGAGTGGTCATAATCTACTGTAGGATTATTCCAAGAAATTCTTACATCTGTTGGTGTAATAGCATCAGTAACAATATTAGTAGGGGAGGATGGTGGAGTAGTGTCAGCAGAGGCAATCAATGCAAAACGTGTAAGATGTTGAACAAAAAGTGTAAATGTTTTGGTGTCTTTATTAATTCTAAATTTCGGCACAGAGATCCATGTTCCAATATTTTCATCATAATAGCTCGGAATTAAGCTTTCAACAGTAATACCTTGTGCACGCAGTTCACCTTCATCATAAGGTAGGGTAATTTGTGCTTCGTCTGATAAGGTTGTTATTTTTTCTCCGGCGTTGTCTTTGATAGTAATATCGTACACCTTACTCACAACTTCGGATGATTTTTGTGAGGGGGCCTCTATCGTCGTTTTGACTTCAACATCAACTAAGTCAGATGAGTTAGTTGAAATAGTTGAATTAGAGGCAAGCGAAATACCAGCACCATCACTTGTTGTTAAGTTAACTGTCTCACTTTTTTTAACTCTTTTAGTTACAGCAGGAGGAAGAGTCTCTAATTTGCTTTTAGTAAAGTAAAGTGAGACTGGTTGATGCAAGTCATTAGGATCTATAGTTAGTTCAGTTGTTTTATAAGATATACCATTACTATCTTTCTTCGCATTAATATGCCACACATCATCTTTCGATATTGTAAGCACAAAGACACCCGTCTCATTTGAAGAAATGACTGACTTGTAACCACCCTTATCAGACCAAGCGGAGACAAAAGCTTGTGTTGGTATATTATCATCAAACTTGGTGACACCTCTTATTTCAGTAATGTTAGAGGTTACTTTTTTCCTTATAATCATTGTAACTTGCTTCGTTTCATTATTTGATACTGTTACCAGCTGCTCTGTTGCATTGATATACGGTAAAGTCTCACTAAATATTGTACGAACATGATAATTACCTGGGCTAATTAGCGCAGATGAATTTCCACTTGAATTAGTCACTTGAGTGGAAGCTTTTACATCAGAAGAAGCATTACTAGGAAGAATAACAACACCTATATTAGAAACAGGTGAACCAAAATTATCAACAACCTTTACATTAAGTGTTGATTGTAAAGGTTTTGCTATAAAGTTTGCTGTTTCATTATTATTCGAAATAGATAAATTAATGCTATCAACTACCCAAGAAGGACTATTAGTATTCTCCTCACTAACCTCAACTGTATATGTTCCACCAGGAAGAGTTAGCTCATATTTACCTAAACTATCAGTAACGGTAACTATAGATTTCACTGTATTGTAGGCATATACTTTAGCGTTAGGTACTGTTTTCCCATCTAATAATGATACTGTACCTGATAGTATCCTAGAAGGGGAGTCTGCAACTGTAACTGAGGTTTGTGCAGGGTTTGAACATCCACTTGTATTACAGGCTGAGATACTGTAATGGTACAAACCTGAAGTTAAACCATAGTCAGTAAAAAATTGAGTACCTGAAGATAATTCGTATGTTTTTGATTGATCAGATACAGTTCTAATAATTTTAAATTTAGTTTCATTATCTGATTTATCCAACCATGAGATGTTTACGGTTGCACTATTGTTATATGAGGAGAGAACATTTGCTGTTGGGTTAATAGGACTAGTTGGCTTTAAAAGAACATAAGGCTCTGGGATTACTATTGAAGTAGATGTAAAATCTGAACATTTTCTACCAATACCATTAGGTGTACTTTCACAAGCCTGAACTGAATATTCATGTCTACCAGGATACAATGTACCAACATTAAAGGGACTAGACACATTATTCGCCTCAAAATTATTACCACTTCTAACATTATATACTAATCCATTAATTGTAGACCAAGATAACAAGCTACTTGACGTAGTCGTTGAAAGTCTGAGGTTCGTCGGACTTATTGGCGCAAGGGTAGTAACAACTACAGTGGTCACCTCTGGGATATTCATAGAAGCAGAAACTGAAGTAGAGCAATTTGTCTGAGCGCTACAAGCAGATACATAATACGTATAAGTTCCAGGGGTTTGATTTTCTCCAACAATCATGGAGGTTGTTGTAACAACAGAATTTACACCGTTACTACCTAAAATTCTATAAGAAGTTGCTCCACCAACAGCTGACCAACTAAGTGTAGTTTTTGACGTACCAAGCACTGTGCTTGTTGCAAGTCTAAGATTGGTTGGTTGCTGTGGAATAATGGAAGTAGGCACAAGCGTATCTGGTATTTCTATACTTTGGCTAAAATACTCTCTCTGTGAACAACCTGAATTGTTACAAGAAGACAAGCTGTAATTATAAGTTCCTCTACTTAAATTTGAGTCAGTAAAATTACTACTGTTAGAATTTATTGTTGAAATTAAAGTGGAGACTGAGTTTCCTGTACTTCTATAAATTTCAAATCTACTTTCATTATCAGACTTGTCTACCCATTTTAAGTCAACTGAATTTGGTGAAACAAAAACCGCACTTACTTTTTCTGGTTTAGTAGGGATATAATTTACTAAAACAACCGTCTCGGGCACGGAGCATCCTCCATTATAAGTAACAATATTAGTGCAACTATTTTTTGTTAAATTGGCATTACCAGAAGTTTGGTTAGTTGGAACTCCGTAAGATTCCAAATTACTAGCACAACTAATAGTTGGCATAGCTAGGCTCGTACAAGTAATGGGTGCACTAATAGATACTAATGGTGATGACACCAGCTGAGAACATCTATCACCATTACATGCTTGAATAGTATAACTGTATGAATTTGAAGCTGAAACATTAGTATCAGTGTAGGAAGTTGTATTTGCTCCAATGGCAGGTAAAATAGTTGAGGTTCCTCCGCTTGTTATTCTTGATAACTTAAAACTACTTTCATTTGTAGAATTATCAACCCACGTAACTCTTATAGAAGGAGATGAGCTTATACTTCCAGAAGAATAAGTTGTTGCTGAAGCTGCAAGGTTGGTTGGTGTGTTCGGAGTCTCAGATACTAATTCAGGTGTTGTAAAACTTTGTTCATCACTCGTAATAATCTGATTAGTGTTATTTGTGCCTGAATAATTACTTACTGAGTCGTATATAGACGAAATTATTCTGTAGTAATAAGTTTTACCGGGCTCCAAATTTGATAAATTTATACATGAATTTGTTGATATTTGTAAGTCGGAAGTTTCAGCACACCTTTCAGTTACATATTTTGAGTATTGACCAGGTGCTGTTCCTAAATTGATATAACTATTTGTGGGAGTACTATCATTTTTCCAAGATACTTTTGAATTACCATTTGAAATATTATCTACATGAATATCACTGTAATTTGAGGCAAATGTTGTTGTATTTTGGATAAATACTAGAGTAAAAATAAATGTAGAGAGAATAAAAAATTTTCTTTTCATATTTGTATGTATAGGTTATTTAATAAAGTAATATACTTTAAGTATATACTGTATTTGAAACTATTTTTATTGTATTTTTTTTAACTGTGTATAGCTCATGGTTAGACTCTTATGTACAAAAATGGTCCTAGAAATTTTTCTAGGACCATCAGTAAATCGTTAAAGCTATTTTAAGAAAACTTCACCATTTTTTTCTACATGAGCAAATTTTGAGGCCTTCACCCCACTAGTATTAATTCCACCACCTGTCACTTCCAGGTTAAGTTTTTTTGGATTTATACCAGATTCGGCAAAAACTGGCTGTCCAGTATTATGGTGATATTTTAGCAAATCAGAATCTGTTGATAATTTGTCTGAAGCACAGCCTAATACTGAAAGAAGAGGAAAATATAGTAATACCCTATAAATTATACTCATTTTAGAGTCTCCAAGTAAAAGACATAAACTTAAAAAAACAAATCTAACCTGACTTTACTATACAATTGGTAAAAAAACAACAAGCTAACTAAAATAAAGGGTGTAACCAATAAATAACACTAGGATCATGTACCATAGTGTCCATCCACTAGTTAAAGGAAGGTATCTTTTAAGAAATCTTATACTATTATACTTTTCTTTGCCACCAACCCAAGTAAAGTATGCTGCACCTAGACTGTCAACCAATAGTAACCAAAATATAAGTTGTAATATTGTCATATTTATCTGTAAATTTATTAGTAAATAGTTACATCTTTCCTGAAATCATTCGTGTTGCGAAATATATCCAGATTGAAATAAATAGTAATAACCAAAGCCAGGTTAATGCGATAAGATAGCTGCTAAAGTAGGCGCCGAGCAAAATACCAAATGAGATAAGACAAACCTTCATAAGACTTATTTCCCACCACTTTAGTGTATAATTTCTAAATATTTTCATTTAAATTGTAAATTAATTAATATTTACTTCACACTATAATTATACACCCGATGTTATTTTTCTTTAAAGAATATACCAATCTCACCACTTATGGATCTGCATATTTATTTTCTAACAAATTTCTACCGATACTTATTAAGTAACTAACTAAGCTTCAATTTTTTTATTAGCAAAACCATCCAAAGCCTTAAGAAGCTCCATTGGAATCATATAAACAATAGTGTTTGATTGGTCAGAGGACATATCATTTATTGATTGAAGTGTTCTTAGGTGTAGAGCACCCGGGACAGCACTCAGTGCTGACGCAGCTTTAGCAATATTTTGAGATGCAGCTAGCTCTCCCTCTGAATTAATTATAACTGCTCGTTTTTCTCTTTCAGCTTCTGCTTGTTTACCAATTGTTCTTTCCATATCTGCAGGCAGGCTTACATCTTTTAATTCAACATTATTAACTTTTAAGCCCCATGCATCAGTTTCTTTATCTACGATCTCCCTTATTCTATCAGCAATTTTATCTCTACTTGAAAGTAATTCATCCAGCGTCACTTCACCAACAATATTTCTCATTGTTGTTTGTGCATATTGTGAAATTGCATATCTGAAATCTTCAACTTCAATAACTGATTTTGCAACATCGCTAACTTTATAATAAATAACTGCATTAACCTTTACAGTAACATTATCTCTTGTTATGGCATTTTGATCTGGAACATCTACTGCTTTTATTCTAATGTCTACTTTCTGATAATGTTGAATAACTGGTAGTACAATTCTCCAACCCGGTTCCATAATAGAAGTGAATTTACCCAGTGTAAACTTAACACCTTTTTCATACTGATTAATTTGACGAATACTTGTAATAACAACAAAGCCAATAGCTGCAAAAAATATTGTGGTAGGGGACATAATATAGATAGAATTAGTTAGTTTTTAATATAATAATTATACGCTAATAAATCGTAATAACAAACTAAGGTTTTATCCAAAAGGATACCAATTTTTAAGAATAACTTCTATTTTTCCATCTCCATTTTTTATCAACTTCTTAAAGTTAAGAATACTTCTTTCCCCACCTTCACTTCGATAATGGTACGGGTATACTTGTTTCGGCTTAAACTCCAGTACAGCATCTGCTGCTTCCTCGTAACTCATGGTATACGGTAAGTTCATGGGTATAAAAGCAATGTCAATATTCCTTAAATCTCTCATTTCTTGTATTCCAGCTGTATCTCCTGCAATATAAACTCGAAAACCATTGTGTTCAATTAAATAGCCATTACCTCGGCCCCGAACATGTTTACTATCTTCAGATTCTGGCAAATTATACATTGGAATTGCAAGTATTTTAAATCCTTGACTAACTGTTACTTCACCATTGTTTAAAATCTTTGCATTCGTACTAATTTCATCTGGAAGAATGTTACCAACAGCACTTGGAACCACTAGTGTAGCTTTTCCAATAATTTGAGAAAGCACATCGGTACTCAAATGATCTCCATGAATATCAGTCACGAGTATAATATCTGGTGCTGTTTCATTTTCGAAAGTGTACCTATCTCCAACAGGGTCAATGTAGATAGTCTTGTTATCCCATTTAAGAATAAATGTCGCATGTGAAATAGGAATAACCTGCACAGGAGAAGCTGGAATAACTTTTGCATTATTTGAGGCTCTGCTATCAAAAGTAACAATTAAATATAACAGTATTAGAATAATGCTAAATGATATTGTGACTGGTAATGATATTTTCATATATATATTATACCAAAAATACACAGAGTTATTAATTAATAAGTGGCAAAATTATTACCAACATAGACTAGTAAAAAATCTTAGTACTAATTAATACTGGTATTTTTCTTAAAATTAGAGCAATTGAAGATAGTGTGAACAGAACGAACAGTATCAACAAAGTAGCATTTCCTGAAAGAAGGGTAGAGTAGAGAATTTTGGTACTTATTGCACCATAGATTAGCGCTGTTGCTGTAAAAAATAAACCAGGTAGACTCGTACTAATTATTTCAGGATTGTCTGTCTCAGTGCTCGGGAAAACAGCACCAAGAGATAATCCTAACGTAACTATGAATATTATAGTCGAGATAAATATTAAAATAGTATAAAAGGCGTAACTAAATACTAGGTTTAATATCATAATACTTATAGAACTCATAATAAGTCCGAGTACAACAAAAAATGATGTATAGAATAGATATTTGCCAAAAAATATTCTTTTAAGACTAAGTGGTGCACTAGCTAATATCCAAGCTGTTCTCTTTTCTATACTAAAAGATGGGAAAACAAAACGCAGAGTAAATGAAGAGATAAAATATATTGCAATAATAAACTGTAATGCTTGAATAATTGCGACCTTTGTAGTCATATCTACTTGCTGTCTTTGAATATTATTACCTAACATCAAATTAGCACCAATTTGCAATAGCCATATAAAGAATAAAAACATGAACCATAATATTCCTTTATAATCTCTGCTAGATATCAATGCTTCCTTCTTAAATACTGCCATTATTTTACCTCCACTAAAAGTGTAAGCTTTTTTTACCACGCTAATCGAGGTATTTTTTATTTCACCACCAAATGTTCCTTCTTGTAATTTTTGCCATAATTTATAAGATAGCTTCGATACATATATCCAAATAAAAACTAGCACAACCGCAGTAACAACTATGGTAGCAAAATTTAGTATCGCAGATTCAAATTGCCCACTCTGCCAATTAGATATTTCCATTGCCAAAGGATGAGTAGGTAAATATCTAAAGTAGTCACCTATCGTAAAAATACTTAAAGTACCTTCTATTTCTTCAGCTTTGAATAGTTTTACTAGGTCAATACTCGAAACTATTTTCCAAAGAATTGCTAAAACTATAGTGAAAAAGAATAGCAATATTCCAACTAGTCCGCCAAAATGAAACTTAACCATACTAATTTTTCTAGAGACGAGGTAGTAAGTTTGACAAATAATAACCACTAGAGAAAGTGTTATAGCGTTTAGTGAAATTAAAAAAATAAATACTGAAAGTAGTATCGTAGCTATACTTAAGAATCCTAGATGATATACCTTATTTAAAGCAAGAACCATCGGTAAGAACATTACAAGTAGGGGCCACGCTGAACTAAATAAACTTCTTATCATTACTAATTTAGGAAGTAAGGTATAGCCTGGTGTGCTAATAATCCAGTTATTATAATCATTGCGAAACAAATTAAAAATTCCCGAAATCGTACTACTAAAAATAACTATACCCGCTATTAATAGTAAGAAAATTTCATATAAAAATAATGTTAACGCAGAGCGTATTTCGACTACATCTTCAGCATTTATATATCTAAAGCCTGACACAAAAAAATGATATATACCTACACCAATAAAAACAAATACCAGTATAAACAAAAAAGTAGTGATGAGTTTTGCTAAAGGTTTTGATTTAAAATATTTAGCTGTTTTTCCAATTTCAAAACTTAATAAAAGTCTAATCATACTTAATTTAAGATGCTAGTTTTCTATAGACCTCCTCCAGTGATGCATTTTCTCCTAAATCTGCTTTTTGCCTCAGTTGAGACAGAGTTCCGACAGTGAGAAGTTTTCCATTTTTAAGAAAGCCTATACGGTCCGATATTTCTTGTGCAACCTGTAATGTGTGAGTTACTAGGAGTACTGAGCCTCCACTTCTTGCATAATCAACAAACATTTTCTTCGCTATTTCAGCTCCAGTTGGATCAAGACCAACAATTGGCTCGTCTATTAATAATAGTTTAGGATTGTGAGAAGTTGCTGCAAGAATACTAAACTTCTGTTTATTTCCTCTTGAATACTCTTCAAAGTATTGTTTTTCCAACCCATTCAAACTAAATTTTTCAAGTAACTTTGGAAGACTGTCCTTCCTTATCTTTTCACTAACTCCAAATAATGCTTGAGTAAAATACAAAAATTCCTCACCAGTCATATATGACCAAACAGATGGCTCATCCGGAATATAACCAATTTGAGCTTTCGCTTTTTCAGGATTTTTAGCTATATCATACTCACCAATTAAAATATTTCCATTAGATGGTTGCAACAAACCAACAATACTTTTAACAATTGTAGTTTTACCGGAACTATTAGGACCAATTAAAGAGAAAATTTCCCCATCTTTTATTTCAAAGCTTACATCATCAACCGCTTTATTATTACCAAAATGTTTTGTCAGATTATTTACTTTAAGCATTATTTAATTATATTAGAAAAGTTGTATTTAGTCTAACAAAATAAAAGACAGGTCGTGATGACCTGTCTTCTCTAATATAGATTTATTTACATTTTTATTTCACGTCTGGATATGCCAACCGAACAAGTGCAGTGATATATTTCGGAACTGGTCGCTCTCCACTCTCATACCTTGACCCAGTGCTCTGAGGGATTTTGAATTGTCCCCAAAATTCAGTCTGATTCATTCCATTTTTTACACGAATTGCAAAAAGGTTTTTGATAGGTTTGAAGCTGAAATTTTGATTCTTTCTCGACATCAGGACATTTGCCTGAACAGGGGCCTTTTTCCCACTTTCATAACCTGATCCCGAGCTTTGAGTAATTCCAAACTGTCCCCAGAATTCAGTCTGACTCATTTGCTGCCTCATGCGACGCTCAACCAAATTATCTATGGGCTCAAAATTGAATTTCTCTCTCATCATTACCTCCAAGGCATTACAAAATTATATAGGAAAGGAACTGCTAACTACGAGTTTGATACTACATTACGTATTTACTTTAGTCAATATTTGTTCTATATTAAAAATATATCACGAGATGGTATTTCTGTATGTTAATTAGGAGGTGCTTTCGAATCTGATTCTGTTCTCAGCTATCCAGTTTTCCATGTCATTCTTCGTTTTAGTCGGGTCACTTATGATTTCAGGATGAGTAGTAAAATAATGAGGTTTGAGTGCCTCCATCCAATCTTCAAATGTCTCACCCTCAGCAGTTACATCACACAAGTCACATTTAAGAGTTTTCATATGATTTTTACTATGTATATTAATAATATTTATTATACAATATATTAGTTGCAATATATGAAACATATTAGCAATGCCTGTAATTGCTTATATTTGCATTGAGTATTTATGAGGTGTAGTATTGTTGTAAGCTGTTCCTATCATAAAAAAAGGAGGTACTATGAGTACGAATATAGTAGTGGCTAAAGGTCAGGAGAATATCACGGATGAAGTAAGATTTAGCACACTAAATCAGAGGGGTTTTGTCCGTGCAGAAACAGCAGAGTATCAATGGTATCTTCTTGTGTGTGATGCATGCACTTCTACAAAAATACCAGTTGATGAAGTCCTAAGGGATTACCTTGCAACAATGTTGTGTCGTTTTACAAAGCGACCTGAATTTATGGAACAACTATCAGCGTTTGATTTTTACAAACATTGTTTAGGTGTATCTGAAATTGACGAAGTTTGTGTTCAAGATATTGCTGATATATGTTTACAATATGTTGCATTATTTCCAGAAAGAAGTTACAACCGACATGAGCCACGTTCACTTGAACATGTTTCAAACATGGGAACACATTTATATTTTGAACTTGCAAAGAGCTCTAAAAATAAAGATGATTGGTTCAGTAGAGCTTATCAAGTAATGTCAAAATCATTTGGACTAGCAGTTATTGTTCTGAGATCAGTACTACCGCGATTCATTTTAAACGGAGAAATTTCCAAAAGTTTATCTGATCAAAAAAGTATTCCTTTTCTTGGCGTGGAAGAACTATCAAGGTTGGCACCATCTCTTCAGAATTTTAACTCAATATATCTCAAACGCGGACTACATCAGAATTAGTACAATTAAAACTTCTTATAATAGCTTTTATTTAAGCACCTTATCGGTGCTTTTTTATTTATTATTAGTAACTAATACTAATTACTAGTCGCCTAACATAGACCAATGGAGTTTGATTTATTACCACAGCGTGTAAAATTATAATCCAGTGTTATACTTTTGATTATAAAATTAGAAAAAGAAAATAATCACGCATACATAGATGGTGCAAATCTACATCAGGGAATGAATACTCTTGGTTGGAAACTGGACTACAAAAAGTTTAGGGTATGGCTAACTGATAAGTTTAGTATCACAACCGCATATCTATTTATAGGGAACATACCAAAATATAGTAAATTGTATGCTCATCTACAAGAATGCGGGTATATTTTGATTTTTAAAGAGGTCGTTTATGATAATAACGGAAAACCAAAAGGTAACTGTGATGCTGATCTTGTTCTAAAGGCCACACAAGATTTCTACACCAACTCATACAAAAACATGATATTAATATCCAGTGACGGTGATTATTCTTCTCTTGTTAGTTTTGTATCATCAGAAAAGAGGCTTTTAGGTATTCTTTCTCCTGCTAACGAAAAGAAGTGCTCGATACTCCTCAAAAGAACAGGGGTTAAGATATCCTATATTAACGAGCAGAAAAATATACTTGGAGTGCAAAAATAAAAAAGCCCCCGATGAAGACAGAACTTCATAAGGGTCTCTTTCGTGGTGATGTGTATAGTATATACCATGTATACATATAGATGCAAGTGTATGTAAATGATCTACTTAAGGTTAGAATTCAACAAATTGCTATACAAAAACACCTAGATAAATCTAGGTGTTTTTTACTGGCTCTCACACGTGTCTATGTTCAGAACACAGAATTGGAATAAGATTAAAAGCGAATTACAGTTTAGTGGGATATTGAGCCTTTTTCCAAACGATGTCGTTCAGAACTAAGAAATATTGAAGACGTTTTAAGTGCATTATTGAAAGGCCTTAAATATAACATTAAAAATAGATTCCAGATCTTTCCAATCTTTAGATAAAATTATTTTTGGGTCCGCTCTACATTCTTTAATTTTTTCAAAAAATCTTTTTTCTGCCCCAGCCTTATCAATAATTTCTCCTTGGTATTGCTTGAGGGTAGTGTCATAACCTTTCCACTGAACAGGAATTAACTCGTTGTTACTATCCAACAAAGATTCTTTTCCTAGATAGATTTCAATTCCCGCTGCACGTCCGTTAACGTTGAGTAACTCATTTCCTGATGGTCCAATTGTTGGATATTTTTCTGCTAGTTCAATATCTGGATACTGCATTACTTTAATGTTTTGAGGGATTACGGTTTTCTCGAGAGTTTTTATAGCATTCTTTCCAGCTGTATCATTATCAAAGATTGCAATAATTCTGTTAGTAATACCTGAACCTGTAAAAGATTTTATTGTTGAAACTAAAGAACTTGCCCCACCTGACGCATTTGATGTTTCAAAATTCATGAATGAATAATAATCAGAAAGATGAGGAAACAGTAGGTGTAAAGTTGATTCTAGTATATGTCTATCAGAAGATCCTTCAGTTAAAAGGATAATTTTCTCACTCATATAATGACTTCGTTTAAGAAGATTTATAGAATAATTGCATACTTCGTCATCGTGATCATACCAACCACCATTAACTAGGTCTGATATATCCATCTTCACAATTTCATTATCAGGGCATGTATGTAAAAAGATTAAAAATTCGTCATACAAATCAAGATTTAAAAATCCAAGAAATCTGCCATCATCTTGACTCAACTCAAGAATATACTTCAGAATCTCAGAAAATTCATGTTTGTGCTTACGCTTACATATTCCATCTTCTCTAAGACAAAAATATGTAAAGTCATTTATTCTTATAATTTTACAAGCTTCAACAAATTCTTGAAAAGTGCTTTCTTCTAGAATTTTTTTCTGAAACTCATATTTTTCAGCCATACCAAAAGCATCTTCATCTATATACTCCTTTAATCTTTTTAACTCTAAGATTCTTAGTAAACCAAAAGATTCTTCTACTTTGGTCATAGTATGACCCATTACATTTAACCTTTCTTTTATATTATTTGCGGTATTTGAGTATTCATATACTCTTTCTGGTGGCTCATCTGGACCGTTATCTATCTCATATACTTTTTTATCTGCTTCACGAAAAATCAACATACTCTCAGGTTCAACTTGAGATTTTGAGCTTATTAGAGAAAAATCTCCTAGTTTTAGATAACAATATGATCCCATTTTTTTATTTATTAGTAATAATTATAACATTTTCTATTAGTTGTTGTGTCTTGTGTCGTGAGGTATGGTAAATATATGAACCAACTAGGAAGACCAACTGAATTATCAGAAGAACTGTTTGCCGAAATTCGTAAGCTTGTTTTAGTTAATAAAAATATGAAAGAAACTGCAGAGATTCTTGAGATTCCCTATAACACTATGTCTAAGTGGTCCAGCGATAATTTCGGCAATTTTGCTGATAAATGGTTAGTATATGAACAAGAAAGAAAACTGCAAAAAGCAGAAGGTAAAATAGAAGCACTAATTGACTCAAGGGATGAAAAAGTTTCTCTACAAGCATCAATTTTTGTTGCTGAAACTTTAGGCAAAGAAAGAGGGTATTCTAAAAGGCAAGAATTGACAGGAAGAAATTCGAAAGACCTCATCCCTGAACCTCTTACAGAAAGTGAGAAAATACAATTACTAGCACTACTTTAAAAAAATAAAGTGTTTCTTCTCTGTGGAAGTTTTACATTTATTTGTTACTTTCTCACACTTCTTTTTAGTGAACTCAACATCAATAGAATTTTGAGTGAGAGTACTTGGAATATAGTTTGCTAGAGTTTCCTCAGTTTCCTTTTCATCTCCATAAAAACCTAACTTTGCAGTATAAGAAAGTGTCGCTTTATTTGTAGTGTGAAAATACTGATTTGCTCGATACCAACTATCAACCTCTTTAATATACCCAGTGCCACTTTCCTCAATAGTGGTAACTACAAGGTAATCTTTAGTGGATCCTTTTATAATCCTGTAAGTAGGTGGACCAATGTTTGGATTCTGAATTAAGAGAGAGTCAATAACTGTGTCATTTAAGGTAAAAACAAATAATATCCCTAAGCCATTAGAAACATCTGAAGTGAAGATTTTTATAGCAGAATCTGAATCACTTAATCTTGCAGTATCAAAGTAAGTAAGTATAGGCGGTTTATTCTGCAAATTCTCCGTTTTACGCTGTGTTGATGTAAAGAAAGGATGTTTCGCTACTGTATTACTAATAAACAATAATACGAACGCAAAAATTATAGTAGTTATTATTAGATTTTTTGAAAGTAATTTTTCCATTGGTTAATTATAGTACGAATAATTACAAATGTTTTTTAATCCATCTAAAAAACCCAAATAGAGACCTCTCCTCATCTTCCTTGGAGTCAGATAAGTATTCACAGATACCTAATGAGAATAATCCAAATAACCCCCCAGTTAGACTTATAAGTTTGGACTCTTTAAACTCAAGAAAGAAAACTGCATATCCAATGATTGTGGTTGCTATAAAAAAGTTACGTATGGACAACATACTAACTAAAAAGTCCAAAATGTGTGGTAATGAAATTATTAACAAATATCCTAAAAGGATCCCAAAAGCTATTTCTAATATCATATATTTGCTAAAGAGAGTATTTTTGCTTGTGTTGTTGGTCCGACAAAACCAGTTGCTGGTTGTATCTTATTATCCTTCTGAAATTTTATTACTGCATTTTGTGTTATTGATCCAAAGTTAATTGAGGGTACATGATCAACAGAAAAATATCCCAATTTTTTTAGAACTACCTGTAACTGTTTTACATCTTCTCCTGTCATTCCTTTTTTGAGATTTCTTTTAAAACCCAATAGTACATTTTCTGTGATACTTGTAGAGTTACTTTCTACTAGCTTTTGCACTGAGGTTTGCGAAGTATTTAGAGAATCAACAATAATAACATCATAATATTTTGGGTTAGATTCATAACTTATACATGCTTGTAATTCTGCTTGTAAAAAAGACTGATTGTTAAAACATTTGTTTCCAAAATCTACATACTGCTTGATGTTTGGTGTTAATTTAATTGTTGGTTTAATTCCAGCTACACACTGACCTCCTCCACCCATATAGTATCCTTCTTTGCAACCACATTCTCCTTTTTCTGTCATTTTATAATTTACTCCACCATTCTTATAACAATAATATGCATTGTTATCTAAACATTTTCCTGTATTGTCAGAATAACCAATATTGCAAACACAATTACCACCTTCTGCATGGTAGTTATAATTACTGTATTTTTGTATACATTTCATATTCGCATCTGCTTGTGCTTTTGATTCTTCCACCACAAGTGCTTGTTTATTAGCTTCTGCTTTTTGGTTCATTAAAGAGAAGTCAACTTTTTGTGTATCAACATTGTATCCCATTTCTAAATAACACTCTTTGTACTTTGCATAATTATCTTGGTATGTTTTGTCTGATGCATCTTGCTGTGCCTGACACTGAGCTTGTTGACCTTCAAGAGTACCTCTCATATACCCATATCTATCGCAATTATAGTTTGTTTTTGTTGGTAAGTAACATCTTGGTATATATGTTGTATTACACTCACTTGATTCAGAAAAATAAACAGAACTATTTATCCATCCATCATTACATTGAACCTTTCCTGTGTACGACGCTCCAGCACCACAATTAACCCCATTATGATAAGAACATGCTCCACTAATAGCATAAGTAGATATTGGTAATAAAAAGAAAAATGTAAATATAGTTAATGCCTTTTTCATAAAAAATTATTTATTATGTCTTTTAAGGATTTTCATTATTGCCCACCCTATACAATAAATACCTAAAATAGTTGATACCATTTGTATTGCTCCACCATCACCAGAACCGTCAGTAAACAAAACCATACTGACAGGTTCAAAAAGAAAAGTTATAACTCCAGCGAGAAGAACCACCAAGTAAGACTTTGTAGATTTTTTACTGTTTGCATTTCTAAGTAAAAAAGCTGTTCCAATAATTAAACAAATTGTTATAAGTGGAAATATCATATTTTAAATTATGTAGTTATTAAATTAATGCTTTTTAAAGAACTTAGCAAACAAAAAACGAAAGGAAAAATATATTACCCATACTATCGCTATATAAAGAAAACCTTTAGCACTATCCTTGAATGCTGAAACTAAACTTCCTGTTAAAAAAATAGAGGAAATGAACCCAATTACCTGAAGAGCTGTGAGTATGTATAAAGCATATTTCATTATTGTGTGGTTTAAGAGTTTTTATTCAAACACCTCTTATCTGTGCCATAAAACAAAATAGGCACCCCAGTGAGGTGCTCAACAAGTTAATAGCTTACGCCATCAATCATGTTTTCCTCACATAGAATGCCTATGCTGGTCACGATTGAAAGCGAAAAAGCCATTTAATGCTTTTGTTTATTTACTAACTTGTTGAGCAAATCTATTATAGCAGAAATACCGATAAAAAGGCACGAATAAATTATGTTATATTATGTATAAAATGAAAGAGAAAAAAGAAGAAAACAAAATAAAGATTATATCGTTAAAAGACCACTCAAAGGAAAAAGACCAGAAATCTAAAACTCAAGAAGAGATAAGGCTTGGATATTATATAAAGGAGCTTCTTAGAAGTGCTAAGTTCAAAAAAGACTTGGAGGACTTAAAAAATAGATACGATATACCTGTTGATGGTTTTGGGAAAGAAGACGGAGAAATAAATTTAACCACTCTAAAACAATATTCTAATTCTGATATTAAAAATTTTAATAAAGAATTTTTATCTATTCTAAACAAATACGGAATAAATAAAGGTATAGCTCCGACTTGGGTAAATATTATTTATTCAAGGACTTTATATGGAAATTTAATGACACCACATGATCTTTATTCAGTTTTTGGTGAACCTGAATATGGCATGGTGGATGTTCTTGATATTTCTGATTTACTTGACCCAACACTTGAAGGAAAAACATATGAAGATGCAGTAAATTACTTTAAAGAAATTACTTATGGTAAACCTGTGGCAATTTTAATAAATCCTTATGCAAGTGAAAGAAATATTTTAGATTCTATAAAAAAAATATATAAAACGAGTATTCTTCCAATTCAAAATTTACATAAAAATCAAAGTATTAAAATTGGGAAAATTAAGAAAAAGGATCCTATTATTGAAAAAAGAAAGGATTTTATATATAAAAATAAAGATCTACCAAGAAAAGAAATAATGCTTATGGTTACAGACAAATTTGGTAAAGGGTATGAATTAGATTATGCAAATATCGGTAAGATAATTTCGTTAGAAAAGAAAAGATTAGAGGGTTAATAATGTGAAAATATCTGTGACACACTTATTTCTTATATAGTGTTTTGCATAAAGAATATCCTGAGGACAATCCCTCGGGATTTTTCTATGGACAATGCTTTCAAAGAACAAAAGTCAATACAAGATTTTAATTTAAAAAATCTTTCATTTGAAGACAAGCAAAAACTGGTCGGTGTTTTTACTTTTCTACTTGAAGAAGACAAGAAGCAAAGTCCTGAAAATTATAAAAAAATTAGTAATTAAAATTCATATGATAGATACGGTTGTATTACTCTTACCAAAGTATGAATTAACTTTTCTTCTAGGTGTATCAAGTTGGGAGTTATATGCAAACACAGAGCAATATCAAAAATTCGTTCGTAATCCTACGAAAGTTCAAAAAGAGACAGGGAGATATTTTCCTAGACTTACAGGTTATAAAAGAGGTTTCTCACAAGATGCATATATTCGAGTAGAGTTTTCAGTTCCCAAGTTAATTTTCTTAAATAACCTAAACGAGTTAGAAGATAAAGACTTTGACTTAGTTATTGAAATACTTCAAGAAAGATTAAAAGATATGGGTGTAATAGCAAGTAAAAATTTACTTATAAATGCACCAATCTCCGTAGTTCACTTTTCAAAGAATATTCTTCTTAAAAATGGTTATACCTCAAGTTATATTTTGTCTGAAATCAGTAAAGTAAATCTTAACAAGAGATTCGATATGGCAAAAACAAGATTCACAAATAGTGGTGAAGCAGTTTATGCCCACACATCTACAAATGAGTTAGTTATCTACGATAAAATTGCTGATCTTAAGAAAGATAAGAAGCGTGCTATTGATAAGTACCAAACAGTAGAACAAAGAGGTTTACTTAGTGAATTAAAAGAGAAAAAAGAACTAGAAGAGATACTTCGTTTTGAAGTTAGAATAACTAAGAAAAAGAAGCTGAATAAACTTCTTAAAGATTTGGGTTATGGAAAAGACCCATTATTCAAAGATGTATTCAATACAGAAATGAGTAAAAAAATTCTTAATGATTATTGGACTAAAATAATTAAAAACAATAATTTAGGTATCTTTTCAATTTCATTAAGCCCAAAAGATGCTCTGCGGTCTCTTCTTTTATCAGATGAAAATCTCAAAGGAAAACAAACTATTTATTTCTTAGGACTGTTTGTTTTAGGTAGGGACGGAGGAGGATTAAGGGAGTTAAGAAGTGTTATCGCTAAGAGATCAAATGACCGGACTTGGTATCGTGTTGCAAACGACATGAAACTAGCAAATGAATTAATTACTAAAAACAACTTGAGAGATTGGGTAAAACTAATTGATCAAGAATTAGAAAACTATAAACCTTACAAAATAAACATTAAAACATATGACAAAAATTAAAAAAATAAAAATAGTTAACGATCCTTTCGCTTTAGAAGAGTCACTAAGTAGATACTATTCAAATGATCTTAGCGAAAATATAAGAAGAGGTATAAAAGCTAAAAAAGAAAGAGAGAAAGTAGACCTAGTTAATAAGATGACCCTACCAGAAGGCTTTATTGCTAGGGTTCAAAAGTACAGATCGTTAATAAAGGAAGTAGATATTATGTCGATAGAAACCGATATTAGTAATTTTCTACAAAGTAATAATCCTTATAAAGACCTTTATGAAATAGAGCAAAAAGTCGAGCTATACAAAAGACAAACTGAAGAACATTTAGAGTGGAATGAATCAGATAAGTTTAACTTGTATATGGAATTATTCGACAATCATAAAATATAAAATATTTACCAAAATTATTTTGCTTACAACTCGTTGAAAATTCAACGGGTTTTATGCACTGCTATCTAAACTAAAAATAAAGGATAGTTAAAATACAACCATTAATTACAAAGTATATGAAAGCTATAATTGTAGCCCGTGTATCAACAGAAGAACAAAGAGAAGCAGGTAATTCTTTACCTGCTCAAATCCATAAAATGGAAAGTTATTGTAAAGCTAAAAAACTTGAAATAAAAGAAACATTTAGTTTTGACGAAAGTGCTTACAAAACAAAAAGAGACGAGTTTGATAAAATAATTGAATACATAAATAACACAAAAGAAAAAGTTGCAGTTTGTTTTGATAAAGTAGACAGACTCTCAAGAAATATTTTTGATAAGAGGGTTGCATTACTTTATGAGAAAGCGATAAACAATCAAATAGAACTTCATTTTGTTTCTGATGGTCAAATTATAAATGACAAAATGAATGCAGGTGATAAGTTCGCTTTTGGAATGAAACTCGGGCTATCTAAGTATTATTCAGATGCCATTAGTGATAATGTAATGAGAGCGTTAGATCAAAAAAGGAGGGTTGGTGAATGGTCTGGACCAGTTCGTTTAGGGTATTTAAATGTTTCGTTAGATAAAGAAAAAAGAACAAGGAAAGATATAATTCTTGACCCTGATAGATTTCATTTAATTAGAAAGATGTTTGAGCTTTATGCAACAGATCAATATTCATTAGAAACAATTAGAATGAAAATGATTGGGCTTGGTTTGAGAACTCACAAAGGTGGTGAGCCAACAAAAAGTTGTATTGAAAATCTTACCAAAGACAGTTTTTACTATGGTATTGCTTATTCTAAAAAATATAACTTGTCATATCCTCACATATACCCTGTAATAGTATCAAAAGAATTATTTGATAAATGCCAAGAAGTTCGCGACAAAAGGGGTAAGAAGAAAAACTATTACAAAGCAATGTCTAAGGACTTTATTTTTAAAGGACTAATTAATTGTAAAAATTGTGGTTGCACTATTACCCCAGAAAGAAAAATAAAGAAGAGTGGTAAAGAATATATTTACTATTCTTGTACTAATTCCAAGAAGACTTGTGAAAGGGTGTATGTTTCAGAACAAGAGCTTCTAAGTCAAATTTATTCTGTTTTAGAGCGTTTTGAGAGTATTCCAGAATCAGTCCAAGAAAAATTGGTCGAAGAACTTAGAAAAAATACAGAATCAGAAGTAGTATTTCATAAAACACAGCTAGACAGACTCAGAAGTGATTCTGATAAATTAAAAATAAAGAATGAGAGATTACTTGAGGCACTTTTGGACCAGAGTATTACCAAGGACATATATGACAAAAAACATCAGGAACAACAAGACGAAATACAAAGACTTGAAATTGAGATGTTGGCACACACAAATGCAGATTACGAATACCAAACTACCGTTGCCACAGTGTTCTCTCTAGCAAGGAGGTCAAAAACTATTTTCGATAAAAGTTCTGAAGTTGCTAAAAAAAGAGCATTCCTTAGTTATATAATTCAGAACCCTGTCTTAAACGAGAAAAAGCTATATTTTACTATAGCTTCTCCTTTTAATTTGATACTGGACTTTAGTGAAAGCCCTTTTCTGCTCCGTGGGTAGGGATCGAACCTACGACCAATTCGTTAACAGCGAACTGCTCTACCGCTGAGCTACCACGGAATATTTACTCTTATACTGCACACTCTATTACACGGTAATTTGAGAAATTTGTCGCTGCATCCTTTACTTACTAGAACGGATGTCTTCGTCGTTCTTCACTCCTCGAGCTACCACGGAATATTTATAGAAACTAGGTATAATCATACACAAAAATGTGTCTATTTGCAAGAAGTCTCATTGTGTATAAGAAACATATACTCAAAATATTTCACTTGAAAAAATTGACCAAAATATAATAAAAAATCTCTGCTTTAAGCAGAGATTTTTTGGACAATATATATCTAATTAGTGAGCGTGAACTTCTAGTTTTCTATACAAGTGAGCAATGGCTAGAATTGATACCGGTAAAGTCAAAACTAAACCAAAACCAAATGCTAAAACGCCAAGAGTATTAAGTAGTGCAACAAGAATAAAGAAACCAAGTAATCTCCAAAATACACAACACGTTAGATTGTATGAATGCTTGATGATGTCAAGAATCTTCATGTTTTCATGCTCTAGAAGAACATAAGGGTAAAATTTAAAGCGAATAGCTACGTACATTCCAGGCAATAACATTGCAAAGGTTGCAAGTAGTGCCATGATAAGCTTCCATGATATTGAAGTTAGACCATTAAAAAATACTGTACCTAATGTTACTGTGATTGCTGCCATAAATGGAATAACAAAAGCAGATACTGCTGCGACATAAATCACAGTAAGTACTAAGAATTTTATAACAAGGTGAGGGGAGCGCAGTCTATTAAATAGACTTTCGAATGAGAAACTCTCACCTTTAACCATAATAAGGGACATTGATAGTAACGACAACACCACTAACACCATTACTAACTGTTCCAACACAGGAACAAGTCTAACCGCGCTCATAATTATTGCATAAATAATAAACATGCAAGCTAGGAACCAAGCATGCTGTTTTGCCTTGGTCCACGAGAAACTGAACACTTCCTCAAAATTAAAATATTGTTTTGTCATATGCATGAAGTATAACAAATTAAAATTAAATCAAATACATTTTTTAATTGAAACTGTGTATAAGTTTGTGTTAAAAATTTATTTAAATAATTATTGAATTTTAGTTCACTTATAAGAAATAAATTTATAGTAACTACTCGCAAATATTAGAGTTACTTTGTACGCAGAATTCAATAGCAATTTTAGTATAGTATATTGGTAAGTTATTTATCACTGGTGCAAGGTCATGGTTTTGTTATATACTAAATAGTGTAAACAACTTTATCAGTATTTCAATCAAAAATATGCAAATAATAATTACTGGTGTACATATGGATATGACAGACGCTATACGTGAATACTCTCTAGAAAAAATGACTTCGCTTGATAAATTCATTTCAAAGGATGATACTAGTGCAAGACTTAATTTGGAACTTTCAAAAACTACTACACATCACACGCACGGGGCATTCTTCCAAGCAGAAGCTCAACTACACTTAAGTGGTAAAGACACAACCCTACGAACAACTCAGGATGATTTATATAAAGCAATCGACGTTCTTAAAGACATGTTATCTCGTGAACTTGTTCAACACAAGAGTAAAGAGCGCTCAGTATTTAGAAAAAGTGCACATAAACTAAAATCATTATTCAAAAAGTTGCCCTAGAAAATATGGAAGAGGATATCAAATTAACATACATTACAGTATCAGTGCTCATTCTAATACTTGGAGGTGTTGCATATTTTTTACAAAGAAATATATCACTACCACAAGTACAGGTTGGCGCAGTGGCCACCACTACAACGACTACACCTGCCAAGGAGGTGGGAGGTGCTATTCAAAAAAAACCATTAACTAATACCACCACTTCACAAGAATCAACAAGTGCTAGTGTTTCAACAACTACAATTATGCAACCACCAGAAAAAATAACTAGTGCAACAATTACTACTAACAAAGGTGAAATAGAAATTAAATTTTCATCAGATACCCCTGAAACAGTTAAGAATTTCGCAACACTAGCGGTCAATAACTTTTATGACGGCACACGTTTCCATCGTGTAATCAGAGACTTTATGATTCAAGGAGGGGACCCACTCTCAAAAGATGTTGCTAACAGTAGTAGATGGGGGACAGGTGGACCAGGGTATTCATTTAAGGACGAGATTCACTCTAGTGACTCTTTTCCTCAAGGGACACTTGCAATGGCAAATTCTGGGCCAGATACGAATGGGAGCCAGTTCTTCATTGTCACTTCGTTAGCAGGTACACCATGGTTAGCAGGTAAGCACACTGTTTTTGGACATGTTACAAAAGGGTTAGATGTGGCTCTAAGAATAAATGACTTACAGACAAATGGTAGCGATCAACCACTTCAGGAGGTTATTGTTGAGAAGATAGAAATAAAATAAATTAATTTTATTTAAAATACAAAAGCGCGACCTTTGGTCGCGCTTTTTTGAATCCTTTGATTCAAATTTTTCCCAAAATTCTGTCGATTAGTAACCCTTCAAGTAATTCGATGAGCTCGCTTTCATATTTTTCTTCTTTAATATGTTCTAGCTTCTGTTTTGCTATTTTTCGTTTTGACAAGTCAACAATAACTCCACTTTGATCTCTTTCGTAAAAGTTAGCCGACTTGTCTGCGAGGTATTCGAATAAATCACTTTCAGTATTTGTTGCATACACTGACCACCGCGCTTGTCCACCAATCATACCCGGATTACTTGCTGACGATATACTTACAAAATATTTAAACCTCGATGACTCTGAAGATAAAATCAATTCCATTGCTTTCCTGTGTGCTTCCCCGCCAGAATCATATCCACTGCCAAGTTTTTCAATTGTAGTCACTCTGTTTCCTCCTATTGGTTAAAATGTACTTACGAAAATACTCTAACAAAATTAGGAATTATTAGCAATCTACTAGCAACTGCATGTTTTTATTGCAAAGCTACATCCCACTAATCAATGACTACTTCATATATCCTCTCTTGAAACTCTCCCAGTCCATTTCACTTTTTCCTTCTGGAATAACTGATTTTATAACTTCTCCAGCCATTTCTGTTATTTCAATCGGTGTTACCAAATCCACATCTGCAATTTTTACTCTAATCTGTTTATCATGATGCTTAGTAAAGAAAAATATACCAGGCCACGGTGAAAGTGATCTGAATTTTCTTCTTACTACAATTGCACTTGTAACTAATGTTACCTCCCCCATGTCTTTAGTAATTTTTTTACAAAACGTTGCCTTTGAATGGTCCTGTTCTTTTAGTTTTAATGTCCCATCAATGTAAGATGGTAAAACTTGCACGAGTAAATCTCCTCCGATTTGACCGCATAGTACTTCCATTTTTCCAGCGGTTATTTCTGGGTCAATATCAAAAGCATTTTGTACAAGAATTGGACCATGGTCCATTTCATTGTCTAATTTTATTATTGTAACTCCGGTGGTTATATAACCATCAAGCAACACTGATTCTATTGGAGATGGTCCACGATATAAAGGCAATAGCGATGGGTGAACATTTAAAGTTCCATGTTTTGGAATTGATAGAATTGAGTCGGGGATTAATTTACCATATGAGGCGATAATAAATATATCAAAATCACCATGAAGAGGGGAGCCACTTAAAATATCTTTTAATGATTCTGGTTGAAAAACATTAATACCTTTCATTTCTCCCCATACTTTAATATGTGGCGAAGTGAGTTGCATATGGCGACCAGATGGACTGTCAGGTTTTGTTACTATTAACTTTGGTATATACCCACCACGAACCAAAGAGGCTAGTACACTTTCTGCAAGTGGACCTGTGCCGAAGAATGCAAATGAAATTGATTTATGAGGCATAATAAAAGCATATCAAATATAATAAAAAAGATTGCATTGACTATTCTATGTTTATATGGTATAATTAAAAAAGGTAGTCCTATACAATACTTTAGTTAGGAGAAAAAAAATGAAAATTCAAGGAACCCTCCTACATTACGAGGATGGAAAATTCGTTGAAGATGCAGTGCAGTCTATACGGTCAGCACTTGTATCACATTTGAAAGTTACTGAGCTAGAGATTATCGATATATATTTTGGTGAAATTTTCACTGAGTATAATGTTGTTCGATTATATTTTGACGTTAAAGTATCTTTTCAGGATGAGTCAACGAAAATAATGATGGGTGTAGTTACTTTTAATCCTAAGCCCAACAATCAATCAGAAAGATTGCAAGCAAGAATCAACTGATTAGTATTTCAGCTAAAAGTAATCTCAAAGCGCGACCTCACAGTCGCGCTTTTTACTTTGCTTTCACTTTATCCTCCTTCATTTTATTTTCACCTGCCCTTATTTCATCTTCTGTAAATTCTTCAAAGTCAAAACCATGGTCTATAAATAATACTCCATCCAAATGATCAATCTCATGTTGAAAAATGTGCGCTATTAAACCAGTTGCACCATATGTAAATTTGTTTCCCTCAACATCATATGCTTCAACTGTTGCACTTGTAGAGCGATTTGTTTTACCATATATCCATCTGACAGAAAGACAACCTTCTTGCATTGTAGCTTTTTTCTTTGAAATTTTTGTAATTTTTGGGTTAATAAAAACTAAAGGTTTCCATTTTGCTTCAGGGGAATACGCCTCAGGTGATACTACGAACATTCTAAGAGATAGTGCAATCTGTGGGGCAGCTAATGCCACTCCGTCTGACTCTTTTGCCAAAGCCTTTTGCATAGTTGATACAACTTCTTTTAAATATGGAGTGCCGAATTCATTTTTTTTAATTAGAATTGCTTCCTTTCTTAAAGGATTATGGGTATTCTTATCTATTTGAATAATGATATCTTTTACTTTCATGAGACTACTTTATCATATTTTTGTAAAGAGATGAAATATGTTCATTTTCTGATTGTTTTAAATATAAAAATGAAGTGGATTAACAAGGGGTCTTCCATCATAGACGACTTGCTTTACTCTTTCTCTAACTTGCTGATTATTGAGCCACTCAGTTTCCTTTATGTGAATAAACAATAATGTTATTCCTTT
The DNA here is from genome assembly GCA_021734745.1 of Candidatus Altimarinota bacterium. GTDB lineage: Bacteria > Patescibacteriota > Minisyncoccia > Phycocordibacterales > UBA5272 > UBA11704. The sequence goes on along the minus strand of JAIPIK010000006.1, from coordinate 12,936 downwards.
GCCCTGTTCAAACCATTCAACTACATATGGCTCAAGTTCTTGTTCCATACGTGTACGTATATCATTTTGCATATTAGAAAATGATGCTTTGATAACCGTGTAGTACGGAGGTAAAAGAAAATGCTCACGTTCTTTTAAGAGATTTTCATAGACTTCTCTAAAACTTGGTGAGATTATCTGTTTCATTACAGGGGTATTTTTTAATCTGGTTTGAAGAATTAATTTGTGTTCATGTGTACCATTTGTTGTCTTTATTTTTTCTGACATATCCGTGATTAAGTTAAGAACCTTTTCGTCAGTTCTATACTCTGGTAGAGAAAACAAAGAGTCTAAAGAAAGGATGATTATTCCATCACATTTCCTTATAATATTTTGAGCCATTTCAGTTCCAATAAGAACACCGTATGGTGCCTCCATCCATTCCCTATACACTTTTTTTACCTTTGTTTTAGTTGTAGTACGTTCACCATCAATCACAAAAAGTGGGATCTTTAGTCGCAATAACTCTTCCTCAACACCACTAGTTGATATGCCTAGCAAGGACATGCGCCACCCACCACAATGTTTACAAGCAAGAGTTGTATCTTCGTTCAGATGAACAACATGTTCACACCCGTGACATATATATGTCCTTACTCCTCCTATCTTATGTAGAACATATGGCCTGTTGCAATCAGGGCAAGTGAATAATGTTCCACAGTCAGAACAAATAGTGGTAGGGTACATACCTTTTCTGTGTGCATATAAAAAATAATGGCCACGTTCGTTTACCTTTGAAGTGTGAAGTATTGATAGTGCTGTTCTTGATAGGTAAGGACTAGCGCTTTTATTATCATCAATCATAGGAATAATTTGGACAGAAGAATCATTACGATATTGAAGTGGGATTATCTCATGAGCATTTCTTTGCTTATACAACATATGAGCTCTTAATGACAGCATGTGTGAACCTAAAATACATGGGATAGCACTACCATGAGCTAAGGATTCAATAACAAACCTCTGGTCATATCCATGATCACCGTGAGTATAATAATACTGACTATGTTCTCTTTCGATAATTACTAACCCTAGGTCATCACGAACCCAAGGTAAGATTGATGGCGTAGAAAGTATAAGTAGCGGATGCTTATTATCTTTTATTTGTAAATGCGCTTCTTTGAATTGTTTTTCTGTAAGACTGCTATGAAGTGATACTACATAGCTATCTATACCTCTAGCTAATTCATCTCTTGCATATTCTAAATCGGTGATTGTTGGAAAGAACATCACGATTGATTTTTTTTTTGAAAATGATTCACGTATTGTAGTTTTGTACCTTGCTATTCTAGTTTCGTAATTTTGCTCAAGTAGAAGTAATTCATAACCTTTGCCATCAACTGGAGCAAGAATAGGGGTTAAATTTTCAAAAGACCTTTCTGAAAGCAAATCGTTCAATATGCTGCCAATAGGGCGAAGAAGGCAAGAAGAACTATAAGATATGGCTTTCCATATTTTTGGACTTAGAAATTCTTTAGATATAACTTTTGATATTTTTTTAATATTGAATGACGCATGTCGAAGTGATTGTCTTTCTTCTTCAGCATCATTTGCCTCAAGAACAAGGGCTCTGCAAATACGACGCTTAATTGTTATTTCAACTAAGTCACCAGCATTAACATTATCTTTAGAAAAATATGACAACTCTTCGTAGGGGATACCGTAGGTAAGTGGGGCAACAGTTAGTACGCGCATATATTAGTAGTATAGCAGTAAACTAACCTATCGAGTACCGAAATATCGCTTGTTATTTATGAAGTTTTCGAGATGATTCGATTTAATATATATGGTATACTGTCGTTAATTATGGGATTTTTCTTCAAGAAACTCGGTATCGATTTAGGAACAGCAAACACCTTAGTATATGTACCAGGAAAGGGGGTTGTTCTCGTTGAGCCCTCAGTTGTGGCAGTTTCAGAGGTTGATAATAAAATTTTAGCGGTAGGAGCTGCTGCAAAGGATATGATTGGTAAGACCCCGGACTCTATCATTGCTTACCGTCCAATGCGTGATGGTGTAATTGCAGATTATCGCGTTACTGAAGCAATGCTAAAGTATTATATTAATAAAGCGCTTGGGGGTTTTAATATTTTTAAGCCAGATGTAATGATTTCTGTGCCTGCCGGAGTAACATCAACTGAACGTCGTGCAGTTATTGAAGCAGCGTTAAAAGCTGGTGCAAGAAATGCATATATTGTTAAAGAGCCAATTCTAGCAGCTATCGGAGCAGGAATTCCTATTCATGAAGCCCAAGGTAGAATGATTGTTGATATTGGTGGAGGCACAACAGATGTGGCAGTTATTTCTCTTGGTGGAATTGTCTGTAGTACGTCAGTTAAATGTGCAGGAACAAAAGTTGATCAAGCAATTATTGATTACATTAAAAAAACATATAATCTCGCAATTGGTGATCAAACAGCAGAAGAGATAAAAATAAAAATTGGTTCAGCTCTTCCTGTTGAAGATGAGCTTACCATTAAAGTGAAAGGGCGTGATTTTATTGCAGGATTACCTAGAACAGTTGAGATAAGAACGAATGAAATAGTAAAAGCAATTGATAAAGAATTACGTTTAATGATAAAAGCAATTAAAGATGTACTGCAGGAAACTCCACCAGAGCTTGCTTCTGATATTATTGATAATGGAATTATTATGAGTGGAGGTTCGTCAATGCTTAGACATTTCCCAGACTTGGTTGAACGTCGTACTGGTGTAAAAGCTGTTCTCGCGGATGATGCATTCTACTGTGTTGTTAAAGGGACAGGTATTGCACTTGAGCATTTGGATACTTATAAGAGAAGTATATTTACTAAAAGGTAAAATAAAATGCGTAAATCCTTATAGGACTTACGCATAAAATCAATCAAATAAAGAACAGTTTTGAATTGAGAGTTGACCACTATTACCTTTTCTCATAAATGTTAATGGGTGAGCCCATATACCCTCTGAGAAATATTTTGCGGTGTTTATTCTTCCTGAACACTCTCCTTCTATACTACAAAGTAATGCTACGTATTTTCTCTTTGAACATCCTGTGCAAAGTCTTGCACCTTTGATCCAGAATGCATGTGATAGTGCAACTTTACATAAACTGTACTTAACTGACATTCTGCAAAGAAATAAACGAAGAAAGTTTTCAGCCTCATCATTCACAATATCTCGAACTGTAGTCATTGCTCCATATTGTAGAAATATTGCTTGAACATGTACATCGACAGGGAAGGCGTCAGCGGGCATTTCATAAGCATTAAGCTCAGCCAGAAAAAGTAGTAGAAGTGACGTTATTTTTGGCCCATATCCAGGAAGTGGGTCAAAGCCGGTCTCTTTTTCAACTCTCTTTTTATATTCTTGTACTCCTTCAACTGTTCCACCACAATGATTAATGAGTTTAATTGGGTCTCCATCGAAATTATTGAACAATGTATCTGCACACCTTATCCAATATTCTGCTGACTGACGAGGAACGCCAATTTTGTATTTGGCCAGAAATTCACCGAACTCTGTCTTATCTTTTTTGATAACTTCCTTTGTGTAAAGTTCTGGGTACTCAGCAATTAATCTCACATGCGCTTTGTAAACTTCATTGCTCACTTGTCTTCTATCAGTAAGTGTTGCAAAGAATAACCAGAGTACATGTTTCTTTTTTGAGACTTTTACAAATTTTGGTTCAACATATCTGTGGTCAAAAACATCTGACTGGAACGATGTTTTCATACCAGGTTTATGTATATTTTGTGGTGCAGTGCTTGAGTTCTCGTAACGATATAGACCTTTCCTGCCAGTATATTCATCGTATAGTTTTAGAACAAGTCTCTCAGCCCTTTTTTCATCAAAAAGAAAGGGGGGAGTCTTTGTGTTAACGGGTTCAGAAATGTTATAAGTGTTCATGTTTTCTCCAAATTTAATGATCAACTGCACTCATTCTACATATTTGAGATAATATAGCAAATGTGAAAAATATATAAATATTGTATATATGGAAAAGAAAAAAGAGGTAATTTACATTACCTCTAATTATGTTACTTGTGCAACACCATGTTTTTTCTGAATTGCTTCTTCTGATGGATGAATTTCTAAACGTAGGCACCCTCTGGCGTGTATTAATCTTCTTTCGTCGCGCTTTGGATGTGTCTGTACAGAAATTTTAAATTTTCCAATCAGCTCTTCACTACGATTACTGAAAATCTTGCCAAGTTCTTCAAATAGTAAATCTAGATCATTTTTTGGTTTTTGCTTTATTGCAAATTCATCGACTATTTGCTCAAAAAGTGACCTAACTTTTCTTGTTTCCTTACCAAGTCTACTTCGAATAACTTCTAAGAAATGAGCAGGGTAATTTGCTGCAAACAATATATCTGCTATTTCTTTTGCAACTTTAAATCTTTTTATTTCTCCTTTCGGGCAATAAGCATACTTAAGTTTTACAAGTCTGCTCCTAACCAAATCTATAAACAATTGAATATGTCCATTTATGCGAGAAATAAAATCCTTTTCGAAACAGACATATACAAGAGGTCGCGCATCAAGAGGGATGGCCACAAACATACCTATTGGCATTTCTTTTCTATCTTTGCCGTACTTGCTCCACACTAGATTTTTTCGGTGAGATGTGTCCTCGTCAACAATCATTTTGAAGGAGTCACCGATTATAGACAAAATAGAACAAATTTTTTCATCAGTAAGCTGCGCAATAGGTGTGCGAGTAACCGATCTGTAACGAACACCACCACATGTTCTTTGCTCAAATTGCTGATATGGAACTGAACGGGAAAAACCAATTTCAAGTACCACAGATAAATTTATTTTCCACCCTTTGTAAACAATTGGAGAAAGAATAACTAGATAATTACCTGTATACGTGATTGGACGATTAATTCTCTCAACAACATTTCCTTCTTCATCAAGAACAATTACATATCTTGCTTCGCAATACATACGAATACCGTCACTGCGGACTTTTACTACTGTTGGCTCTCTTTGATTATCGAAGGAGCGCATAACGAGAAAATCACTCATTTCTGTACTCCTTTCCTGTAAGTTTAAATGTGCAAAAAGTGCTTCCTTGGCTATTTTATATTTTATAAAGATATAAAACAATCTTGCCAATCTGATATACTTAGGTTATTAATTATGAAATTAGAGGATTTACCAAAACATCATGCAGTGTTGATTGAGAATAGTGAGCGCGACACCGTAGGTGTCGTGCTATTCCAAGAATTACAGCAACAATCTCCAGCTCACAGATTCTTCAACCACAAAATCCTAGATATTGATATGGCAAGAAATATCATCACTTGGGCACAAACTCCATATAATGATGACAGGGTTGCACTTGTATCTTTTAACACAATTGGACTTGAAGCACAGAATGCCTTATTAAAAATTTTAGAAGAGCCTAGACCAAATGTTCGCTTTATTCTACTTACAAGCAACAGAGCTAATCTTATAGGAACAGTTTTATCAAGAGTATATATTTTAAATGAAAGAACTAAAAATAATGAGCTACTCAATGAAGCTGAGAAATTCTTATCTACACCATTTAACTTACGAATGAAGTTACCTTATATAATTGACAATATTTCTCGTATTGAAAAAATTAATGGAAAAGAAAGAAAAGACAAGGAAGCTATTCGTATATTTGTATTAGCATTGGTAACAACTTTACAAAAAAGTAAATCCGATACCAAATATATAGAAGAAACATTAGAAGTTGCTTCATATGTTCCTGACCCATCTTCTAGTGGAAAAGCACTTATGGAATATCTTTCATTATTATTGCCACAAACTACTATATAAGTTACAATTCTATGGTATTGATGAAATTGTTTTAGTATTTTATCTAAACTCTAACATCAAATAACTAACATCTACACACATGTCCTACGATTTTTCAAAAGTTAAAACACAAAAAGAAGCTATTCTTGAATGGCTAAAATCAGAGTATCGTTCAATCTCAACAGGTAGAGCAACCCCTCAAGTTCTTGACCTTGTTCACATTGATTTATACGGAGCAAAAACACAAATTGCTCATGCCGGTAGTGTAACAATCGAAGACCCAAGAACTCTTCGTGTATCTCCGTGGGATAAAACTATTGTTGGAGTTATGGAAAAGGCTGTTAATGATGCTGACTTAGGTCTTTCAGTATCATCTGATGCTGATGGTTTGCGCGTCCATTTTCCTGCACTTACTACTGAGACAAGACAGAAGTTGGTTAAACTTTTAAAAGAAAGACTAGAAGAAGCTAGGGTTCGTGTGCGTTCATTCAGAGAAGAAACGAATAGAGATATAGATGACAGAGCAAAAGAAGGGGAGTATGGTGAGGATGATCAACATAAATATAGAGAGGAATTACAAAAAAATGTTGATGGGGCAAATACACAACTAGAAGAATTATTTCACAAAAAAGAAAGAGAGGTGATGGGTGAAGATAATTAATTTGTATTATAAAAATAAAAAATCTAGCAACCGTTTCCGGTGCTAGATTTTGAAAATGAACAACTACTATTTTTGTAACCACTTAAGGAGCATCTCGAGAAGAACTTCTGGGGTGAATGGCTTAACCATAAAATCATTCATTCCAGCACTTATACACTTTTCCCTATCTTCAGGAAATACATTTGCTGTCATAGCAATAATTGGTGTTTTTTGATGAGTCTGCAACTTTCTTATATGCTTGGTTGCATCTAGTCCGTCTACTTTTGGCATTTGCATGTCCATGAAAATTACGTCATAGTCATATTTACTAGTCAATTGTAACGCTTCTTCACCGTCACTTGCTATGTCAACAATCAAATCAACATATTCAAGTTGCATCTTTGCTACTTCACAATTAATTGGCTCATCATCAACAACTAGAGCTCTTTTACCATTATGATACTTTTTAATCAAGTCTTCTGTTGGTACACCTTCGTCTTGCCTCTCAATATTTTCTCTCCTTTCAGACTTTGAAAGACAAATAGTAAACCAAAAAGTGCTACCTTTACCCAAAGTACTTTTAACTCCGATATCACCACCCATCAACCTTGCAATTCTTTTTGTAATTGATAATCCGAGTCCTGTTCCACCATACTTACGTGTGGTTGAACTATCTGCCTGCTCAAATATGTTAAATACTCGAGCAATTGCATCAGGTGAAATTCCTACACCAGTATCAGTAACCTTAAATCGAACGACAATGTTTTCTTTTGATTCTGACTCTTTTTTTACAGTTACAGTTACATAACCTCTTTCGGTAAATTTTATTGCATTCCCTATTAGGTTAATTAAGGCTTGTTTTATACGAGTTGCATCACCAAGCAAATTGCTAGGCCAACTAATTGTTTCACTCATTACCAGACCAATATTTTTTGACTTTGCAGCTGAAGCTTGAAGAGTTACAGAATCAACCAATATACTGTTTATGTCAATTGATTCTTTTTCCAACACCAACATTCCTGCTTCAATTTTTGAAATATCAAGAATATTACTAATAACACTAAGCAGGTGAGTTCCAGAGCTTTTGACTATACCGAGTTGACGTCTCTGTTCAGTGGTCAAATTTCCTCTCAAGAGGATATCCGTCATACCGAGAACTCCGTTCATTGGAGTACGTATTTCATGACTCATGTTCGCTAAAAAAGTACTCTTAGCTTTATTTGCCATTTCAGCTACTTCTTTTGCTTCAACAATCTGAGCTGTGCGCTCTGATACAATACATTCAAGATTATCCCTGTGCAACTTAAGTTCGTCCTCAGCTTTTTTTATTTCAGTTATGTCGAGATATATAGTAACGAATCCACCATCTGGTATAGGTGCACCTCTAATACCCAAGACAACCCCACTTGAACATTTCCTTTCTTTTCTGTGTGGTTGAAATTTTCTTGCAATCTCAACTTGATCAGATACAAATTGTTCAACATCAACAGATCCATACTCACCACGCTCCGCATTAAAACGGATGAAGTCAGCAAAAGTGACACTTGGTCTGTTAATAAGTTCTGACGGCAAATTAAGTAAACTAGTAAACTGGTCATTATGCACTAGAAGATTTAGCTCGGAATCAAATAAAGTAATTCCTCCCGGGAAGTTATCTAGAACACTCTTGAATAATTTATTTTGTCTCAAAACTTTTCTTTCAATTTCCATTTTTTCTGTGATGTCAGTTTTAACTGCTATGAAATGCGAAATTTTTCCATTGTCATCGAGAAGTCCTGATATCACAATATGTTCCCAAAAAAGTTCACCATTTTTCTTACGATTACATATTTCTCCTCGCCACTCTCCTCCTTGTAATATTATTCCCCACATTTCCACATACACCTCTTTTGGGGTAATATTTGACTGTATAATTCGTGGATTTTGGCCAATTGCCTCTTCACTAGAGTATCCGGTCAATTCCTCAAAACGAGGATTTACATATTCAATAAACCCTTCTTTATCAGTAATAACAATAGAGTTTGGGCTTTGTTCAAGAACACGAGAAAGAGTCTTTAGTTTTTCTTCAGCCACTTTGCGTCGATCAGGTAAATGTTTATACGCACTCATTACTATTTCTCCTTTTATATGGTTTTAATTCAAAAAAACTATACCCTACTTGACTCTAATACATATTGTCTGCTTATGTAAAATATTTTATAGACCAATTATGATATACTTATATTTCTATGTCTATATCAACATTATTCTTATTTTTACTAGTTCTTTTAGTGCTTGTGATAGTCCACGAATTTGGACATTTTATAGTTGCTAAGCTAACTAAAATGAGAGTAGACGAATTTGCTTTTGGATTTCCTCCGCGTATTTTTTCAGTCAAGAAAGGGGAGACTACTTATTCATTTAATTCTATTCCACTTGGTGGATACGTCGCTATTTGGGGGGAGAATGGAAGTGAGGAAGACAAGGCTCAGGATGGTGCAAAGAATCACCCGAGAGCCTTCAGTAATAGACCGTGGTGGGCACAATTACTTGTACTTGTAGCGGGAGTTACAATGAACATGCTTTTGGCTTTATTTATATTCATTGGTATTTCTTTCGGTGATATACAGATGAGTGCTGAGGATGAAACATATGGCCATCTAGTAGAGAATCAGTACTTAATGGTTGTCGATTCTGCATTAGACAGTCCTGCATATAGAGCGGGTATTGTCGCTGGCTCAAAACTTACAGAAGTTAAAAGTGCTGGTAAGGTTGCTAATCTTTCATCAACAACCTCTCTAGTTTCATTTATTGGAGCACATCCAAATGACTCTTTTAATATTACATATGTAGATCCAACTGGCGCACTAGCTAGCACAACTATTGCAGCTGTGTATGGAATAATTCCTGATAAGAAAGCAATAGGTATCGCTGTTGAACGTGTTGGAACACTAGACACGACTGTATTACAAGCGATTGAAATAGGAGCTAAAAGAACTTACAACATTACAGTACTTACACTTGAGGGACTTAGCTCACTAGTTAAGTCAGCCATTAAGAGAGAAAGTGTGATGGATTCTCTTTCTGGTCCAGTTGGAATAGCAAGAATTGTTGAACAGACCTCAACATATGGATATGCTGCTGTGCTTACTCTTGTCGCAATATTATCAATTAACTTAGCTATTTTTAATATTCTCCCATTGCCAGCACTTGATGGAGGAAGAATGGTAGTTGTGATAGTGGAAACAGTTATAGGAAAAAGAATACCTTTTAAGTATTACTCTTGGGTGAATATGATTGGTTTTTCTTTATTAATCCTACTCTTAATATTTGTAACAATAAATGACATTAGTCGTTAATTTGTACAATTATTAGTATTACTAAAATTAAATAACTTCAGAAACATTTTATTTGAATTATGTTATAATTTTCTTATGCGACAATCAAAACTCTACACAAAAACCAGAAAAGATGCTCCAAAAGATGAGGTCTCCACTAATGCAATACTACTTACTAGAGCGGGGTATATTCACAAGGAAATGGCTGGTGTATACACAATGTTACCACTTGGTCTTCGTGTTCTAACAAAAATTGAGAATATAATTCGTCGTCATATGGATGAGATTGGCAATGAATTATTGATGACAGCTCTTTCTCCGAAAGAAACCTGGGAAAAGACAGGGCGTTTAGAAACTATCGATGTTTTAATGAAAACAATGCCGGCAAACAAAGTTTCTGAAGATAAGTCATCTGCGTCTTATGTTCTTGGATCAACTCATGAAGAAATGATTACTCCTATTGCTCAAGAATATTCCCGCTCGTATAAAGATTTACCTTCTGCTTTTTATCAAATACAAACAAAATTTCGTAATGAAGCAAGAGCTAAGTCTGGACTATTAAGAGGAAGAGAATTCAGAATGAAAGATCTTTATAGTTTCCATAAAAACGCTGATGATTTGAATGTTTACTATGATGAAGCAAAGAAGGTATACATGAATATTTTCAATGAGGTTGGCATAGGAGCTGATACATTTATTACATTAGCAGGAGGTGGTGATTTCACAAAAGACTTTTCTCATGAATTCCAGACACTTTGTGACGCCGGAGAAGATACAATATTTTTAGATAGAAAAAATAATATAGCATACAACAAAGAAGTAACTGATGAAGCTACTGCAAAAAAGCTAGGGGTTGATTTTACAAAAATGGAACAAGTTCGTGCGTGTGAAATAGGAAATATTTTTCCACTTAATACTAAATTTTCAAAAGCATTTGACTATACATACGTTGATGAAACAGGTACGAAGCAAGATGTTTATATGGGTTGCTATGGTATTGGTCCAACACGATTGATGGGTGTTGTTGTAGAAAAATTTGCAGATGAAAAGGGTCTTATTTGGCCAGAGAGTATCGCACCATTTTCTGTACACTTAATTGTTCTTAGTAGAGATAAAGATGGTGAAGCCTACAAAGTTGCTGAAAAGATTTATGAGGCATTTAACAAAAGTCATGTTGAAGTATTATTTGATGATAGAGAAGCATCAGCTGGAGAGAAATTTGCTGACAGTGATTTAATAGGGATACCAATGAGAGTAGTTGTAAGTGATAAGTCATTAGAAAAGGGTGGGGTAGAACTAAAAGAAAGAAAAGTTGACGCATCAGAAATAATTACAGTTGATCAGTTATTACAAATGTATACTAGACCTTGCTGCTAAACTGTTAAGACAAGTTTTATTTAATTAATATTTCAATGAACATCTGTATAACTATGCAAAGTTATACAAATAGTTGAGGAAACTACTATCTGCTTAGTCTAATACTTTAATACTTAATAATTACAGTAGTAAATTTATTAACATATACTTTATAGTAATACTGTTACTTATTTTTTAACTGACCATCTCTATAATATTATGTATAACTCTATATTATAATTATCGAATCATTTTTTTGTCAGACCAATAAAATTACTAATAGGTGAAAATAATTATTGCGGTGTAAATTATTCAACTAAGAATACATCAAGATAATATTATGAATTTATCTATTAAGTTATTATGTAATAGTACTTTTACTGACAAATTATTAATTTCATAATATCTTGAAATTACAATCTGTTTTAGAGGACATCTATACCAACTCATACATATACAACATGCTTAAAATCGATTTTTAGGGCTCTAATATGTGGAGTTTTTGGTATATTATAGCTTTGTACATATTTTGTAAATATATGTGACAAATATTAACTAATGAGATTTTTTATAATAAAAATATATCAAATATGATACAAATAATAATATATTAAATTTTAATTAATTTAGTAGACAACATAATAGGTGGCAGTTAAGTTTAAATTTTTATAGTTTATATAATTTAATAAATATACTTATAGGGTAGGAGATAGTTGTGTGAATTAGGTATTTATTTTATATATTATAGTTCGTTATATAATAAGGCCTTTTTCAATATGCTTAATGTCGCACAATATATCTTTTACGACTATAACATGTGTTATATCTTTTATATTTACACTATAAAGATGACCAAGGTATAATGTTTTGCGAATTTGCTTTACAAAATTATTTTATAGTAAAGATCTAGTAATTTTAGAACACTTAGTCTTTATGTAATGCTAAAATTCATATATTAAGTTTAAGTGATCATATTAAACTTTTATTGTGTAGTTATTTTATTCTAATTGTAGCTATCCTTCATATTACTAATTAATACTTTAATATTTTTTGACATTGGACTCCCCTCTTTTTAAGAAATATTTTTTAGTGTCGCTCTTTAGCGAACACAAGATTTTTGCATTATTTCACTAGTTTCTCTATCTACAATTCCGTTAGCGGTAATATTATTATTTATCTGATATTGCTTAACAGCATCTTCTGTTATATTCCTAAAGTATCCGGTTATCTGATTATTAAAGTATCCATTTTGTTTTAAGAAATACTGAAGGTCAGAAACTTCTCCGTGTGTTGTACTGTCATCTGAATAATATGAAAGTCTATTTGTAATTCTAAGACACAGTGGAGCTGTATAGGCGCCGAGGACAGACCCATTAACACCAGGCGCAAAGGCATAGCCATTCTTTATATTAAGTGAGCCACTATCTCCACCTGGATCACTCTGAGATGGTGTTGTAGTTGAAGTCTGCACCGTAGTTGTAGAAGTAGTCTCAATCGTACTCGTTGCAGTACCACTTCCTTGAGTAGTAGATGCTGTTGCTACTGTTGTAGTAGATGGTGCAAAATACTGCTCTTGTTGCCATGCTGGAACAACAATTACTGGGCCACCACCTTGCCTTCTGTAAGATATATTCCTTGACGTCACTTGTGGAGTATTAGTATACGTAAAATCAGAAGCATCTCCATTGTTTGTTACTCTGAAACAATATGGTATGTCAGGTATGATATCAGCTGTAGAACGTATTAGATATTCTATTTCTGTATATTCACCATCATTTAGAACAATAGGATTAGTTATGTTGTTGAATG
>JAIPIK010000023.1 GCA_021734745.1 Candidatus Altimarinota bacterium | reverse complement strand
TGTGTGGGTTAACATCACTAAGATCTTGAATTTTATTAAATCTAGGATCTTCGGTTGGAACTGCAAGAATCTTTGCGTCGCTATCATGTCCATCTACCATATCTAATACGGCAACTGGACGAGCTGTTAAAAGTACTCCTGAAATAAGAGGGTAAGTTGTTAATAGAACAACATCTAATGGATCTCCATCATACCAATGTGTTCGTGGAATGAAGCCATAATCAAACGGGTAATCCTGACCTGTATGCATAACACGGTCGAGGTGAATTAATCCTGTTGTTTTATCAAGTTCATATTTATTTTTTGAACCTTTACTGATTTCAACAACAACAGTAACTTTATTTGGAACATCATCTCCGGAGGAGATATCGTGGAGTAAACTTAATGACATAAATTAAAGAGCTAGTTAATGGCTAATAGCCAATGGCTATTAGCAGGTTTTAATAAATTATTTTGTTTCCTCTGAAGGAGTTTCTGAGTCAGTTTTTATCTCTTCACTTTTGAATTCTTCAGTTTCAGAATTTTCAACAACTTCTTCAACAGCATTTTCAATTTCTGTATTCTTTGGAAGAGTTTCATCAATAGTATTTAGTGAAGCAATAACTTCGTCTGCTTGTTCATCAATACTTTCATCAGTAACGCTACTTTCAATTGTGAGCATTCCTTCTTCATCTGCTTCTGCAATCATTTCACCACCCGATATAATATCAATTTTCCAACCAGTTAACTTCGCAGCTAGACGAACGTTTTGTCCACCTTTACCAATAGCAAGAGATTGTTCTTCTGGAGCAACTGTAACGATAGCTTTCTTTTCAGTTTCATTTAATTCAATAGAAATTGCCTTAGCGGGGGAAAGTGCTGTTGCAATAAAACGGCGAGAATCATCTGACCATTCAATCACATCTATCTTCTCACCAGAAAGTTCATCTGTAATAGCTGATACTCTTACTCCACGCTGACCAACGCATGCACCAATTGGGTCTACACGCTCATCGTTTGACTTCACAGCAATCTTTGAACGACTACCTGGCTCGCGAGCAACTGCTACGATTTCTACAACACCTTGTGCAATTTCTGCACTTTCATTTTTAAAGAGTTCGATCAAGAATTTTGGATGTGTTCGTGACAGACGAATAGAAAGACCGCGGAAACCTTCTTCAATAGAGAATAAGTATGCTTTCATGCGCTCTCCAGGTCTAAGCCTCTCTGACGGAATCTGTTCTTCAAATGGAAGTATGGCTGTTGTACGACCAAGGTCGATAAAAGCAGTCCCACGTTCAATACGTTGAACAATACCAGATACAATAGTATTTTCTTTATCAGTGAATTCACCAACGATTGATTCACGCTCTGCTTCACGAAGCTTTTGTACTATAACTTGCTTTGCTGTTTGTGCTGCAATACGACCGAAATCATCTTGGTTATCGAGAGGGAAAACAATCTCTTCTTCAAGTTCAGCATTTTTCTTCAAAAGAATTGCGGAAGATAGTAGAATATGACGTTCTTCATTGTAACGTGGAAGCAACCCTTCTGTAGACTCTTCTTGCTGATGATGGTGTGCGTGTCCTGTTGGCTCAAACACTTCTTCTTCACCTTCTACAGGCATACGAACATTGCTTTCATCTACAACGATTTTCACTTGTTCGAATTGTGTCTCTCCTGTATCAAAATTAATCTTACAGCGGACGATTTGACCACGCTTTCCATATTCTTTCTGATAAGCTGCTGCAAGAGACTTTTCTACTGCGTCAACTACTTTTTCATGACCTATTTTCTTTTCTTGTTCCAATTGCTCAAGAGCAATCTTCAATGCTTTTATGTCTAACATAGTTTTATTTTCCTTTAATTATAAGGCTTTTCTTGGCCTATCTTTGTACCTTTGATAAAAAAATGGCCGGCCAGAGGCCGACTCACTACACACATCCATTAACATCTTCCATTATACAATATAATAATATAAAAGCAAATTTTGTTTTGATAGTAATATTTTAGTATTGATATATACTTTAATATAGGAAGTTCTAGAATAAAAACATAATCAATGGAGGTAATAATGGCTAAGCTCTATTTGACTGAGGAAGAACTTGAGCAATTTCCTACAATTTCTGAATTAGTGACTCAAATAGGTGATAGAGAAATTGAAGAATGGGGATTTCGCCAAAATGTGGATGGAGATATTTCTCTTGGTGAGGATACCAGTGATCGGCAGTTAGTTATACCCCTTAGTGATGTACATGAGGAGGCTCGTATAGCATTTGGGGAGAGTTATTCTCCAAGTAATATAAAAGTTATCTACTCTGTTGAAATTTATCCAGACCCTTACTTTGTCTGTTTTGAATTGATTGATCTTTCAGAATACAAAGAATTCATGGAATATACTGCTAAATATCCCCCAATAATTTTGGGTCCAACAACAAATTAACTGATCAAAAGCGCGTCTTTGTGCAGAGGTATGAACCTGCTGACTCAGACGCGCTTTTATAATTCCTCACTTATATAAAATAACTTACTTCACAATCTGTCCGTCGGAGAGGCGGACGATGCGGTCGGCGATGCGACCATATTCTTCTTCGTGGGTAACCATTATTATTGTTAGACCTTCTTCTTTATTTAATTTTTTAAATATATCCATTACTTGCCTTGATGAAAAAGAATCGAGATTCGCAGTTGGTTCATCGGCGAATAAAATTTTTGGTTTATGAATAATCGCACGTGCAACCGAAACACGTTGTTGTTCTCCACCTGAAAGCTCTGAGGGTAAATTACCAGATCTGTGATCTAGTCCGACGCCAACTAAAACATCCATGGCTCGCTTTTTTGTATTTTGTATATTAACTCCTTGCATAAGAAGAGGGACCATAATATTTTCTAATGCTGTTAATTCTGGAAGCAAAGAATAATCTTGAAAAACATATCCGAGTTCGTTTAAACGATACTGGGTTTTTTCTGAATTAGTTAAATTATCAACAGGGTGTCCGTTTAATTTTATTGAACCACTTGTCGGATTATCAAGAAGTGACATCTGGTAGAGAAGTGTAGACTTTCCAGCCCCACTTCTTCCCATGATTGCAATAAACTCACCTTCATGTGCAGCAAAATCAATACCTTTTAATACTTGCGTTACAACAAGACCATCAGTGAAACTTTTTGTGATGCCTTTTACTTCGATGATTGTTTTCATGGGGGTAGATTTTAGACGTTAGATATTAGAGGCTAGATTTAGATACTTATTAGTATATAGGATTTTAAAAATTAGATGAAATGCAGGGTATTACAGAGCTTAAAAACTTGGATGATATTCGAGGAAAAATTATTATTTTAGAGGAGGTGTACTTATAGTACATTGACGATAAAATAATATTTTTGACGAAGAAGATCGCCAAGTTTTTAAGCTCTGCTAGTCATTACGACCGAGAATTGCATTTAAAGTATTTTTCTTAACAATCAATCTCGCAGGGAGATAACCAGCGAACAAAGAGACTATTACAACTAGTAAAAATTTAAATGCGACATTTGCTGGCTCTGCAACAAGAACAATAGTAGCAAATGGTGTATCGATTGGATTTGCATCTAGGTATGGTTTTAAAACTGCAAAAATAATAACAAGGGCAATTCCAGAACCAACAACTACGTAAAATAAGGCCTGACATATGTAGCTAAACTCAACAGCAAACTCTGTTACTCCTATTCCCTTCATAATACCAATTTGGCGGCGGCGGGTGAGGGCATTAATATAAATAATAATAAATATAGTAATGAGGGCGACTACCACAGAAACGGAACCAAGTATTGTTCCTATAATACTAAAGAATAATTTAATGTTAACAAGAAATTCTGGAGCACCTTCATCTGCAGTATTTATTTTTGCATATTCTCCAAAACCATTATTCATAAGAGGTGTCTTCACAATGTAAGGGTCAATTCCTTCTTTCATAACAATAGAAATTTCTGAAACATCACCATCTGATTTTCCTAACATCTTTTTTAATTCACTATCCAAAATATATGCACGAGAAGAAACAAATTGTACTTTTGAATCAACAATTCCTCGAACAATAAAATCTTGAGTTACTGATTTACTTGATGTTTCTTCTTGCTTCTCAGCAAATTCTTGCTCTGGATTAAAGTTTGAACCACCAGAACTTACTGTGACACGAACAGTTGTTCCTGGTTTAACATCTTCGAGTAATGAGACGAGGTCTGCAACTCGGCTATATTTTTTAAGATAAGCTGAACCGATTACGATACCTCTTGCGTCACCCGGCTTAAGCCACTCTCCCTCTACAATTTGTTTTGACAAATGAGTTGTTGCATCTTCAGTTACTGGGTCAATGCCCGCAATTTGATTGGATACAGTGTTTGCATCTTCTTCTTTTCTTTTTTCCCACCAATTAGCTTCTATTTTTACCCCAGCAGTTATACGTTTCGTATAACTTTCTATTTGAGGAAAAGAGGACAGTACACTTTCTATCTCACTTGTATGTTCTATATATGTATTTTCATTTCTATTTGTAACCATCAAATCTCCTGTCCATTGTTCTTTAAATCCACGTGATGCACCTTCAACAATCCCCACAAGAAAACCACTTGTCGCTACAAGATTAAAAAATGTAAGCATCATAATGAACACGATCAAACCCGTCGTCCATTTACTTGTGCGAGTTACTTGTCTAATTGCAAGAAAGAATCCTAAACGAATAGTGTTTACAAACTGTTTCATGTTACTGTGTTTGTTTTTGAGCAGAACGTATTCCTGTAGAAGGTGCAACCACTTCATCTCCAGGAATCAAACCACTTACAATTTCAATCAATCCTCCTTGCCCGCGAACACCGAGAACAACATCTTTCATAGTGTCTTCATTATCTTTACGCAAAATAACTGAACCGTTAATACTATTTTTTACGTTAACGAATCTTGCTGGGAGAGTTATTATTTGTGATTTATTTTCAGTAATAATGTTTACATTAGCTGTCATGCCAGACTTGATTCGTACATCTTTACCGATAAAAGTAACAATTACTTTATACATAGGGACGCTTCCTTCTATTGTTGCTGTTGGGTTAACACGAGTAACTGTTGCAGGAAAAATAATACCTTTACCATACGCATCTAGTGTCACATCAACAACGGCTCCTGATTTTATTTTTACAATATCAATTTCTGGAACTTTTGCTTCTATTTCAAAAGCATCAATTGCCAACATATTGATAACTACTTTTCCAGATGTAACTGTTTCTCCTTCTGTAATTGAAACATCACTAATTGTTCCTGAAAATGGTGCTATAATCATGGTCTTTCTCAATCCTGACTCAGCGGAGGCAACTTGTGCTTCAGCTTGAGTAACCGCTGCTGCTTGTGCCTTTAATTTATAAGGATCAGTTCCTGCGGTTGATAGTTCCAGGTCACGCATTGCTTGTGAAAGAGCATTTTTGGAAACACTAAGCGCACTTCTTTTCGCAGTAATATCAGTAAACAAAGTGTTCATAGTGGTACGCGCAGTAGATAATGTCGCTCTAGTTGCATCAAGTGATGTGTTTTGTGTGCTACATGACAAAAGAAGTAAATTAGACACAGACGTGATTAGATTATTAGTTGCTATTGTTGCTTTATAAGCTAATTCAAAAACTTCATCTATATCTTTTTCTTGTGAAATTACAGAAATAACAGAACTTCTTTTTTGATAATCAGCTAAAGTATTTTCAAGGTTTGAACGACTGGTTTCAATTGATGATTGAAGACTTTGATCACATGATGAGAAAGAAAGTGTGTAATGGTCACTGTTCCTTACAAACAAAGAACTAAGTTTATTTTTAATAATATCAGCAGTAGTTGAATCTACACTTCTTATTGTATCTGGTAATGAAATATATGATTGTTCAAGTGTATTTTTAGCATTATCAACGACTTGCTGCTTAATTGCAATTTCTTCTTTGCGTGCTCCTTGTGTTAACTGTCCTAATGTAGCTTGTGCACTCTCTAATTGGGCTTTTGCTTGAAGAAGACTCGCTTGTGCATCTCCTGATTGAAGTGTGGCGAGAACTCTACCTTGAGTGACTTCACTGCCTACTTTTACACCAACATACGAAACAGAGCCAAGTGTTTGGAAGGATAGTGAAGCGTCGCGTGATGCTTGTACTTGACCAGTTACTTCAACGTACTGCTTTAATTCTCCAATTTTAACTATTTCTGTCTCAACTTCGATTTTAGACGTAAAGAAGAAACTATACACAACAATTCCAAGAAGACATACACCAATCATGGAAGCTATTCCTGGCTTACGAGAAAGTGAGTACAGCGTATTTTTAAAGAACATATTTGTTGAGTGAATAATATTTGTATACATAATACAATTATAACACTATATATTTATCTTTTATATATAAACCCTTACAGCATGATATAATTTATACATATGATTAAATGTACAGTTCCTATTATTGTTGGCAATTGGAAAACAACGCCGGAAACTTTAGATATCGCAAAGAAGTTTATTAAGCAACTTGATAAAAAAATTTCATCATCAAAAACAAAACTTCCAAAGAAGTCTTACCTTCTGGCTGTCACTGATATTTTCATTCCTCATCTTAATTCTATATCAACTCGTGGTTATATCGGCTCTCAAAATGTTTCTGGTACTGGTATAGGCCAAGTAACTGGAGTAAATATTCCGTCACAACTATTAACCGGTGGGGCCTCTTTTACAATCGTCGGTCATAGTGAAGTTAGAAAGCAGGGTGAAACAGTAGATGCACGTGCTCACAAAGTAACACTAGCCCTTCAGTCAAAATTAACCACAATACTTTGTTTTGGGGAGCATACAAGAGATAAGAATGGCAACTACCTAAGTGAACTAGAGGAGGATGTGAAACAAACCCTGTCGTTGGTTGATAGAAAGCTTTTTGAAAATCTTATTATTGCTTATGAGCCAGTGTGGGCAATTGGTGGTAATACGCCCGCAACTGCAAGTGAATGTTTCGAGGTTGTTATAGCACTAAGAAGAGCCTTGGCTTCGCTTGTTGGAATTGACTATGCAAAAAAGGTACACGTTCTATACGGTGGGGCAGTTGCACCAGATAATGCTAAAAATTTTATCGAGGAAGGTGGTGTTGATGGTCTATTAATAGGTCGCGCATCTCAAGATGTTTCTAAATTTATTGACATTATTAATTCATGTTACATTAAATAACTTTATGAATACAACTTGGAAAGATCATATAATGCCTGATGTAGGAACTTTTAATGATAAGAGGGTTATTGTTCGTGTTGATTGGAATATGCCAATAACTGATGGAGTTATTTCTGACACCAGTAGATTCGATGTTACTGTTCCATTTTTAAAAGAACTATCTTTCGCCGGAGCAAAAATAATAATACTCACTCATTTCGGAGAAAAGGGAGAGAGTTTAGAGATAATTGCAAAACATGTTACAAAAAATCTTCCTTTTATTTCATTTTATGTATCACAGGATTTTGATGCTCTTGAAAGAACATCTCGTAGTTTAGAAAGAGGTCATGGAATGCTACTTGAAAATGTTCGTCTATGGAATGGTGAAACAGAAAACGCTTCATCACTCGCAAAATCATTTTCATTATTAGGTGAAGTTTTTATTAATGATGCTTTTTCTGTGGCACACAGAACACACTCTAGTGTTGTAGGTATTGCTTACTTAATGCCATCATATTTTGGACCGACTTTTGTACGTGAATTGGAACATCTTACAAAAGCTCTTACGCCGATAAAACCAGCGCTTCTTATTGTGGGAGGTGCAAAGATATCAACTAAGTTAACACTAATTAATCAATATTTAAATCAAGGTGTTGAAGTTTTTGTGGGCGGTGCCATGGTACACAATCTCTGGAAAGAGCGTGGTGTTGAGATTGGTAAAAGTTTATATGACCCAAAATACAAACTCCCTGAATCTTTTATTAACCACCCACTACTTTTAACACCAAAAGATGTAGTTCTTTCTAATGGAGAAACAGTTCCTTTTAACAAAATACCTACGGATGGAGTAATTGTAGACTGTGGAAATGATACAGTTGCAATGCTTGAGAAAATTATCTTAGAGTCAAAAACAGTTATCGCAAATGGACCACTTGGTTTATATGAAAAAGGGTGGCTACATGGTAGTGAACAAATATTAACCAAATTGGCAAATGCTCCAGTTACATCATATATCGGTGGAGGGGATACTGTTTCGGTAGCTCATTCACTTCATTTGTTACGTAATTTTACTTTTGTCTCATTAGGTGGAGGAGCAATGCTTGATTTCCTAGCAAGTGGTACACTGCCAGGTATTGATGCTGTCACAAAATAACAACTCGCCGGTTATATCTATTATGGGGGATAGTTTATTACTAAAAAAGCTTGTTTTGCAGGCCAAAGCCGGAAACAAAGAAGCTTTTGAAGAATTATACATAAAACTCTATACCCCTTTATATAGATATACTTTTTCTAAATGTCAGAATGAGGAATTAACAAAAGACATTTGCCAGCAGGTGTTTCTAAGGTTCTATGAAGCGTTGGATTCTTACGAGCCTGAAAAATCACCACTTGCATATCTATTCACAATAGCTAAGCGTTTACTTATCAATCACAAAGAGAAGAAAACGTTTGAGACTTTTGATGAAACACTCTTCGAAACATACTCAGATGACAGCGTTGATGTCATTAGCGAAACACATATTCATTTACTGGCAGAAGCTGTAAATGAATATGTTCCGCTATTAAGTGACACGGAGCAAGAAGTTATAAGATTATATTTCTTTGCTGAATTAAATTACAAAGAGATATCTGAAACATTAGAAAAAGAAGAAGTCTATATAAGAAAAATAAAGGAACGTGCCCTAAAAAAGTTACGCATCCTTACAAAACATCTCCATGAAGGAAATTAAAACAACCACAATAGAAAAAGCACTTCTCATGTATGCGGAGAACGTATCGCCGTCACAAGAAAACCTTAAAGCGATTTTATCTCATATACCAGAGCAAAAAATAGAAAAGAGGGGGCGTGCGATACGCTCTCCTTATATATGGGTTGTTGCTGTTACAGAATTTGTAACTATATTTTGTATTGTATTTGCAGTGTCTATATCATTAACAAGCACAACAGGTGGAGAAGCTACTCAAAACCCATTCTATGCAATTGATATGCAAGTAGTTGAATTTGAGGTTGGTATTGAAATGGAGGATTATAAAAACAGCCTCAAGGATTACACTTTATAAACTAATTTAAGTAAACAAAAATATGATAAAAACAATACTTAGAACAACTCTTTTAACCTCTATTTTTTTTCCTATCTTAGTAAGTGCGGAAAGTATTCTATCTACTGATGTTTTGGCTGTACTATCTTCATCAACCACACAAAGTGTATCTTCTTCAACTCATGCAACATCCACCTCAACATCTTCACCTCAACAAATACTAATAACTTGCAAACAGTCCGCTATTGAAAAAAGAGATACTGAAATTTCAAAAGCCAAAAACATATACAATGACACCATGGACGCATCACTTACACTAAGAAAAGATGGCGAGAAAGATGCTGTCGCAGTCCTAGACGAAGATTTAAAAAAGAAGAAGATGGACACTGTTGTAGAAACATACAGAGATTCTGTAAAAAATGCTCAGGAAATACTTTTAGATTCAAGAAAAAATACTTGGGATAGTTTCGTGACTGAACTTAATTTATGTAAAGACGAACAGGATGAAATATCTCTTGAGTCCTTTACACAAGATGTTGATGAAAAAACATCTGTTGATGAAAAAATTAAAGAGGCTAAGGTTGAAAAAATAGAACTCAAAAAGGAAATCGTAAAGAGTAAAATTACCACTAAAAAAGCCTCTACTACACAAATGAAAATTGAAAAGAAAGAGGTAATTGAAGAAAAAAAGGAGGAAACTAAATCTATACGTGAAACATTTTTAGAAAAAATTAGTACTTTTAGAAATTTCTTTTGGTCAAGATAAATATCATCAATTTTTTTAAACAAAATAACACCAACTCCTTGGTGTTATTTTGTTCTAATTAAAGATAGATGTTAAAATAATTAGTAATATATAATTATGAAAAAACAAATAATTTTACAACTTTCTATAGTAATACTATTGTCACCATTTATAACTTACGCGTCTACTGATAATGTAGAAAAAGATTCTAAACAAATAAAATACTCAACTTGCAAAAAAGATGCTCAAGTAAAACGTAAAAAGACAATGCTTCCAGCGCTTAGGGAATATCTTATTGGTAGCGAACTGGTTACTGAGAACACCAAAAAAGAATTTGATAAAATTAGATGGTATATGAATAGCACATATGGAAAAGCTGAGAAAAAAATATTTGAAAAGAGAGAAAAAGAAATGGTTCTGGTAAATGACAAGATAAACAAATCAAGAAGAATGGCTCAGGCAACGTGGAGGGCGGAAGATTCTTTATGTGATTTTTTCTATAACAGAGCAAGTACAACTCCAGAATAAGCAAATTCTCGGCTGAGCAGTAAAAAAATGAGCCTGCAATATGAATAACAATATTGACACGACACATATATTTTAATAGCATATATATCAGACTCAATATTAAAGGGGAACTAACGATGAAATCATTTGGCGAAATACTTGTAGCTGAAGACCATCCAATAATACTGACACTGTACACAAAGGCTCTACATAAACATGGATTTGCTCATCATTCTGCAAACAGCCCACAATCTGCTTTGGAGATAATGCGAAGGAAGGATATCAAACATCTTCTTACGGATGGCAACGGCTGGAACGAAGTTATACAAGAAGGAATAAAACTTAACTGTAGCGTAGTAATTCAAACAGGGGAAGTGTGGTCACATCGACACCACGGTGTTCCGGTTATTGAAAAAACTCAAGGTGTGATATTTGTTATCGATAATTTTTTGAGAATTTCTGGATTAATTCAATAAGGGGGTATTGACTGCGGCATTGTAATGATGCTGCATTTTGTTTTGTTGTTATCTAATTTCAACATCAAGAACAACTGGGCAATGATCACTACCAAGCACATCATTTAAAATGTCTGCTTTCTTTATTTTCTTTTCTAAACTTTTTGAAGTAAATATATAATCAATACGCCATCCAATATTTCTATCTCTTGCTCTAGTTTTCATATCCCACCAGCTGTACTTTACTGCCTCGCCATTTTTATATCTAAACGTATCTATAAAAGAATCAACATATTTTGCAAGTCGTGTTCGCTCGTCTTCCGTACACCCCAACTTCCCAGCGTTTTCTTTTGGGCGAGCAAGGTCAATATCGGAAACAGTTGCATTCACATCACCAACGAATATAACCGGCTTCTTTTTTTCGAGTTTTTTTGCACGTTTTAAGAACTGATCATAATAATCTAGTTTATACAAAAAGTGCTCCGGGGACTTTCCGCCATTTGGCCAATAACAATTCATAATAATAAAATCCTTGAAATAAAGTGTGAGTAACCTTCCTTCCAAATCCATATGATCAGAACCTAGTCCATATTCAATTTTCTCTGGTTTTTCTTTTGCATAAACAGCAACACCTGAATAACCTTTACGAATTTTTGAACTATCAAAAAATGAATAGTATCCTTTTATATCTTTAACATTTTCTGGCAATTGGTCAGGTGTTGCTTTTGTTTCTTGTATAGCTAAAATATCAGGGGATAATTTTAAAACCTCTTCCCAGTTATCTTTCTTTGCTACTGCTCTTAGTCCATTCACATTCCAGGAAATAATTTTCATTAGTAAATTATAGCAGAAAATAGACATGTGTTTACAAAAATCTGTAATAATATATAGTTACATGAGATTCTTAACTTTTGTTTAACTTAATTAGGGGAAAATGATGCCTGAAATTAGTAGAGAGGGTTACGAGAAATTGATAGTATCAATTGCAGATGAAACAGGTGATCCAGTGGAAGATGTAAGAGGTGAAGTCGAAGCTGTTGCAAAGATAGACGGTTGGCGCATCATCGAACCAGACACTGATTCATTTGTTGCAAATCTTAAAAAGAGCATGTGATTTAAATGCTAAGACACCCGAGTAATTCCGGGTGTTTTTGTTTACTTATTTATTATGTCTAAATACTACCTCCCGAAACGTCGACTACGTTTTGTATAAATATCTATAGCTTTACTTAGGGTATCAATATCAAAATCAGGGAACAATTTTTCTTCGAATACCCATTCTGAATATGCGCTTTGTAGTGGCATAAAACCAGATGTTCTGTGTTCACCACCAGTGCGAATAATTAAATCTGGGTTTGAAAGTTTGTGAGTTGTAGTATCTAAAAAATCAAGAATACTTTTTTTATTATCTTTTGATTCGCTTAATTTTATTTCTGCTCTTTTTATTTCATCTTCTCCTCCATAATCAATCGCTAGACAAAGTGTAAATGTTTGATAATGCTTTGTCTCTTCTTCAACAGTCTCAATTAATTTTAAAAGTTTTTTTCCTAACCTATCCCTTCTTCCGATATGAATTACACGAGTTTTTTCTTTCTTTGCATCTTTATGTATTTTTGAAAGTCCTTTTGAAATAATTGTCATCAGTTCACCAATTTCATCTTGTTTTCTTTTCCAGTTTTCGGTTGAAAATGCCCATACGGTTACGATTGAGATTCCTTCCTTCCGCGCATATGTAATGCAGTCTTGTATTCTTTTATAACCCATAGCATGACCCTGAGCAGATAATTTATTATGCTGTTTTGCCCATCTACGATTTCCGTCAGGAATAATCGCAATGTGTTTAGGAATAATTGATAAAGCCATAAAAATTTACTATACCATATAATAAAAGTAAAGCACCACGGGCTCACGCCACGTGGCATTATCGCCCCTTAATCTTTCAGATTAAGGTTTCAAACAGCTTTGCTGTTTGCTCACACCTAAGGTGTGAGTGGCGCGTTCATCCCACAGGCTTACGCCATGGGG
>JAIPIK010000005.1 GCA_021734745.1 Candidatus Altimarinota bacterium | reverse complement strand
GGGTATTTGGATACTATCATAAAATTGGTTCTTTTCCCATTATGATTTATGAGTTAAGAGTTTTCATGGTAGTATGTATTTTATATTTACTAGTCCCTAGTCCCTAAAAACTGTCACCTATGAGCCTATCTATCGGCATCGTCAGGACACAAACCAACATTTCCTAGCTGATAATAGTGGTATACCTTTTGAATTCACGATTAAGCTACCTCGTTAAGTTTTGAATAATTCTCTTTGTTTATATGTCTGTATACTGCATCCATAAGAGTAAGTAATGCGTGTAGTTCGTGATAAGCCTGTTCGTTACTTATTTCAAAACCGTATTCTTTTTTGAAGACCTCTTTGTACTGTTCAATGCTTTCTGATGGTATTTTCATATTTTATTATTTATATAATTTCTAATTATAGTGTTTTCTTCTTTTTTGCTATAATGATTGTGCAGACAAGTGAATATTGAATTACAGCGTTAAAAAGCGATTTTTGCGTTGCTCGTAGCCAGTATAGGCATTCCAAAGGAAACATATGAGCAACGGCAACGCTGTTCACTTGTCTGCACCTCTTGGGGTGCCTATTTTGTTTTATAGGTCACCCAGAGGGCTTATTAAGTAAACACAACCTTCTATGACTTTCATTATTGCAATGGTTGTTATCTTTTTTTCATATAGTGTTTTTAAGCCACTTTTGGAAGGCATCTTTTTTAAGATTAGAATCCTTTTTTCCTCTAAAACAAGAAGGGTTTTGAAGGACTTAGGAACGAATGTCAGCACCAATGGAACAGCAATACATCTCACAATGTTAATAGTTCTTGTTCTTTTCCTCTTGTCTATAATATATTTCTTTTTCTCACGATATGGTTTTGGGTATTCTATTAGTGCTCTCGTTGGGTGTTCTGTTGCTCTTATTGAAGTACTCTCATTCAAGGTTTCTACATTTCTTACAAATAAAGTCACTAAGTAGTTTATGGAAAAGGAAATTAAAGAGATATTTGTAGACACCTTTAATCAACTCTCTGATTACACTGGTGATAATATAAAAGAGTCTAATTGGGGTATAGATACTTATAGTTTAATTGAGAAAAGTGGCTATTTTCTTATAACCGATGAAGACACTGTAAAGGGAAGAGTTTTTATATATGCCGTTGCGTCATCTTTTATAGTCACAAACTTTACTAACAGAATTTACAATGATTTTTTTATAGAAGTCTCATCAGATAAAACTATCGATTTCAACAAACTAGGATTGTTTTACGAAGACATTGAATGTTATTTAGATGGTGTTACTGATGAAAAGAAAAAAGAAATAACCGAGAGTGGTATTCTATCTTTAGAAGATATATGGATTTCTCTCTGGGATTATGTGAATGGAATAAATGATGGCCTGTGTGGGGTATATAAAGAACAAGAAGTCTCTGACCCAATACAAAAAATATATGATAGTTTAATATCTATTTTTGATACCATTGATGATGAGACTGGGGAGGTGGTAACTGTGTCAGTGAGTTTTTCTAACCAAATGAATGCTTATTCTTTTGTTTCAGAGGGTTTCAGATACTAACCAGATAAAAGAAGTTATAAATATTACATTGATGAAAAGTTTTCTGTGGGTGGGTATTTTTGACTATCCTCAATATAAAAACTTGGTTGACCATAGTTCTGAGGTTCTTCCTCTTTTATTGGGTTAGGTTTCCATCCTTCTTCACGTAATCTTTGTTGTAGTTCTTGAATTACTTCTTTAGGTATTTTAGAAATATCTATAACTGGATTTGATGATGGTTTTATTTTTTCTGCTTCATTAAAAATAGTTGCGGGTTTTTCATTATTACTAATACCGCTTGTTCCATAGCCTCTCAAGGCTAGTTCCTTCTGCACCGCTGGACTATTAAAGAATTTATGCGGTTGACGGGCAATAGCTTCACTATATCCAGCTTCACGCAATACTTCAGCCTTACTTCTTCTTCTATTTCCACACCAAAAATCTAACGCCAGCTTTTGTTGGTAATTAAGTGGTTTTATTATACGCTGAGAATTTGAATCATTCATACTATAATTATACACCTGTTTATTGTCAGTCGCGCCACTTGTTTTGCTACCATTTGCTACCAAATGCCACCCTAGTATTTAAATTAGTTAAAGTGTGTAATAATAAGAAAATATGATAACTAATTTACTTTTAACATTGATTTTATTAGGAGTTTTAGTACTCCTTTATTTTGTGATAAAGAAAAAGGAAGATTTGAATGTAGAATCTCTTATTAAAGAGCAGTTAGCTGTTTCAGATGCGAAAATTGAGGCATTTTTGAGAGCTGAAATGTCCACTAACCGTAAAGAGCAAGCAGAGTCTGAAAAGAGAGTGAGAGAAGAACTTTCTGGTCTCTTTAAGACATTTGGAGACTCAATTGAAAAACGAATGGCAGATTTTTCTAGTGCTCAAAATAAAAGTTTTGATAATTTTTCAACAAAGTTATCTGAGCTTACCGACCGTAATGATGTGAAGATGGATAAGGTAAAGGAGACTGTAGAGAGAAAGCTTGATGCTATTCAAAAAGATAATAGTGAAAAATTGGAATCAATGCGTGTCACTGTGGATGAAAAATTACACGCTACACTTGAAAAAAGATTTGGGGAATCATTCAAACTTGTGAGTGACCGCTTAGATCTTGTTCATAAAGGGTTAGGAGAAATGCAGACAATAGCCACTGGTGTTGGTGACTTAAAGAAGGTTTTAAGTAATGTAAAAACGAGAGGGACTTGGGGAGAGGCACAATTAGGTAATTTAATTGAAGAAATATTTACTCCAGACCAATATGAGAAAAATGTTAGAACAAAGAAATCAAGTAAAGATAATGTTGAGTACGCAATTAAACTTCCAGGAGGTGAAGATGGTAAACATATTTGGTTGCCTATAGATGCCAAGTTTCCACTTGAGGATTATCAAAAACTAATGGAAGCACAAGAACAAGGTAATATTCTATTAGTGGATGAACTTGGTAAGGCTCTAGAGACTAGAATTAAGG
Source organism: Candidatus Altimarinota bacterium (assembly GCA_021734745.1). GTDB lineage: Bacteria > Patescibacteriota > Minisyncoccia > Phycocordibacterales > UBA5272 > UBA11704. The sequence goes on along the minus strand of JAIPIK010000005.1, from coordinate 57,655 downwards.
CTGAAGCAAAAGATATAAGAGATAAATATATTGATGTTCCAAACACAACTGACTTTGGAATACTTTTTGTTCCCACTGAAAGCTTATATGCTGAAATCTTAAGAAGGCCAGGTTTGTATGAGTTACTAAGAAGAGATTTAAAAGTTATTATTACAGGCCCAACAACTATTCAGGTTATTCTAAATAGTCTTCAGGTAGGTTTTAGGACTCTTAATATTCAAAAGAGATCGAGTGAGGTCTGGGCAGTGTTGTCTACCGTTAAATCTGAGTTTGGTAAGTTTGGAGACTTACTAGAGAAGACCCACAAGAAAATACAAGAAGCAGGAAACGTTATGGAGGATGCTATGTCAAAGACACGTAACATAGAAAAGAAACTAGGAAGGGTACAAGAAGTATCTGGTATAGAGTCTCCAGGTGAAGTTTTATCGTTAGTTGAGACATCTCAGTTATCTGTGGAGGAAGTTTAACCATTTTTCATTTTTTTGACGTAATCAAAGTAGATATTTACGTATAGTTCAGCAAGATAATCAAGAGCATCATTTTCTGATACAAAGTCTGGACTCGCATCACAAGTAGTAGTATTCTTTTTCGTGGCTATTTCTAATATTTCTTTATTTTTTATCATATCTTTTATTATAACCCTTATAAAATGGAGGTATGATAATTTTTCAAGTGCCACTACTAGTTGGTAATGATACTTTATTCTGTGTATACCAATTTTTAGTTAACCGAAGCATTTATTACATAGACCTATAACTAAAATACTAGTATAATAGTTACAAATAAAGTATCTAAAATATGTTGCTCATAACTATAATATTCATCGTAGCAACAGTTGTTTTATATAAGAAGTTTAGTAAAAATAAAGAGCATGAACATGTTTTAGCATTACTACTTGAACTCAAATCTATTGAACCAAAGTACAAGCAGGCAATTCGAGAGTTTAATAGTTTCAAGGATACAAATTGGTATGTTAGTGATAGACAATATCAACTTTGGAAAAATAAGTATAAATATCTCGCAGAAAAGTATAATCCTATATTTTCTGAAATAAATACTAAGGATTCAATAAAAAGTATTGTTGTAAATTTTGCTGAATGTTATTTTAACGGTAGAAAAATATTTATAGATGAATACAATGAAAATTTTGTACAACAAGAATATCCAACAATAAAAAATATTTTAGATGAGAAAGGAGTACGATATAACAATGACCAAATAAATGCTATAGCCTCTGACGAAGATAATACACTACTTGTTGCTGGGGCAGGCACTGGCAAAACAACCACAATTTTAGGTAAACTTGCATATTTAATTGAAAGAGCTGGGATAGATCCAGAAGAAATATTACTTTTATCATTTACTGGGCGTGCCGTTGACGAACTAACTGAAAGAATACATAAGACATTTCCTGATAAAAAAATTAAAGCTCAAACATTTCATAGTTTTGGCTTATCAGTTATTGGTGAAGCACTTGGAAAAAGACCAGACCTAGCATTTACTTCTACTTCTTCACGTCAAAAATTTTTAGATGAACAATTTAATTTACAACTAAAGGATGCGGATTATCTTCATTGCGCTGTAGAATACTTTGCGTATTATTTTAAACCCATAGTGCTAGAGCCATCGTTCCAAACTCTTGATGAATACTATAAATATTCCAGAACAGAACAGCACTTAACACTCAAGAAAGAGTATCTAAAAAGTCAGCAAGAAGTTATGATTGCAAATTTTTTGTACATGAATGGAATAAATTACGAATACGAAAAACCATATAAATATGATACAGCCGACAAGGATTATAGTCAGTATAAACCAGACTTTTATTTATCAGATTACGGTGTATACATAGAGCATTTCGGTGTTGATCGTGACGGCCGTACTCACTTTACTGGGAATATTGAGCAGAATAGAATTCAAACCAGTAAGTACCAGTTAGATATGTCATGGAAAAGAGGTATGCATAGTCAACACGAGACTCCACTTATTGAGACTTTTAGCTACGAATTCAATGAAAGAAATTGGAAAGAAAAACTCACAAGTAAATTAAAAAAACATAATATTGAATTTTCATCTCGTAATAAAGAGGAGATTACATCTGACCTTAAATCTAGTAGTAATGTAAAAGAAATTTCTCAATTGTTTGGTGTATTTTTAGGGCTAGCAAAGTCTAATGGTTACAGTGTTGAAAAAATACAAGATATTATCTTACCAAGGAATGATCCTCGTGAGATGGCCTTTTATGATATATTTGCCCCAATATTTTTATCATATGAGGAATACCTTACTCATAACAATAAGATTGATTTTGATGATATGCTGATTAATTCTTCACGATTTGTAAATGATGGTCTTTATAAACACAATTATAAATATATTATTATTGATGAGTTTCAAGATTTTTCTGTTAGTAAGTATTTACTTGTGAAATCACTTTGTGACCAAAGTCCAGATACAAAACTTTTCTGTGTGGGCGATGACTGGCAGTCAATATTTCGTTTTTCTGGTTCTGATATTTCTCTTATGGCCAATTTCGAGCAAAATTATGGTTTTACAAGAAAAAAACAACTAGTGCTTACAAATCGTTTTGCTAATGGACTTGCTGTGGTATCAAATAAGTTTATTTTAAAAAATCCAAGTCAAATAAAAAAAGTAGTGCAGTCTTCAAAAATCGAAGAGGGTGACCCAGTAGAAATTAGGTATCATCAAAAGAAAAGTGATACCGATGAACTCATATGCAAAATACTTTCTACAATTAGTAGAGTGGCATCTAATGATAAGAAAGTGAGTGTATTTCTGTTGGGGCGTTATAATTATAATAAACCAGAGAATTTCTCAAGTTATTTAAAAGAGTATAAAAACTTATCAATTGAATTTCTTACTATACATGCATCAAAGGGTGCTGAAGCTGATTACGTGATCATTCTTGATGTGATTTCAGGTAAACATGGATTTCCTTCTGAAATAACAGACGACCCACTTTTAGAAATAGTTTTGAGTAAAAGCGATTCGTACCCACACGCAGAGGAAAGGAGACTAATGTATGTTGCTATGACACGAGCTCGCCATAAGGTCTATATTGTTACAGAAGATGGAAAGCAGTCAGTATTTGTTCTGGAGCTAGAAGGTTCAAAAAAGTCTACAACAGAGATTGATAAAATTTGTGAAGAGTGTGGAGGGATAATGGTTCAAAGAAAAGGTACTTATGGTACATTTTGGGGTTGTAGTAATTTTCCTGAATGTGTCTACACTATAAAAAATAGCACAAGAAGGAAATATTAGTTCGAATAACTTTAATTATTATTTGTTCTTTTGGTCTGTTATAATCAATACTACCAAGCATTGAGAAATGGAAAAAATTATAGATAACAAAAAATCGAAGGTTATTGATGCACTAAAAGAGGGAATCAAAAAGGACTCTAAAATATCCATTATTTCAGCGTATTTTACTATTTATGGCTATGATGCTCTCAAGGAGAGCTTACAGGGTGTCGAGAGTCTTCGTTTTCTTTTTGTTGAACCTACTTTCACTAAAGAAAAGGAGGAGAAGCGAGAATTCTACATTAACAGGCAAAACAGAGAGAAACAGCTATCAGGAACAGAATACGAAATAAAATTAAGAAACGAGCTTACACAATCAAAAATTGCAAAGGAATGTGCTGACTGGATCAGAAGCAAAGTAGAATTCAAGTCGCTAAAGAAAGCAGATACTTCAGGAGCAAGAGCAATACATGTACAGAATAAGAATAATGAGGAGTTTGTCATTCAAGGACAAATGGACTTCACTTCTACTGGTCTTGGTGTTACGAATTCTAACAGGTATGAGCTTAATATGTATTCTGATGATCAATCGGCTACAAAAGAAACTTTACAGTGGTTTGATGATATTTGGACCAATTCAGCACTGGTGGAAGATGTTAAAGAAGAAGTCATTAAGAATATCGAAACAATATACAAGGAAAACACACCTGAATTCATTTACTTTGTAACACTCTATAATATTTTCAGAGAGTATCTTGAAGAGATACAAGAAGATAACATTATTAAGCCTAAAACTGGCTTTGCAGAGACTCTTATATGGAACAAGCTCTATAAGTTTCAAAAGGATGGTGTGATGGGTGCTATAAGCAAATTAGAGGAGCATAATGGTTGTATTATTGCTGATTCAGTTGGTCTCGGAAAGACTTTTGAAGCACTCGCTGTTATTAAGTATTACGAGCTACGTAATCATCGTGTCTTGGTTCTTTGTCCTAAGAAGCTTCGTGATAACTGGAGTATGTACAGAATGAATGATGTAAGAAATATTCTGTCACATGATAGATTTGGTTATGATATTTTGAATCATACTGACCTCAGTAGAAGCAGAGGGAAGTCTGGTGATATTAATCTTGAAACAATTAACTGGGGAAACTACGACCTTGTTGTAATTGATGAATCACATAACTTCAGGAATAATGATCCTAGAAAAGGCACTAAGAATAGATATCAGAAGTTGATGGAGGACATCATAAGAAGTGGCGTAAAAACAAAGGTGCTTATGTTGTCTGCTACACCTGTAAATAACAGAATGAACGATTTGAAGAATCAGGTGGCGTTTATTACAGAGGCAGATGATACAGCGATGAGTAAGCATGGTATTGGTAGTATTCAGGAAACACTTCGTGTAGCTCAGCTTACCTTTAATACATGGCTTGAAAAGTCTGCGGAAGATAGGAAGCTTGAGAATCTTCTTTCTTCTTTAAATATTAACTATTTTAAATTATTAGACTTGCTTACTATTGCAAGATCAAGAAAGCATATAGAGAAGTATTACGATTTGACGGAGGTTGGTAAATTTCCTAAGAGGTTGAAACCGATAAACTACAAGACTGGTATCGATTTACAAAAAGACTTCTCTTCTTTTGAAGAAATAAATGATTCAATTAGAAGGTTGAAGCTTGCTGTTTATTCTCCTCTTCAGTATGTTATTCCTGAGAAAGTAAAATACTATGAAGAGAAGTACGATATTGTTGTGAATGATGGTCAATCAAGATTCAAGCAAGCAGATCGTGAAAGGAGTATTGTGAATTTGATGCGGGTTAACATCTTGAAGCGACTCGAGAGTTCTATCTATTCTTACAATCTTACTGTACAAAGAATTGACTCGAAGATATGTTCTATATTACAGCAAATAGATACATTGGAATCTGGGGCAAAAATTAATACGCCTATCATGATAACAGAAGCTGAGGATGAAGATGAGAGTATTGATGGAGATGATGAACAGCTCGAAGCACTCATGGTTGGTGGAGCTGTACAAGTTGCACTTCAAGATATTGACTTGGTGAAGTGGCGACAGGACCTAGAAGACGATCATATTCGTTTGAAGGAGCTTGCAGAGGAGTCAAAAAAGATAACACCAGAACGTGATGAAAAGCTTGATGCTCTTAAGAAGATAATTGCAGATAAGATAACACATCCTTTTAACGCAGATAATAAGAAGGTGGTTGTTTTTAGTGCTTTTGCTGATACAACACAATACATTTACAAGGAGATTGCAGATTGGATAAAAGTAGAATTCAATGTGAATGTAGCACTTGTAACTGGAGGAGGTTCTAACAAGACTACTTCTTCACAGATATCGAATCATTTTGATTCTATACTTACTAACTTCTCACCACGTTCAAAAGAAAGGGATAAGATATATCCAAATATAAAGGAAGAGATTGATATCTTGATAGCGACAGATTGTATTTCAGAAGGACAAAACCTTCAGGACTGTGATTGCTTGGTAAACTATGATATTCACTGGAATCCTGTACGTATTATTCAACGATTCGGGCGTATAGATCGTATTGGCTCTATCAATGACAGTGTGAAGCTTATTAACTTCTGGCCTAACATGGAGCTAGAAGCATATATCAAGCTAGAACAAAGAGTGAGAGGCAGAATGATGCTACTTAATTCATCAGCAACAGGAGAAGAAGATATTATTAATCAGACAGAGGAAGATGTTATGAATGATATTGAATACAGAAAGAATCAGCTTGTAAAATTACAAGAAGAAATTGTGGACCTAGAAGACATATCAGGTAATATTTCTATTACAGATCTCACCATGAATGACTTCAAAATGGACCTCTCTTCATACATGAAGGAGAATAAGAAAGTTCTGGAACAGGCACCTCTTGGTATGTATGCGATAGCAGATAGTACACTTCTTGCTGGTGAAGTAAAAAGAGGAGTTATATTTGCATTAAAGCAAGTTCATTATTCTGAAATAGAAAGTAAAGAAACAAATGCTCTTCATCCATATTATCTTGTATTCATAGAAGAAAGTGGGGAGATAAAATATACACACGTTCAGGCAAAATACATTCTTGATGTGTTCAAGAAGTTATGTAATGGTATCGATGATGTACAGAAAGAATTGGTAAAAATATTTAATAATGAGACAGAAGATGGAAGAGATATGAGTGGGCAGTCACACCTCTTAGAAAAAGCAGTTGCAAATATTATAGGTAAACGACAGGAGAAGAGTGCTTCAGAGCTGTTCTCACTTGGTAAAACAACTATTGCAAAAGAAAGTGCTTTGAGTGGTATGGATGACTTCGAGCTTATATCATTCTTAGTTATTAAGTAATATGGAGGAGACAATCAAAAGCATATTTAATATCGATGGAACAGCACTTCAGAATAAGAAAATAAAAAGTATTTTTTATGACCATGAGTCATTCAACGCAGAGAAGAAGAGACTTTTTGATGAGGCGATAGAATCAATTAAGCTCATAGCACTCTTTAACGATGAAACTATACATATACAAGCATACAAAGATGATATGTATGTATATGAGGAAATATACGTAATAGCAGTAGAGCTAAAGGGAGATAAACAGACTGATAGAATTGTTAAGCTTATACATCTTCTTATTCCTAATCCTGTGATGCTTGTGCTGTATTACGATAACAAGATTCATCTGTCAGGTTCAATAAGTAGAATCAACAAGAACGATGAAGAGAAAGCAGTTCTTGAAGAAATATATCAGTCTCTATGGTTACCAGTAGATAGTAATGATGTGGTATACAAAAACGCTGTACAGTCTTTTAATACAAAAAAGTATTCATATCATACGCTCAAGGATTTTTATGAAGATTATGTAAAAACAGTGCTTTTAAGCAATTTTATAGCTATTCTTGGTGATTATAAATGTAATGCAACAAAATGCGATATAATATCATTAGCTCCAATCGTTGATGCTTTTGAAAATAAAAATACTATTATAAAAAATCTTAGAAAAGAGCAAGAACAAACAACTAATTTTGGTGAAAGAGTTGCACTGCAAAACAGTGTTTTGCGTGTTATAAAGGAGCTGGAAGATATTAAAAATCAAGCAGTGTCATTAGTAAAAAAATATGAATAAATTAAATGGACAATCAATGAATGTTTTGGAAGAAAATGTTTCAAAAATAAAGGAGTTATTTCCTGAAGCTTTTGAAGAGGGGAAAATAGACTTTGATGTACTAAAGAAACTGCTTGGTAGCTTTGTTGATAAGGATGCTGAAAGATATTCTTTTGCTTGGAATGGTAAGAATAAAGCAATTAAAACAGCGCTCACACCAACATCTGCAACGCTTCGTCCTGACAGGGAATCAAGTAAAAATTGGGATAGTACTGAAAATATTTTTATAGAAGGAGATAATCTCGAGGTACTGAAGGTGTTACAAGACACATACAGAAACAAGGTAAAGATGATATATATAGATCCTCCTTATAATACTGGACATGATTTTGTGTATAGTGATAATTTTAATGATACAGTTGCAGATTACAAAGAACGCACGAATCAGGCGATGGTATCTAATGCGGATACAAACGGAAGGTATCATACTAATTGGCTTAACATGATGTATCCACGTCTTCGTCTTGCAAGGAATTTGTTAACAGATGACGGGGCTATTTTTATTTCTATCGATGATAATGAGGTAGCTAATTTAAGAAAAATTTGTGATGAGATTTTTGGTGAAGAAAATTTTATTGATAACATTGTGTGGGATAAAAAATCTTCAGCTAAAGGAGTTCCACCTAAAAATATGATGGTGAATGTTCATGAATATATACTCGCATACCAAAATGGTGACGGTTTTAAATTTGTTGGTGAAGAAAGGACAGAGGAGTCAGGAAAATTTAAAAATCCAGATAATGACCCGAGAGGTCCTTGGAGAGAGTCGAATATAAAAAGTACAATTAAGTCTAGTGATCAAGCTTTTACTATTATTGACCCAGACACTGGTAGAGAATATACGAACACTTGGGCCTTTTCAAAGGAGTCACTGGAACAGATGATAAAAGAAAAACGTATTTTATGGAAGGACTCCCTTCCTAAACAAAAAGAGTTTATGAACGAGATGAGGAATGAAAACATGGCAATAAAAAGTAACTGGGGAGTTTTTGATCCACAAAGCACGACAGTTTTTTTGAAGGAGCTGATTCCGGATGCTAAGTTTGATAATCCAAAACCAATTAGATTAATGGACTATTTAATAAAGGTTGCCACTAAAAAAAATTCCATTATTCTCGATTTTTTTGCAGGTTCGGGGACAACTGCTCACTCCATTATGAATTTAAATGTAGAAGATGGAGGAAATAGAAAGTTTGTTTTAGTTCAAATACCTGAAGAAGTAGATGTAAATTCTGAAGTATTTAAAGCAGGTTATAAATATATTTCGGATATTTCAAAAGAACGTATTCGTCGTGCTGGTGAAAAAATAAAAGCAGATAATAAGGATAAAGAAGGAATAGATAAGCTTGATATTGGCTTCAAGGCTTTCACTCTTGATTCTACTAATCTTACACTTTGGGATGAAAAAACACAGGACTTACAGACATCACTTCTCGAACAGATAAATTCTACAAAGAATGGAAGGACACAAGAAGATGTATTGTATGAAGTCTTACTAAAATATGGAGTTGATCTAGCTACTCCTATTACAGAGGAAAGTATTAATGGTAAGAAAGTGTATTCTATTGCTGGAGGATATCTGCTCGTATGTCTTGATAAAGATATTGATTTAGAAACTGTTTCAGAAATTGCAAAGAAGAAGCCTGAAAGAGTTGTATTCTACGATCATGGATTTGCGGATGATATGGTGAAAATAAACGCAGAGCAGACACTTAAGAAAGCTGGAATAGAAGATATACGAGTCATATAACAAGTATGCTTACACTAAAATTTGATGCGAATCAGGGGTATCAAAAAACAGCAATAGATTCTATTGTTGATATTTTTGAAGGTCAGGCATTACGTCATTCGAAGTTCACTGCTGTTACTAATAAGGAGAGTATTTTCGGTGTTACTACTGAGCTAGGTTATGGTAATAAGTTGGACCTCACAGAAGAAGACTTGCTTACTAATGTAAGGTTCGTTCAAGATAGGAATAAGTTGAAACGCAGTGTGAAAATAAATGATGACTTGTATGGAGTTCCTAACTTTGCAATAGAAATGGAAACAGGAACAGGAAAGACATATGTATATACAAGAACAGTTCTCGAGCTTAATAAGAAATATGGTTTTACAAAGTTTATTATAGTGGTTCCTGGTGTTGCTATTCGTGAAGGAGTACATAAGTCATTACAAGTAACAGAGAAGCACTTCGCATCACTCTATCCTGGACAAGGTTTTCATTATTTCGTATACAATTCTTCAAATTTGAATCAGGTGCAGTCATTTGCTACAAGTAGTGATATTGAAGTGATGATTATTAACATAGATGCTTTTAGAAAGTCTTTTGAAGATGAAGACGGTGAAGCAACAGGAAATATCATTCATAAACCAAATGACAAGCTAAGTGGAAGAAGACCTATTGAGTTTATTCAACAAACGAATCCTTTTGTTATTATCGATGAGCCTCAATCTGTTGATACTACTGATAAGTCAAAAGAGGCTATCAAGTCGCTGAATCCACTCGCAATCTTTAGATATTCTGCTACACACAGAGAGTCATACAATCTCATGTATAGACTTGGTCCAGTAGAGGCGTATGAAAATAAGCTGGTAAAGGCTATTGAAGTACTTTCTGTATCTGATGGTGGAGGAAACGGTCCATATCTTAAACTTAAGAAAGTAATGAATAAGAATGGCTCGTATTCTGCAAAGATAGAATTAAAGAAAATTAATGAAAGGGGTATTGCTGTTGTTTCAGAAGAAACTGTTAATTCTAGTAAGAAGAATAGCCTCTTGTCTCTTTCTAATGATAATGAGGTATATCGTAATTTTGTCGTAACAAGTATTAGTGTTAATCCTGGAAATGAATATGTGGAATTCGAAAACGGAACAATACTAAAAGTTGAAGAAGATACAGCTGATATTGAAAATAAAAGGGCTCAGATCAGATTCACTATTGAAACGCACCTTGATAAGGAAATGTATCTTCTTGAGAAAGGTATTAAGGTAATATCACTTTTCTTTATTGATAAAGTTCACAATTATCGAGAATACATAGAAACTGAAAGTGGTACTGTTCCACAAAAGGGTATATATGCAACAATCTTCGAGGAAGAATATAAGAGAATGATTGCATTACCAAAATATCAGACACTCTTTAATACAAAACAACATAAAGATTATGTACTGAATACAAATGTGGAAGATATACACGATGGTTATTTTGCACAAGATAAGAATGGTGTATTTAAGGATTCTAAAGAGAAGTCTACAAAGGCAGATGAAAGTGCTTTTGAGCTTATTATGAAGAATAAGGAGAGGTTGCTTAGTTTTGATACGAATCTACGATTCATCTTCTCTCACTCTGCTCTTAAGGAAGGTTGGGATAATCCTAATGTGTTTCAAATATGTACACTTGTTGATACACAAGACACAATGACAAAGAGGCAGAAAATTGGTCGAGGGTTACGTCTACCAGTGAATCAGGAAGGCGAAAGAATACAAGAGGATTCAATCAACATACTTACTGTTGTTGCTAATGAGAGCTATGAAACTTTCGCAGAAACATTACAAAAGGAAATTGAAAGCGAAACAAATACGAAGTTCGGTGTTATCAATGAAAGACTCTTTGAGCATGTTCTCGTAAAGAAAGGCGAAGAGTTACTTGATCTTGGCTATGATGATTCGAAGAAGATTCGTGATTACTTGTTAGAGAAGAAGTTTATTGATGTTAAAGGTAAGGTTACAGTTCTACTTACAGAAGCGATAGAAGAGGAAACATTTGTCCTTCCAGAAGAATACAAGGATATTACAAAAGAGGTGGTCCAAAAAATAAAAGAAACAGTAAAGAGATTGCCTATATTTAAGAAGGTTAAGGAACAGAAGACTCTTAATAAACAGGTATTCTTGAGTCCTGACTTCACAGCGTTATGGGATAGAATAAAGTATAAGACAATTTTTAAGCTTGATTTTAATATTGATGATTTAGTTACTAATACTATTTTAGAAATTAAGCATATGGAGGAGATCAAGGCTAATCCTGTTATTGCAAAATTCGTTAATCTTCATTTCGGTGCTGATGGAGTGACGACAAGTGATCCAAACAGAATAAGGACTTATGTGAAGGAGAATTATAAAGACAACAATCTTCCTAATATTATTTCATTTATAGAGCAGTATACACGCCTCAAGCGTTCAACTATTTCAAAGATTCTTATTGCAAGCGAAAGACTTGATGAGTTCTATGTTAATCCTCAAGAGTTCATGTCGAAAGTGGTAGATATTATCAATCAGCAGAAGAGATTGCTTATGGTTGATGGTATTAAGTATGAGAAGATAGGAGATGGTTCTATTCACGCACAAGAGTTGTTCAAGGACGATGAGCTTGTGGGGTATATAACATCAAATTCTATTGCAGTTGATAAGAGTGTATATTCTCATGTTACCTATGATTCAGATATAGAAAAAACGTTTGCAGAGAAGTTGAATAACGACAGAGATGTGAAGTTGTTCGTAAAGTTACCTTCATGGTTCAAGATAGATACACCTCTCGGTTCATATAATCCTGACTGGGCTGTTGTTCTTGATAAGAACGGAGAAGAGAAGTTGTATTTTGTTGTAGAAACAAAAGGTAGTATCTTGTCTGAGAATTTGAGATATATAGAGGACTCAAAAATAAAGTGTGGAGCAAAGCATTTTGAAGCTATAAACACTGGTATCAAGTTCGAGAGAGCTGATGATTATAACGTGTGGAGAATGGGGAAGTAATTTTTTATGTAGAAAACAAATATGGAAAAACAAGAACTAATCAGTGCAATAAGTAAGGAAATAGATTTCATTCAGAAGAATGAAAGTCGTCCTGGATGGACGCAGTGGGCTTTACTTACTGCAATAGCAGGACTTGTTTGGGTTTTATTAAAACAAATTCAACAAGGTAGTTTCGATCTAAACTCAATTTCCCTATTGTTTTTTATTGGTATTATTATTTGGGATACATTAATTTTTTTTAGGGCGTTCTTTTTAAAACCAAAACCTTCACTACCCTTCAAACCAAATGACTCGATAAAGAATAGATTCACATCCCCGTTAGAATCTTCATTAGAAAGAGGGTTCAATATATCTTTTCTAGTTAGAACAGGTTTAGTGGTTTTTTTAATGTTTATGATTCCTGTGTCATTAAACATAATCTTAAAATCCATCATACTTTTCTATTACCTTTTTTTTAGTTTTTTCATCATTTTTTCTATTTTCTCCGACTTTTTTGACATTCCAATACCAAAAAAAATACCTAACAAGTTAGTCATTAGAATATTTGTCGGAATTTTTGTTGGTATTTGTGTTGTGTTTATAATATCTATATATTTACTCATTATAGGCTTGGAGTGTCAATCAACTTGTATAAATAATATCCAAACATCATTTATTTTATTAGGAATCTTATACCTTACCTCACTCTACATATCTATAATATATTCATCTGATTTGTTGTTGCTGGCATTACGTAATACAGAGAGAGATTTAACATTTGGATATATAGACACAGAAAGTGCCAAAGACCAAGTTGATGTTATCCTTAAGGGTAGGAAAATGAATCATTTATTACAAGAGTACGTGAACGATATTATTTTTCTTCTAGAAGAAAAGAATGAATATGAGAAAAAAATTCTTTTACTGTTAGAGGGTGAACTTAAAAAAGAGGACACATTAACAACTGAAGATACAATTGATAAGATAGCACACTACTTAGATAAAATTAAAGATATAAGAGACGTGCAACTAGAGAAAAAAATAAACAGGTTTCAGTTGAAAAGATATTTTATAAATATAATGGACCCAGATGCTAAATATAATTTTTCATTACTCGACGACAAATTTCTAAAGTCAAAAGAAAAAAGTTCGGCGGTGTTGGAAGGTGTTGGTGAGAAGTTAGAAAAACTAAAAACAAAATACTCACAACATAAATTAAAAAATTCTCTTAATATAGAAACAGCGTCTACACCGACATCGTGAATATTTTATGATTGTAAAAATAATGGATAATAATTTACTACAAAAATTGAAACAACCAGTATTAATAAATAATAATATTTATTAATCATGTATTTATGAAAACTATGAAAACTAACTTAATTCTCAATACTAAAATAATTTACTTTTCTGAAAAGATTGTAAGTTCAAAGTATGGAGGGGATTTATTAACATCAAAAGAATATCTAAATCTTATTGGAATGTCTGAAGAAGATACTGTAGATATACTTGAAAATCTTAAGAATAAAGGGATTGTTAAGTGGGAATTTCAGGTTAAGTTAGTGGAAGAAATTGATGAATGGGTAGAGTATGATAGTCTAAAAATTAATAAAAGACAGTTAAAAAAATATATTCAAGAACTTAAAGAAGGGTTAAGAGAAAAACCACTTATTAGGAGAGAAGAAATAGTACAGATTGTAAAACAGTTGAAGATTATTTTTGGTAATGATAAATTAATGAAAATTATATCTTCTATTTATTCACACGATGAGATTTACAGATTGTTTAATTTTAAGAAATACACCCTTATAGATTTATTATTCTATGTTTCGTATTCAGAGGAAGTGTCAGTTATTAATTTTCTTGTAGAGTTTTTGAATCCAATTTATTACGATATAAAGTCAGAAATTAAGCCTCAAAGAGTTTTTGAGTTTATTGATATTGCAGTAAAATCCTCTACGGAAGAAGGTGATTATTCCGTGTGGACAGATAAGGCGTCAAAATATATAAAGACATTAAAAAACATTGACAAGAGAGGCACACGAAAAGATAAAATAGAAACAAAAATCTCTGACAGTATTGAAATTGCCAGTAGAAAATTAAAGTGGAATGACAAAAAAGTTCCTCTAGGTGGAGGTCTACGAGAAATGTTTATAAAACTAAATGACACAGCAGAAATTTATAGAGAGGGAATACTAATAAAAGAAGGTCAAAGTGTTCATAGAAATGAATTACAAAAGCTTGGTAATTATAGGAGTGATTCATCATTTAGAACAGCGTTGAAAGTGCTTAGATCACGGATTGAAGAATGCGGAATACCCGCAGAAATTTTTCCTAAGACACAAAATAAATATATTTTAGTAATTAAACACATCAACAGTTAGTTGTAAATAGAACTAATTAGAACTTTTATCTCTGTATTTATGGTTGTCTACATTAGTTATTCACAGTAATAGTATGAGTTAGTATCAAAAAGCCTTATTCTAAAGGCTTTTTTGTATGTCATAGTCATATAATGGACGAAGCAAAAGCAAACAAAAATACTGAACTGGTATATCGCTTTGATGAAAGTGAGTCAGCTGAAGAAATTCAAAGACGAGTTGATGAGGCTTTTGATGTGCTTTTTGAGAGAGTCTATAAAAATTATTGGATTAAATTAAAACAACAAGAAAATGACAAAAGAATTAAATAAAAAAGTTTCTTATGTAAGACGGTCTTCTACAAAAAATAGTGTAACTGAAGTAGTGGCTTTACCTCATAAAATTAACGATCTATTAACAGAGTATTACGATAAATGTTGCGATATGAAGAATAAAGGGTGTAATGACTATCTTTCGTTGAACGAAGACCTTATTAAACAGGTGGAGAAAGTTTTTAATTATTATAAATCTCTAAAAATAGAGGAGTATAAAATAAGAAAAGAAAAATATGGAAAATAATCCACTAACTCAAAAAGAATTTATTTCTTTATTTCCAGATACTCGTCATAGATATATTCACGACGTAAAGAAGATTGTAGTGCAAGGCAATAATGTTTTAGATATGTCGTGGAATAAAAAAGGTTATGGTGTTTTTTATTCTGTTAACGGATTTCCTCCTAATGGTAAGGCAACACAGTTGGAACTCTTATCATTAAATTGTAATTATGTTGATTTTGATGTAGATGGAACATTATCTCAGGAAGACATAAGTGCAAAAATACAAGAAATACGTATGCTTGGAATTGAGGGAGATGTTCCTCTTCCTACTGTTATAATCCGTACTCAGAAAGGAGCTCACTTGATTTGGCTTTATCAGAATAATATCGAGCCAACAGAAGCGAATATAGAACAGTGGAGAGATGTACAAAAAAGACTTGTTAACTTCTTTAAGGGAGATGTAAACGCTATTGATCCTGCAAGAGTTTTACGTTTACCTGATACGTTACATCTGAAAAATCCGAGCAAACCTTTTGAAGTGAAAGTGATGGCTTATAACAAGGAGGAGAGAATAACTCTTGATGAACTAGATAAAATCTTACCAAAACATATTGATACCAAAGAAAGTAGTTCAAAGGTTCCAGTGTCAGAACTCTTAGTTAAAGGAGTTTCTATTGGTAAAGGGGAGCGTCATTCAAAACTAATACAAGTGGCAGGACTTTTTTTGCAAGAAGCTGATACAAAAGAAAAGGTAGAGATTGCTAGGTCTAATTACTATGACTGGGATCAAAAAATTGTGGGTTCTCCAGAGAGGTTTAGTGAACGCAAGAAAGAATTGGATGATGTTTTTAGTTGGGTGCTTAAGAAGAAAAAATCTAACGCAAAGGAGTTATCTTCCAAAATAGAGTATATTAGATCATTTTATGAAACCAACACAGTAAAAAGTAGAAATGTTGGTGGGTATATTCTTGCGGAGTTTCTAGTTAAAAAATATAATGTTAAAACAATTGGAGAAAAGATTAGAGAAATTTATGTTTATGAAAACGGTGTATATCGTCCAGGTGAAAATATATTAAGAGAGGAAATTCAATCAATTTTGAAGGAGTTAGTAAATTCGGGAAGTAAGAGTGAAATTATAGACAAAATTAAAGATTTGACTCTCATTGATAGAGAAGAATTTAATAAAGTGAATATAGACTTAATTAATCTTAATAATGGTGTCTTAAACATAAGAAATTTAGAGCTTACTCCACACGACCCAAGTTATTTATTTTTTAGTAAATTGCCTGTTGACTATAAATTAGGAGGGGGTTGTCCAACTATAAAGAAGTTTCTTTCTGAAATTTTAAGTGAGAAAGATATTGTTATTATTCAAGAATGGGTGGGTTATTGTTTATATAGGAAGTACTTTATTAAGAAGGCTATTATATTTGTCGGTGAACCAGACACAGGTAAAACTACACTTATAAATCTTTTTGTTCATCTTTTCGGTAGAGATAACATATCTGGTGTTAGTCTACAAAGAATAAGTGGAGACAAATTTTCAGTTGCCCACTTATATAATAAGTACATCAACATATATGATGATTTATCGTTTAGTGATGTAAATGATAATGGCTCATTTAAGATTGTTACAGGAGGAGGTAACCTTACTGGTGAGTATAAGTTTGGTAATCAGTTTCATTTTGAAAACTTTTCAAAGATAACTTTTTCTTGTAATAAGATACCTAATGTTAGTGATACAAATGATGAAGCATATTTTTCAAGATGGATTGTTATGCAGTTTAATCGTCAAATAGCGGTAAAAAATAAGTTTCTTATTTATGAAATGACAACTCCAGAAGAAATATCTGGGTTCCTGAATTTTGCATTGGAAGGTTTAAGTAGACTGCTCAAGAATCAAGACTTTAGTTATAACAAAATTGCTGATGAAATTAAAAATGAAATGTTGCGTTCTGGCTCTCCAATTGCAAACTTTGCATACGATTGTCTGGTGGACAGTAATGATTCGTGGTTAAGTAAAGAGGTTATGTACAACTCATACGCAGATTTTGTTAAGACAAAGAATTTACCTTTAATTCCTATGATTGATTTTGGTAGAAAGATAACTAAATTTGCGAATTATGTTGTTGACAGTAAAAAGGGAGGGAAGACTGGTTGGAGAAATGTTAAGTTAAAAAATGCAGTAGAGGATGATCCTTTTGATGATGTGTTCTTAGATGATTCTTCATCGGAAATCATAGATATCACGGATGATTTTAATTTATAAGACTAATTTATATATAATAATTATATATAAGTAAATAATATCTATGATATCTATGATTGAAAATAAACTTATAAAAAGGTTGATTGACATCTATGGACAATTAGGGATATACTAAAAATATGGAATTATTAACAAAAAGTGAAGTAGCAGAATATTTTAGAGTCAACGAAAGAACTGTCGCTCGTTGGTTAGCTAATGGTAACTTGAAAGGTTATAAACTTGGAACTGGGCGTACAGCGGTATTACGTATACCAAAGTCGGAGGTGGAGAAGTTCTTGAAGAATAGTAAAGTTAAATAACATTATGAACGAAATACTACACAAACAAAATAAGCCTACAGCTATCTATGGAAGAGTCTCTAGCTCAAACCAAGAGAATGAGGGAACTATTGAAACACAGCTTTCTGCTGTTAATGAATTTGCTGGTAAGAATGGTCTAGTTATTGTTCAGAAATATACAGATGAAGGATGGAGTGGTGATAGTATCGCTAGACCTGCTTTAGACCAGCTTCGTATGGACGCAAAGAAGAAGATTTGGTCTGCTGTATTGATGTATGACCCAGACAGATTGGCGAGACGTTATTCATATCAAGAATTAGTTATGGATGAATTACGTGAAGCTGGGATTGAGGTTATATTTGTTACAGTATCAGCACCAAAGAATAGTGAAGATAAGATTCTCTATGGAGTAAGAGGTTTATTTGCCGAGTATGAAAGAGCTAAAATTGCAGAGCGATTTCGATTGGGAAAAGTACGTAAAGCAAATGAAGGACATATAATTGTTAGTGAGGCTCCATATGGATATAATTTTATATTGAAGAATGCAGAAAGACAGGGGTATTATGAGATTGATGAAATAGAATCACAGGTAGTTAAGAATATCTTTTCTTGGGTTGCCAACGAAGGGTTAACATTAAGAGGTGTTGTTAGGAGGTTACAAGATTTAGCCATATCTCCACGTAAAAGTAAAAGAGGTGTATGGAGTACAAGTACTTTAAGTACACTCTTAAGAAACAAGACATATATTGGAGAAGCTCATTACGGTGCTTCGTACGCAGTAGTTCCAGTAAATCCTCTTAAGAAAGATACCTATAAGAAAATAAAGAAGACAAGTAGACGCTCTAAACCTGAGAGTGAATGGATAATAATACCTACACCTAAGATTATTGAAGAAGCTCTATTTTTAAGAGTGCAAGAACGTCTAACTGCAAACTTTCAAATGTGTGTAAGGAATACAAAAAATGAGTACCTTCTTTCCCATAGGATTTGGTGTCCTTGTGGATGTAGACGAGCTGGAGAAGGTCCTCAACAAGGTAAACACTTATATTACCGTTGTACTAGTCGTGTAAAGAGTTTCCCGATGCCTTCTACTTGTAAAGAGAAAGGATTAAACGCTAGAATTGTTGATAAGCTTGTTTGGGGTAAATTATCAAAAATTATGAGTTCTTCAGACTTGTTACTTAAACAAGCAGATCGTTGGGTTGAAAACAAAAATAAAAGTAGTAGTTCAGAATCATTTGTTGTTGATATTAAGGAGCTAAAGAAAGTCATCTCTAAATTGAAAGAACAAGAAGACCGTTTTGCAAAAGCATATGGAACTGGTCTTATAGGATTAGACAAACTTGCCGAGTATACAGCTCCTCTTAAAAGTAAAATTGCTTCATTGGAGGAACAAATAATAAAATCACAGTCTATTGATACAAAGGTTAGTGATACCTCTTTGCCGAACACTGAGGAAATAAAAACCTTTGCAGAACTTTGTAGTAATAAAATGAATACCTTGAGTTTTCCTGAAAGACAAACAGTAGTCAGAGGTACAATCAGTAAAATTATTGGAACGGTGTCAGAATTACAAGTTTATGGTAGAATTGATGTCAATGTCATCACTTTCAATCGGAATTGTTGGACTCCCAAATGTCGGCAAGTCAACACTATTTAATGCAATAACGAACAAGTCAGTCCCAGCAGACAATTATCCTTTTTGTACGATCGATCCTTCTGTTGGGGTTGTTCCTGTTCCAGATGAGAGACTTGAGGTTCTTTCGAAAATTTCTGGATCAAAAAAAATTCTTCCAGCAATTGTGGAATTCGTTGATATAGCGGGACTTGTAAAAGGAGCATCAAGCGGTGAAGGGTTGGGTAATGCGTTCCTATCACATATTCGTGAGACAGACGCTATTGCAGAAGTTGTACGTATCTATGAGAATAGTGATTTGATACACGTAGAAGGAACAGTTGACCCACTTCGTGATATTGAGATTATTAATATGGAGCTCATCTTGGCTGATATGCAAACCGTAGAGAAGCGTAGCCAGACAATTGGACGTGATGTGAAGCGTGGAGATAAAGACGCAATTAAGTTACAAGATCTACTTGAGATACTAAAAACAAACTTGGAAGACGAAAAACTCGCTAATACAATTAAATTTGATGCTGAGGAAACAAAACTTGTACGAGACTTGCATTTAATTACAATGAAACCATTTCTTTATGTTTTAAATAAGCAGTCAGGTGGAAAGAATCTTGATGAGATGAATGATGAAAGATTTTCAAAGCTACTCACATACTTCAAAGCTAATAACTTTAAATATGTAATTGTAGATGCAAAAATAGAGGATGAATTAAAAGAATTCGAAGGTGAAGAAAAAGAAATGATGCGCAATGAAATGAATGCACACGATAGTGGTGTTGATGGTCTTATAAAAGCTGGGTATGATTTATTGGGACTTGAAACATATCTTACTACTGGTGAAATGGAAACACGTGCATGGACAGTAAAGAAGGGTAGTACTGCGCCTCGTGCTGCTGCTGCAATACACACTGATTTTGAAACGAAATTCATTCGTGCTGAAGTTGTTGCATATGATGATTTGGTGTCGTGTGGAAATTATGCTGAAGCAAAAGCAAAAGGAGTATTGAGAACTGAAGGAAAGGAATATATTGTGAAGGATGGCGACATTATAGAGTTTAAGATTTAAAAACAGACCAAGGGTATTTAAAAATTGTGAAGCAAACTCTCAAATAAAAAATCTGGCAACAACTAAATGTTGTTACCAGATTTTGATTATGAAAGGACGTTGCTGAGCTTGGTTTCGTCACATATAAACCACAGGTCAATTTCAAGATCTTTGACTGCTTTTACAGTTTTTTCATCAAAATGAATAGCAAATGTATATTCACCAGTGTCTGTATTTAATTCAAGACCCACCGAGAAACTCTCATTTTTAAGCAGTGCTCCATATATGGCAATTATTTTCCTGATGTCTTTGATACTAATACTTTTTCTTAGACATGCCGCATAATTCCTGTGCTCTGGATTTGACGATAAGATTTTAACTATTTGGGGGATGTCAACAATGTTCACGATAACTCCTTTAGGGCAGTGTGTATATACTTAGATGTGCAGCTACCCACACTCTATCATGCTAGTGATACATGTCAATTGCATGTACTGTCACACTGTCAAATTTTTCGTTAAAACAAATAATAGAAAAACCAGCGCACAGATGCGCTGGTTTCGATTTATAGCAGAGTATTATTCATTATCATTGTTAGAAGAAAAATGGAAATACTTGCATGTAAAAATTTTTTCTTAAAAATGTCCGCAAGCATAATTACAGGAATAACAAACAGTCCACTAGTAATTACCATGCGTGTGATGAGTGGAACAGAAGTATCAATCATTAAGCGTGTATTTTGAGGAAATGTGGAAAGAGAGTAGAAAAAAGTACAGGCAACTATTATTCCAAGTAGATAGTTAAAACCCAAGAAATAATAAAGAGTATCTTTGGGTTGCTTCATTTTCTTCTCCTTAATTTTAAGTTAATTTCAAATGGTAACTCTAGTCAATACACTAACATAATTATACAAAAAGTGAAATTAGTTGGTTTGACACCAACAAGATTATTCTTTAGGATAAAAACAGATCTTTCAAAAGAGGTTAATTATGCAAACTATTAAATGCTGGTGGGCGGGAAGATTAATTCCTATGCTTGATATTGATAATGATCTATCTATTGAAGAAAAGTTGGAAGAGATACAAAAACGTTTGAAACAGAAACAAATGAGACTTTCTGCTTGTGGTACAGAATTTCTAATCACTGAATTATGTGTGGATATTATGCAAGATGAAAAGCTTGTTGCTATGCGTAATTTGAAGGGATAAAAAATGAACTTTAGTCATAATGAGATTGAAGAAAAGAATGATCCAAACTGTAGAGAATGTTTGGGTTGTGGTACAGTCTTTGTATATTTTGTTAATCACAAAAGAAAGGAAGTGATAGAAGAATGGGTATATTGTATAATATGTTACCCAACAAGTTGTTGTCATCAATTTGATAGAAGTTGTGATTTAGCAGAAGAAATTTCTAGTGAAGAAGCACATAGACTAATAGAAAAAGAGGGGTACACAAAATATGTTCCTTAAAACCAGCAAGAATATCTGCTGGTTTTTTTGTACAAAAAAACCAGCGCACAGGTGCACTGGTTTTGATTAGTGTGCTGGGACAGTTCGGAAATCAGCCAAAGTTACACCGAATTTTTTCTTATTTCAGCTTTTTCTACACGTAATCGATTATTGTCTTTGAATATTGCCTCAATTAGTGGATGAGATTCAGGAAGAGGAAGAAAATATTTCGCATCAGATTCATTTCCCTTTTCTCTATTGTGAAGTTCAAGAATAATAGAGTTAAGAGATTCTTCAACAACAAGCACATGCTTGTGTCCACTTGAACATCCCGGTAATAATGTAACGAACATGCTTTTCACCTTTACAAATATAAATTGAAATATATTCAAATACTATCACATTCGAAATAAATTGTATAAAAAGGGGATAAGTTAGTGGATTTTGATATTTTTAAGGATTAGACTTACATAATTAGATATATTTATAGCTATTGACAATTAGTCAGTATTATGCTATACTATATCTAGTAAGTGTAGTCCTTTATAATGTTTAAAAGGGGGATAAGATGACGATTGAAATTTGCATCATCGGTGGAATGATTGCTGCAGCTTGTGGCTGCGGTGGGCGTCGCGAAAACTACGACTTCGTCAAGATGGAAGCGGAGTTGGCAAAAAAGAAAACTGCTCAGCTGACGAAGCTGGTATGTCGTTGCCAAGGTGGGACGCTGGAGAAAAAAAGTGAAATAACGCGGCTTGAACACACACATCATCAAAAACGCGAGCTTCACAAGAGTCGCAGGGAAACCATCCATGGCATGATGACAGCATAGTCATCGACCAAAGTCAGATTAAGGCGCTTTCGCAAGAAGGCGTCTTTTGTATTTACTATTTTTTAAATGCAATTTTTCCTGTATAATCAAATAATTACCGTTTATAGGTTTATCTAAAGTCTAATTTCTAAAATCTAATATCTACCAAAATGACAACGAATGAAATTCGCACAAAATATTTAGAATATTTTAAAAAGCATAATCATAGTATTATCGCTTCATCATCTCTTGTGCCAGAAAATGATGCAACTACACTCTTTACTGGTTCTGGTATGCAGCCGATGCTTCCTTATCTTTTAGGTGAATCTCATCCACTTGGTAAAAGAATTGTAGATAGTCAGAAATGTTTTCGTGCCCAAGATATAGATGAAGTTGGTGATAATCGTCACACAACGTTTTTTGAAATGTTAGGTAATTGGTCATTTGGAGATTATTTTAAAGAAGAGCAAATAACCATGATGTGGAATTTTCTTATTAATGAATTGAAGCTTGACCCTAATAATTTTTATATAACATGTTTCAAGGGTAATGAAGAGCTGGGTGTACCAAAAGATACATTTTCTGCAGAGTTGTGGCAAAAGTTATTCTTAAAAAATGGAATCGCTGTTGGTATAGGAGAAAATCCAGAATTAGATGGAATGAAATCAGGAGAACATATTTTTTATTATGGAGAAAAAAAGAATTGGTGGAGTCGTTCTGGAGTACCAGCTAATATGCCAGATGGTGAGCCAGGTGGACCAGATTCTGAAATGTTTTATGATTTTGACCCGACAGATAAAAAAAATATTCACAAGAACTCGAAGTATGCCGAAAATAAATGTCATGTGAATTGTGACTGTGGACGATTTATGGAAATTGGAAATAATGTATTCATGCAATATAAAAAAACTATTGCAAGAGATGGAATACCAGGATTCGTAGAACTTCCACAACAGAATGTTGACTTTGGTGGAGGTCTTGAGCGTATAACTGCAGCAGTTCGTAATGACGACGATATGTTTAATATAGATGTATTTGATGAAGCAAAAAAATTACTTATAAATAAAAGTGGAAAAAGTTACGGAGATGATGAAAAGATTACTTATGCAATGCGTGTTATTCTCGATCACATTCGTGCTGCAACATTCCTAATTGGTGATGGTATAGTTCCAGGAAATAAAGACCAGATGTATTTTGTTCGTAGACTTATTCGTCGTTCTGTTAGATTTGCACGCGACTTGGGTATTAATGAATCTTTTACAAGAGAAGTGGCAGAAACGTATATTAATACTTATAAAAATGAATATAAAAATTTAGATGAAAAAAGTGAATTTATTTTAGGTGAATTAGATAGAGAAGAATCAAAATTCAGAGTAACTCTTGATAAAGGAATGAAACAGTTCGAAAGAGTCGTCTTGTTCGGATATGAGGGAGATTTTATGGAAAAAACTTTAGTTAGTCAGGCAGTTTTTGATTTGGTGACTACTTATGGTTTTCCAATTGAATTAGTACAAGAGTTAGCAAAAGAAAGAGGTTTGAACATTAATATGCAAATTGTTGAAATGAAAATTGAAGAACATAAGGCATTGTCTCGTACTGCAAGTGCGGGTAAGTTCAAAGGTGGATTAGGTGGAGATGGTGAAATGGAAGTAAAGTATCATACAGCTACACATTTATTACATCAAGCTTTGAAAATAGTATTAGGTGAAGATGTAAATCAAAAAGGCTCTAATATAACTGGAGAAAGATTACGTTTCGACTTTTCTTATAATGAAAAAATGACAGACGAGCAAAAGAAAAGAGTTGAGGAGATTGTTAATGAGAAAATTTCACAAGATTTACCAGTTGTTCGTGAAGATACAACTTTTGAAGAAGCAAAAAATAAAGGAGCTATTGGATTGTTTGGAGATAAGTATGGAGAAAAAGTTTCAATTTATAAAATAGGAGAAGGTGAAAACCGTGGTGACGAAAAACTATTCTCACTTGAATTATGTGGCGGTCCTCATATAACTAATACTGGATGCCTTGGAGAATTTAAAATTATAAAAGAAGAAGCAGTGTCAGCTGGGGTCCGCCGAATTAAAGCGACACTTAGTTAGTATTATATTAATTAATCAATTAATATGATTTTTGTGTATTAATTACTACCAACTATTAGCCATTAGCTATATACTATATGCATGAGTGATACAAAACCATTTCTAAGTATTGCAGTAGGTGATACATCTACACTCATCAGCTATATGGTTGATGATCAAGTCCTTATCTCTCATACACACCCTATTGGTTATAAGCATATTGAGGCGGAAGGAATGAGTATAATTGCGGCATCAAAGTTTATTGATGGTATTTTATACACATTAGAATTCATTTCTCTTCATGACAGAATACCAACTGATTTCAAATTGGTATCACCGCGATACGCAAGGTGGACAGGTGAAGTTATTGAAAACGCTTCTTATACACAGTTCTATACTAGCGGAGCGCCAATAAGTGTTACACTAGAAGGTATAATCGACGTTCCTCTTTCATATGCACGACATTCGCAAACCATACACTCGTTCAAGCTCTAATAAAGACCTCAATTCTCGTGTTGAGCAATTTGAAACTCGTTCATATGAGCGAGAAGATTATGATGAGCGTGAAAACGGACACGTTCAAATACCTGTTAGACGCTCACGTCGTAACGTGAATGATATGGATATGTACCCACGTAGAAGAATGGATGACGTTAGGCGCGAAGATGATTTCGAGGAGGAGTATGAAGAGGAAAGACCAAATAGAAGAACTGGGGATATAAATCCAAACACAAGACGACCTAGACGTGACAACTCCATGGGGACGTGGATATTTATAGGAGTAATTATTGTTTTTGCAGTTGTTGCGGGATTATTTACATATGTTTTTGATAGTGCGACTGTAACTATTGTTCCAAAATATAAAGACATTACTGATTTTAATAAGACAATTTCATTTTCAAAAAATGAATCTGATGCTGCAAGTGTTCCATATATAGTTGTGACGTCATCTTCAACAAAAAGTAAAACTTTAGCTCTTTCCGAGTCAAAGAAGGTAGAATCAAAAGCCTCGGGTGTTGTTATTATTTATAATAATTATGATTCATCTCCACAAAAACTGATAAAAAACACAAGATTAGAATCAACTGCTGGTAAAATCTACAGAATCAATCAATCAGTAACAGTACCAGGTAAAAAAGGTGATACTCCGGGCAGTGTAGAAGCAACTGTTTATGCAGATAGTAATGGAGCATCATATAATACACCGGTTACTGATTTTACAATTGTTGGTTTCAAGGGGACATTAAGAGAAAGTGGATTTTATGCACGAGGAAAAGGTTCAATAGTGGGAGGTGCTTCAGGTAATGTTTCGTCTGCTTCTCTTTCAGATATTAATGCTGCAAAAGATGAATTGGCGTTAGAGCTAGCTCAAGAGGTTAAGGCTAATCTTATGAAAATAAATAAAGAAGGGTATATAGGATTATATGGGGCATCTGAGGTTACTTACATAGACAATGAAATTGAAGTTTTAAATGGGACAACAGGAACATATGAAGCAAGGGCTACCGGTTATCTAATTCTTGCAGATGCTTCAAAATTAGCACAATCAGTAGCAAAAAATCTTCGTGACTACAAAGATGAACCAGTTCGCCTAGGTTATACGGAGACACTTACGTACACACGAAGAGATGCAGATAAAATCGCATCCAGTACAACTCTAGCTATTTTGGTTGAAGGTAAACCAAGGGTAATATGGGTAAGTGACAATGATGGTATTAAGGAGATAGTTAGTGGTAAAAAACGAGATGAATTTCAAGCTCTTATGAAGGGTGTAACAACAATACAAGGTGCAGAAATTAGTTTCTCACCACTCTGGCTATCAACTTTCCCAGATAATAATAACAAAATTGCAATTGTTGAGTCACTTCCTAAGCGTTAGCATTGATAATAGTACATATTTCTGTTATACTAAGTTACTAACATATGGACGAAACTGATATTGAAACTATTGAAGGACGTGTTATAGAGGCGCTTCCTAGCACTCTATTTCGAGTAGAATTAGCGAATGGTAAAGTATTAATCTCATATCTTGGTGGACGTATGCGTATTCACAAAATAAAGGTTCTGGTTGGTGATAAAGTCACCGTACAGATTGATCCATACGGAGGAAAAGGAAGAATTATTAAGAGGATGTAATTAGGGTTAGAAAGTTTATAAATTAGCAGTAGACACAAATATAATTTAATTATTTTTATTCTAAGTTACTTTATAAACTTTACGACTTTAAACTCTTATGTTTGCATTATTTATTAAATTATAGTATAATACTCCCCATATTTCTCATGAAAGTAAGATCATCAGTAAAGACAATTTGTTCAAAGTGTCAGATGCTAAAACGCGGCGGTGTTCTTCGTGTTATTTGTGAGAATCCTAAGCATAAGCAAGCTCAAGGATAAATGAATTATATTCGAATTATCTAAAGTCTAACATTTAAAATCCACCAACTAATTATATGCGTATCTCAGGTATAAATCTCCCAGAAAATAAACGTCTAGAAATTGCTCTTACAGCAGTGTATGGTGTCGGACGTCCTCGTGCTATAAAAATTATAGAAAAATGTGGTTTAGATGTTGGAATGAAGACTACTGCACTTACTGCAGATGAAGAAAATCTAATCCGTCGTGAAATTGAACTTTTTAAAACAGAAGGAGACCTAAAGCGTGAGACGCAGCAACACATCAAGCGTCTTAAAGATATTAAGGCATACAGAGGGGTAAGACACATTAAGCATTTACCAGCTCGTGGTCAGCGTACAAAAACAAATAGTAGAACAGTGCGTGGAAACGTTCGTCGTACTATGGGTAGTGGACGCCGTAAGACTGAAAAGACCTAAAAATTAATATTATAAAATCATTATGGGAAAGAAACGAATAGTAAAAAAGAATAGTTCTGGTGTGGATAGTGCCCTAAAGGCACGTTCACTTGCTAAAGTAATCAAGAAGAAAATTGTTGAAGGTGTTCTTTATGTTGAATCTTCATACAACAACACTCGTCTTTCACTTTCAGACAAGTCTGGTAATATTTTGGCATGGTCTTCATCAGGATCTCTTGGATTCAAAGGTGCAAAGAAAGGAACTCCTTTTGCTGCTTCAAAAATCGGAGAGCTTATCGGTGAGAAAGCTCAACAGGTAGGAATAAAGGAGGTAGCTGTTGTGGTAAAAGGTGTTGGTTCTGGCCGTGAATCAGCCATTAGAGGCTTTTCAACTTTTGGAGTTGATGTAGTCTCTATTATCGACAAGACACCAGTTCCACATAATGGACCAAAGCCGCGTAAGCCTCGTCACGTTTAATAATAAATTATAAAAATATATGAGTAGAATTATCTGTAAAAGTTGTCGTCGTCTCGGAGAGTCACTATGTGGCCGTGAGAAGTGTGCGTACAAAAGACGTCCTTATGCCCCAGGAAAATTAGACAGTGAGCGAAAGCATCGTTCAAACTTATCTGAATACGGAGAGCAACTTCGAGCAAAACAAAAGATGAGGGTGACTTACGGTCTTATGGAAAAGCAATTTTCAATGTATGTAAAGAGGGCTACATCATCTCATGAATCAGGTGAAGGATCAGTTACACCTGCACTTAAACTCGCACGTGAACTAGAATCAAGATTAGATAACATTGTATACCGTGCTGGGTTTGCTAATACTCGCGCACTTGCTCGTCAGTTAGTATCACATGGTCATATTCTGGTTAATGGTCGTCGTATCAATGTTGCTTCTTATCAAGCAAAAATATCTGACGTTGTCTCTATCCGTGAGGGTAGTAAGAAGGCAAAGGTTTTTGAAAACCTTACAGAGAAATTAACTGCTGCAGCTCCAAGTTATGTTCTAACTGTGGATCCTGCGACATTTTCAGCTGAAGTTAAAAGTTCTGTGCGGGAAGTTGAGGGAATGTTCGATACTCAGAAGGTGCTTGAGTATTATTCACGATAAGTCTGATTTTAGACTTTAGGTGTTAGATTTTAGATGAATATAAAACATATATCTAATTTCTAAAATCTAATCTCTAAAATCTAATTGGATATCCACTAACACATACTTGCATATTTTGCAATTCTGGGTTAGAATAGGGTAACTTTACTTATAAGAGGGATTTGTTTGTGTTTCAAGTTTCAATATTGTTTTGTGCCTATAACTAATAACTAAGACCATAATTTTGCATATGTCTTCACATTCTATCATTTTGCCTTCAAAGCCAAGAATCGTTAAAGAAGACGCCACTTCTGGCGTGTACGAGATAGACGGATTATACCCTGGGTATGGACATACTTTAGGGAATTCATTACGTCGTATTATTCTTTCATCTGTTTCTGGGGCTTCAATAACTTCACTTTCAATTGATGGTGTAAAGCACGAATTCTCTGCTATTGATGGAATAAAAGAAGATGTAATCGCTATTATTCTTAACCTTAAGAAGACTCGTTTTAAGTTACATGGTGATGATGCTCAAAAAGCAACTCTCCATATAAAGGGAGCAAGGACAATTGCTGCAAGTGATATAACAATTCCTTCACAACTTGAAATCATGAATAAGGACCAATACATCTGTGAGTCAACTTCAAAAGATGTGGACTTAGCAATTGAAATTACAATTGAGAAGGGTCTAGGATATGTACCAAGAGAAGTTTTAATTAAAGATAAGGCAGACATCGGAACTATTGTTCTTGATGCATCATTTACTCCTATCCGTCGTGCTAGCTACGAAGTTGAGAACATGCGTGTGGGTGACAGAACAGATCACAACCGTTTGCGTATTTCTATCGAAACAGATGGGACAATTACACCTCATGAAGTTCTTGAATCTTCTATTCACACAATGATTACACAGCTTCAATCAATTGTAGGATTTAGAGCTGAGGTTATTGACATGCCTAAAGAAGCTAAGCAGGAACCTATCGTCGATTCATCTGACTCACTTGATCTAACTGATGCAAGTAAAGTGAAGATTGAAGACCTAGGACTATCAACTCGTACTGAAAATGCACTTGTTACAGCATCAATTCGTACAGCAGGGGGTCTTGCTCGTAAGACAGAAGCTGATTTGCTTTCAGCTGATGGGCTAGGTGAAAAAGGTATTACTGAAATTAAAAAAGCACTATTTGACCTTGGTCTTGAACTAAAAGCATAGCAAAAAGTGCAAAATCATGATATAGTAGAGCACTAAACAGACAACGTATGAAAAACCACAAATCATTCAGAAAATTCGGACGAGAAAAAAACGAGCGCAAAGCATTTGTGCGTGGACTTCTTGTTAATTTAATTCGTCATGGACGCATTGAGACTACACTTGCTCGCGCAAAAGAGATTCGTCCTTTTGTTGAGAAGCTGGTTACTCTTGCAAAGGAGGATACTGTATCACGTCGTCGTCTTATTATGTCTCGTATCATGAATCAAGATATCGAAACCTCAAAACTATTTGCTGAATATGCTGTGAAGTATAAAGCAGTAACTGGTGGGTATACTCGTATTCTGAAACTTCCTACACGTATTTCAGACGGTACTGAAAAAGCCATTATCGAATTTGTATAATTTTACTACTATGAACCACATTATTGACGCAACAGACAGATCATTAGGACGAATCGCTACAGAAGTAGCTGCTCTTCTTAATGCAAAAAATAGTATTCATTTTGTAAAAAATCGTGTAGCTGAAGTTTCAGTAAAAGTTACTAATGCTTCAAAAATTAAAGTTACTGGTAATAAAATGAAAGTGAGTGTTCATAAATCATATTCTGGTTACCCAGGAGGACTTAAGGAGATGCCTCTTTCATATGTAGTAGAAAAGAAAGGATATTCAGAACTACTTACACACGCTGTGCGTGGAATGCTTCCAAAAAACAAACTTCAAGATATTCGCATGAAAAATCTTGTGATAGAAGAATAATAATTTATATAATATATGGCTACAGAAACAAAACAAAGATACATAGAGGCAGTGGGACGTCGCAAGACTGCAATTGCTCGTGTTCGTATTACTCCAGCTGCAAAAACATCTTTTGTTGTTAATGACAAAGAACTTAAGGATTATTTTGTGACAGAGGAACTTCAAACTATCGTACAGGAGGCAATTACAAAGTCTGAAGTTGGAGATAAATTTTTCGTATCGGTTCATGTTCTGGGTGGTGGTATTCATGCGCAAGCAGAAGCAGTTCGTCATGGACTTTCGCGTACTCTTGTTCTTCGTGATGAGGACATCAAAAACACTCTTAAGAAACTTGGTTTTCTAAAGCGTGATTCAAGACAAGTTGAAAGAAAGAAATTCGGGCTTAAGAAGGCTCGTAAGGCACCAACTTGGTCAAAGCGTTAATACAAATTAAAACCACCCACAACAGGGTGGTTTTAATTTGTGTAATTAACATGCTAAAATTAATTAATAATTAAAACATATGAATACTCCAGAAAATAATAGTGGTGGACCAAGTGATCCAAGTAGAAGAAGTTTTTTAGGCAAAATGTTTGGTGTTGCTGCAGTAGGAGTAGTTGCTGCTGTTGGGGGGAATAAATATATCGAAGAAGAAAAAGAAATAGGAAGTTTGATGGAACATCTAAGTGGACAAGAAGAAAATCTTGCTGTGGTAAATGAAGCTGCGACTATGCTTATAGATGAAATGAATAAAGATAATATTAATGAGGTTAAAACATTTGGGACCGGTCACCCTAATAAACGCATAGATGTCCTAAGAACATTTTTGTCAAAGTACCTGAATTCAAAGACTGGACAAAAGAATCAATCAAGGGATAAAATTTTAAATTCTGGTGTATTTAATAGAGAAAATTTGACTGATATTTTGAGTGCAACAACAAGATGATATTTTTTTGAAAATCAAGTCTAGTGTGATAGTATTGTTTTAGAAAGTTTTTGCCTAATAGTTATCGAAACTTATTTAAATAGGAGAAGAGAAATGAACTCTAATTTCGAGCGTTCTTTGGTAGTAACTTCAATTATGGGCTTGCCTAATGGAGATTACGAGTTTGCTTTCCTTTCCACAACAAAGACTCTCAAGCTAAAAACACAACAGGTACGTTTTACTACCAGAAGTCGACTTACACGCGCTAGGACTAGTCAAGTATTAGGTGATCTGGGCCCAAATGGTTTTGACACAAAAGAAATTGTTGTGTCTGCCGAAAGCGCATATCGATTTGATACGTTCTTTACTTGGTGTTCAAATGTACAGTTTCCGGGGATCAAAACTGTCAAACATTGAAATAGTTATTTTTGCCAACTCCAAAAGTGTTGGCATTTTTCTTGACTTTTTTTTCAATATAATTTATATATATTATGTGCGAGGAAAATGCTATACTGACAATAACAGATGCACAGACACGGTAGAAAATGGAGTAAAGACAGTACTTGGTAATAATTAGTAAGATTTTGTAATGATATTGAAAGTTAAATATGAATAAAGATGAAGAAATAATAAATGATGATATAACTCAAGAAGAACAAGTAAACCCTAACGAAGAACTAACAACTCCTAACGATAATGAAGATGATATTTCATTCGAGGACATAGATGAGGACGGTGAACAAAGCATAAAATTAACTGTAAAAAAACTTCGTGAAAAGATTAAGAAGCTAGAAGCAGAGAAGCAGGAGTATCTGGATTTGAGTCAACGTACAAGAGCAGATTATGTGAACTTTAAAAAAGAAGTAGAGAACAATCAAGCTTCAAATAGAAAATTTGCAACAAAAAGATTCATTGAAGAATTGCTTCCAGTACTAGATTCATATGACATGGCACAAGGAAATACCGAAAGCTGGGAAAAAGTAGACAAGAATTGGAGGGTTGGAATAGAATATATTTTCAATCAATTCCGTACCGTTCTAGAAGGTGAAGGGGTTACGCAGTTCGGAAAGGTTGGAGATACATTTAATCCTGAACTACACGAAACAATGGAATCTGTAAATGTTGAAAAAGAAAGTGATGATGAAAAAATAGTGAAAGTGTTACAAAATGGATATAAAATGAATGACAGTATATTACGTCCAGCAAGAGTTCATGTCGGTCAATATAAGAATGAGAATTAAGGTTTGAATTTAATTAACAACAAATAACAAATAACTATAAAAACATATGGCAAAAATAATTGGAATTGATTTAGGAACAACAAACTCAGCGGTGGCAATCATAGAAGCGGGACAACCAAAAATTATTGAGAATGCTGAGGGTAACCGCACAACACCATCTGTTGTTTCAGTTAACAAAAATGGAGAGCGTGCAGTAGGTCAAATTGCAAAACGACAAGCTGTAACTAATCCAGAAAATACTATTTATGGCGTAAAAAGATTCATGGGTCATTCTTTTGCCGACGAGGAAGTACAAAATGATATTCCGCGTATAGCTTACAAATTAAAAGCAAGTAGTAATGGTGGAGTGTCTATTTCACTTGGTGGTAAAGATAGTCGTCCAGAGGAAATTAGTGCGATGATTTTACAAAAAATTAAATCAGATGTAGAAGCAAAGACGGGTGAGACTGTTACTCAGGCTGTTATTACTGTTCCTGCGTACTTCAATGACACTCAGAGACAAGCTACCATTGATGCGGGTAAAATTGCAGGGCTTGAAGTTATGCGTATTATTCCTGAACCAACAGCAGCAGCTCTTGCGTATGGATTTAATAGTGCTAAGAATGAAAAAATAGCAGTGTATGACTTTGGAGGAGGAACATTCGATATTTCTATCCTTGAAGTAGGTGATGGTGTTGTAGAGGTTAAGTCAGTAGATGGAGATTCACATTTAGGTGGTAGAGATATTGACCAGAAATTCGTGGAATATATTGCTGCAGAATTTAAAAAGGACCAAGGTATTGATGTTTCAAAAGATGCTCTTGCATTACAAAGATTGGATGAGGCAGCTGAGAAAGCAAAGCATGAACTTTCTACTCAAATGGAAACAGAAATCAATCTTCCATTCATTACATCAGGAGCCGATGGACCAAAGCATTTAGTTGTAAAGGTAACACGTGCGAAGCTTGAAGAAATTTCAAAAGAGTTCGTTGAGCGTTCTATTGAGATTACAAAAAGAGCAATTGCTGCTTCACCATTTAAAAAAGAGGAAATTCATGAAATCATTATGGTTGGAGGTCAGACTCGTATGCCAATGATACTTGAAGCAGTGAAAGAACTTTTTGGCAAAGAACCAAATCGTTCAATTAATCCTGACGAAGTGGTAGCACTAGGTGCTGCTGTACAAGCAGGAGTATTACAAGGAGATGTGAAAGATGTTCTTCTTCTTGATGTTATTCCACTTTCACTTGGTATAGAAACAATGGGTGGTGTTGCAACAAAACTTGTAGAAAAAAATATGACTATTCCAACATCAAAGTCACAGATTTTCTCTACAGCATCAGATAATCAAACATCAGTGGAGATTCACATCACACAAGGTGAAAGACCACTTGCAGCTGATAATAAGTCATTAGGAAGATTTATTCTAGACGGTATTCCACCTGCACCACGTGGTATGCCACAAGTGGAGGTTACTTTTGACGTAGATGCTAACGGTATTCTTAATGTTACTGCAAAGGATAAAACCTCAGGTAAGGTGCAGACTATTCGTATTGAAGCATCGTCAGGGCTAACAGATGAAGATATTAAGCGTATGCAATCTGACGCTGAATCTCACGCTGATGAAGACAAGAAGAAGATGGAATTAGTTGAAACTAAGAATATGGCAGATGCAATGGTGCATACTGCAGAAAAAGCATTGAAGGATGCCGGAGATAAAATTAGTGATGAAATTAAAAAAGAAGTAACTGATGCAATTGGAGATGTGAAGACTGCTCGCGGTGGAGAGGATAAAGATGTTCTTACAAAAGCTACTGAATCTCTTTCAGAAAAGATGATGAAGATTGGTGAAGCAATGAAATCCGCCAATGATGCAGCACAAGAATCTACAGCAACTGAATCAACAGAAGCTCCGAAAGATGATGGTGCTGAAAAAGTGGATTCTAATGAACAGGCTGGAGCTGAAGAATCTAAAAAAGATGACACAAGTACAAATGCATAGTTTATGTTAGAATAAAGTTAATTATGGCAACAAAAGATTACTACAATTTACTTGGTGTAGAAAAAGGGGCTACAAAAGACGATATTAAAAAAGCGTTTTATAAACTTGCAGCAAAATATCACCCAGATAAAAAAGGTGGAGATGAAGCAAAGTTTAAAGAAATAAACGAGGCATATCAAACTCTCTCTGACGAAAAGAAAAGGAAGGAGTATGATACATACGGTCAGACATTCAATGGGCAAGGACCACAGGGTGGAGCTGGAGGATTCGGTGGTTTTGGAGGGTTCAATCAATCTGATTTTGCTGACATGCAATTTGATTTCGGTGACCTTGGAGATATATTCGGAGATGTGTTTGGAGGAGGTGGTGGAGGTAGGGGTCCAAAAAGAGGAAGAGATATTTCACTTGAAATTGATGTCCCTTTTACTGAAGCAATTTTCGGAACAGAGAGAAATGTTTTACTTTCAAAAGTAAGCACTTGTAAAACATGTACTGGTAGTGGTGCGAAAGTTGGAACAAAAAAGAAAACATGCACTACATGTAATGGTCAAGGAAAAGTTCATGATGTAAAGAAAACATTCATGGGTAATTTCCAAACAGTTCGCACTTGCGATAATTGCCGTGGAGTAGGACAAATTCCAGAAGAGAAATGTAATAATTGTAAGGGGCAAGGTGTTGTTAATGACCGCGAGGAGGTCAATATCGCTATTCCTGCAGGAATGGGAAATGGTGAAATGATTCGTATGTCACAAATGGGTGAAGCCGTGTCAGGTGGAGTTTCAGGAGATTTGTATGTGAAGATAAACGTAACACCACACAAAATCTGGAAACGTGAAGGAAATGACCTCGTCATAACAGATGAAATTAAATTAACAGACGCATTGCTTGGCGTAAAGCATACTATCGATGGTCTGGACGGGAAAGTAGAGATTGATGTTCCTTCAGGAGCTCAAACAGGTGAAATTTTACGTGTAAAAGGCCGTGGAGTGCCCCATATTCACGATAAAGGAAAAAGAGGTGATATATTAGTAAAACTCAATATTCATATGCCTAAAAAGCTTTCTAGGAAGGCAATGGAATTAGTGGAAGGGTTACAGGAGGAGGGGCTATAGAATACTCGGTGAATAAAAATACATATTAAACAAATAGACATGTCCAGCATGTATATTTTGTATGTATTGACATATCATTTTGATAGTTTAGAATACATTTTGGATGTTTCAAAATTCTTGAATATGGGGGGAAGACATGTCGGACAGAACTTCAGTACACGCAAGTGCTTTCATCGAAAGAATGAACAGTCAGTTCTCTGGTCTACTAAATCAAGAAGCTAAGGATGATGCTGAAATATCAGCCTTAGCAGATTTGTTTTTGATTGGGGATATTGATGCTATCAATACACTCCTCTCTCTTCGTTTTTTTGAAGTCATTAGACCTCTTCGTTTGCCGTTCCTTAAAGAGGAAGATCTTTATGTTGTTTTTGGTAAAGATCCATTTGATGTCAAGATTTGTGTTCTTGGATCCGATATTCTTTTTCCGAGCATAGATTTACCGAAAGAGGAGGATCTTAAGGTCGAACTCAGTTGGACGAGGATAGTTCAGAAGAATAAGAAACTGTCGATCGATGACATTATCAAGGAGAGAGTTGTTTTTGCTCTTTTTTCAATCAATCGAATCAGTAGTATTTTGAAGAGGAGATTTGTTCTGTACCGTGAAGTGTCACTTTCAGAAAATGGAAGAGCTCTTTATAAGGGACTTTCTTTCGTTGTTTGGATTGAAACTAGTCGCGCCATCAAACGTGAGAAGATTCTACGGGCACAACATGCCCCCCTGTGCATTCTTGCAGAATGTAGACGGGAAATAGAGAGATTGAGGAATATCACAAAGGTGTTAGAGCAGAGAAAGTTTCAATGAAAATAGTAGTTGTATCAAAAAGACTCCGTGGATTCGGGGTCTTTCTTTTTCCCCTTTGATTATGTACACTTATATAATATAAAAATATGCTTGTACAATACGCAGTTATTGCCTATGTGCTCATTATGTTACCAATAGGAATTTACGCTAGTCGTAAAGTTAAAAATACCGGTGATTATGTTTTGGCGGGACGTTCACTTCCATTTTATATGGCTCTTGCTACGGTGTTTGCAACATGGTTTGGTAGTGAGTCTATATTAGGAGCAAGTACCAAGTTCGCAGAAGGTGGGTTTACTAATGTTATTGAAGACCCGTTCGGTGCCGCTCTCTGTCTTATTATTGCAGGATTATTTTTTAATAGAAAATTATATGAATTGAATTTTTTAACAATTGGGGATTATTTTAAGAATCGTTATAATACAATTATTGCAGTGTTCTTGTCTGTTGCGATTATTATTAGTTACTTTGGTTGGGTTGCTGCACAATTCTTAGCACTTGGACTTGTACTTTCTATTGTTATTCCTACTCTTTCTTTGCAATGGGCTATTTTACTAGCAGCTTCGATTGTAACACTATATACATTTTTTGGTGGAATGTATTCAGTGGCTCTCCTTGATACTATACAGTCCGTTGTTATTATTGTAGGGCTTGGGGCAATTTTTGCTTATGCACTTTCAAAAATCGGTGGACTCGATGTTCTTATTAGTCAAACACCACCTGAGTATTGGAAAGTCACACCTAGTATGTCAGGGTCATTAACTGAGTGGATAATATTTGTAACAGCCCTTATGACTATTGGTTTTGGCTCAATTCCACAGCAAGATGTTTATCAACGCGCCATGAGTGCTAAGTCAGCAACCATCTCCGTATGGGCATCAATTGTAGGAGGTCTTCTTTATTTTACTATTGTTCTTATGCCACTTTTTATTGCTGGCGTGGCTCGTATTTTGTATCCAGATGTCCTTGCAAATGATCCACAGAATCTAGTGCTGACACTTGTGCAAAATCATACCCCTATAATTGTGCAGGTATTATTTTTTGGAGCACTTATTTCTGCTATTATTTCTACCGCATCCGGTGCTCTTCTTGCACCAGGTACACTCCTTGCAGAGAATGTTATCAAACCATTCTTTACAGAAATTTCAGATAATCTAAGACTGCATATTATTCGTGCTGCTGTTATTCTTATTTCTTTTGGTGGAATATTTTTGGCTATGAAAGATGATGCACGAATTTATGATTTGGTTGCTAGTGCATATTCTGTAACATTGGTCGCTGGTTTTATTCCACTTGTCGTTGGGCTTTATAGTAAAAAAGCAAATTCATTTGGAGCACTACTTTCAATTATTCTTGGGGTGTGTACATGGCAGTATTGGAATCTTTATGTAACGACATCTGAAATACCTGGAACATTCGTTGGTTTTCTTGCGTCAATTGTTGGTATGATACTTGGAACTGTTGTCGGAAGATTCATTCTGGAAGAGGAAAAAATTATGCCTAAAAAAGAAGGGGAGACATCGTAATTAAGAGTGCATTTTTATTGATTTTTGATACACTAAAGGACATGTCAAAGAAAATCTTAGTTTCTGGAATTAAACCAACTGGACGATTACATTTTGGTAATTACTTTGGGGCGATGAAGCAAAATATAGACCTTTCAAGTTCTGGTGAATTTGAGAGCTATGTTTTTATTGCTGATTATCATGCACTAACAACTGTTAGAAATGGAGATGAATTGAGAACTCAAACAATTGAAGCTGTAGCATCATATATTGCTTGCGGGCTAGACCTTTCTAAAGTTATTTTGTTCAAACAGTCATCGGTTCCTCAAGTTACAGAACTCACTTGGATATTTAATAATCTCGTGACAATGCCTTATATGATGCGAGCTCATGCGTTTAAAGACAGAGAGGCTAAAAATGAGGATGTTAATTTAGGTCTTTTTGATTACCCAGTACTTATGGCAGCGGATATTTTGATTTATGGTGCAGATATTGTTCCGGTGGGAGCAGACCAGAAACAACATGTAGAATACGCACGTGATATTGCTGGATATTATAATCGTGCCTACAACATAGATGAGTTTAAACTTCCAAAAGATTTAATTGTCGAGAGTGTGGCATCACTTCCTGGTATTGATGGACAGAAAATGAGTAAAGGTTATAACAATCACATTGAATTGTTTTGCTCAGATGAAGATTTGAAGAAAAAAGTTATGAGTATTGTTACTGATAGCGCTAGTCCAGAAGAAAAGAAGAATCCAGATGAAAATAATATTTATAAAATTCACAAACTGTTTTTGAGTGAGGAAGAAAATAAAAGTCTTCGTGCAAAATTTGAAAATGGTGGTTATGGATACAAACAAGCTAAGGATGAACTTTTTGAGACTTTAATGAAATGGCGTGAAGGTAAAAAAGAAAAGTACGATGAACTAGTAGCCGATACATCTTTTATACTTAATCTTTTAAAAGAAGGGGGTGAGTCTGCACAAAAAAAAGCAGAAGAAAAAATGAGTGTTATACGTAAGCAAGTTGGTTTGCAATAATTTTTAGTTTTTGATAGTATTTATTTGGTTCCTTAATACAAATTGATGTAAAAATGGCCTTGGACGAAACTCGGGGAAAGTAGGGTTTCGACGTCTTCATCACACCAAAGGTGAAACTGGTGACAGAACGAGGTAGAGGTATCTCGTTGTATTCTGTTAGATGGTTCGAATCCATCACCTAATGAAATCAATAGATACGCATTGTGTAGAATAGGTGGGAGGCGTTGAACCGAGGTCAATCTTAATCCTTATGTACTGGGAAGTAGGTTGAATAACCTTTACGTCGCTAGACGTCGTGGAGCCAACAGTGAAATACCATCCCTGTGTGTCGAAAAAGGAAAACGTCGAGAAGTCGGTCCGATACCTGAGACCTAGCCAGAACAAAGAGCAAACTTCATAGACAACGTGAGTACCCTTTGAAAGTAGTCATCAATGTATTAAGGAATCATCCGTCCCCATGAACAAGAACATCGTTTGTGGGGATTTTCTTTTCTATATCTTATGTCAAGGCAAGACCTACACACTTCTTCTTGCTTGCTATTTTTAATGTGATAGTATAAATGTAAGCATTGATGAAGCTGACAACTTCGGAGCGAAGGACTAATTTAATAAATAAGAGTGGCTACAATAAGTAGCAAGGTATGGTGGCACCACGGTTCTCCGTAATCGTCCGTACACAAACAATTTACATCTAGGCAAGGCCTAGATGTAATAAATGTTTGTTTACGGACTATTTTAATTTTATGGCAAGAACTTATATTAAAGATATTTCTAAAAGTGTTGGAAGTGAAGTAACTGTTAAAGGATGGATTGATGTTCGTCGTGACCAAGGAAAAATGGTTTTCTTGGACTTGCGCGATGTAACAGGTAAGGTGCAAGCGGTAGTGTTACCTAATCATGTGGAAGCCCTTGATGTAGCACAAAAAGTTCGTCCTGAGTGGATTGTTTCAGTTACTGCACAAGTAAACAAACGTCCAGAGAGAAATATTAAGGAGGGTGTTATAAATGGCGACGTAGAACTCGAAGTTCTTACGATTGAAGTTATAGCAGAAGCTCAAGATGTACCATTTGAGCTTGGTTCAGAAGTTAATCTTGATACCCACTTAGACCTATTGCCGTATACCCTTCGAGGAGAAAAGTACAAATCAATATTTAAGGTTCAGTCAACTATTTTAAAAGCATTTCGCGAGTTTTTGATTACTGAGGGTTTTACTGAGTTCCAAGCACCAAAACTTATAGGTGAAGACGCCGAAGGTGGGGCAAATTCTTTTGATTTGGAATATTTTGGACACACTGCTCATTTAGCGCAAAGTCCACAATTTTATAAACAAATAATGGTCGGAGTTTTTGAAAGGGTCTTTACTACTGGGAATGTTTATCGTGCTGAAAAACACGCGACTTCTCGCCATCTGAACGAATATACAAGCCTTGATTTTGAAATGGGATTTATAAAAGATCATACGGATATTATTGAGATGGAGACCTCTCTATTGCGTTATATTAT
Source organism: Candidatus Altimarinota bacterium (assembly GCA_021734745.1). Classification (GTDB taxonomy): domain Bacteria; phylum Patescibacteriota; class Minisyncoccia; order Phycocordibacterales; family UBA5272; genus UBA11704. The sequence continues at coordinate 17,038 of JAIPIK010000005.1, read as the reverse complement.
CTCAGCGCTAAAGAAGGAATGCACCAGAGAATTTGAATTACTCAACGCAACATTCCCTGAGCTTCCAGAAAATGTTCCAGTTATGAAATTGAGAGAGGCTCAACAAATAATTAAAAAAGAGTTTGGAGAAGATTGCTCACAAGAACCAGACTTAGAACCACAGCATGAACGCTGGCTTTGTGAATACGCAAAGAAGAATTTTAACTCAGATTTTATTTTCATAACTCATTTTCCAATTAGTAAAAGACCGATGTATACGTATGAGGATGAAAATGATATTGGTTATGCAAAAGGCTTTGATTTATTGTTCAGGGGTGTAGAAATAACAACTGGTGGTCAGCGTATTCATAACTATGAAAAATTAGTTAAGTCAATGGAAAATAAAGGTTTAAATTCTAATCAATTCAGATATTATTTACAAGCCTTCAAATACGGCATGCCTCCACATGGAGGACTTGGACTTGGACTTGAGAGAATAACGTCAAAGTTTTTAGGTCTTGAAAATATAAAAGAAGCAACAATGTTTCCAAGAGACATAAATAGGATAGATAATTTACTCTCACAATAGGGTGTAAAAATTTAAACAAAAGGAAAACTAGATGCAGATTTTGTGTCTAGTTTTCCTTTTTTATATATAAATGTATAATAAAACTATGAAGAGAATATTAGTAATTATTTTTATTTTTGCATCTCTAACAGAAGGGGTATTTGCTTTGACAAAAAATCCTTTTGATACTGCAATTTGGATTCCATATTGGCGAAAGACAGAGGGGGCGAGTAGTACACTTCCTAATTTGGATAAAGTAACACAAATTAGTCCTTTTGCTTATGAATTGCAAACAGATGGAAGTATAAATAATGTTTTGAAAATTGATGAGGAACCTTGGACTACATTAATTACTGAAGCAAAAAAGAAAGGGGTAAAAATTTATCCGAGTATTTTGTCATACCCCCACAATGAAAAAGAAAAAAATATTCAATATCTATTACTTGCACAAAGAAAATCTAGAAATGCTCATATAAAGGAAATTGTTGAACTTGTTAATAAAAATAAATTCGACGGAATAGATATTGATTATGAGGCAAAATTAGCAGAAACGGGTCCATACTTCTCGGATTTTCTAACTGGACTTTCGAGAGATTTACACAAAACTGGTAAAAAACTAATTTGTACCATAGAAGCACGCACACCACCAGAAAGTAGATACGCAACAACTTCAAAAAAAATACTTTCAAGAGTGGAGTATTCAAATGATTATAAAGTTATAGGTAAAGTATGTGACCAAGTGCGCATAATGGCTTATGACCAGGCTGGTGATGACGCATTACTAGAAAATAATAATAGCGATATTATATACAAACCAGTTGCTGATATAGAATGGATTAAAAAAGTTATAACATTTGCTATGTGGGATATCCCTGCTAAAAAAATAATTCTTGGTGTGCCAACTTATGGTTACAAATATGAAATAATCCAAAAAACAAACATTGTTTCTGATATCAAGTATTCAAGAGTGGGTTCAATGAATTGGAATTATGCAGATGATCTTGCCAGAAGTCTTAATATTACACCAATGCGTAATGGAGCTGGGGAGGTTAATTTCGTATATGCAACATCAACAGGAGTAAATGGTGAACAATTGGGTGGAATGAAAAAATATCTTGTTTGGTATTCAGATGCCGGAGCTATTGCGGATAAAATTCGCATAGCAAAATTATACAAATTGGGAGGTGTTGCGATATTCAAAATTGATGGAGGACAAGATCCAAAAATCTGGAATATGCTTAGATAGTAAATTAACCAACGTAATGTTTATCAACTGGCCACACACAGTAGCTACTGTATACTAGTAACATGGAATTTACTGTAAAACTAGATAGATATGAGGGGCCTTATACAAAACTACTCGAATTAATTGAGCAGAGAAAACTTTCTATTACAGAAATATCTCTAGTTTCTGTTGCTGATGAATATATAGCATATATAAAAACATTAGAACAAAAAAACCTAGTTGATATTTCACAATTTATTGTAGTTGCGTCTACTCTTATTCTAATGAAGGCGAAGTCTCTTCTCCCTGGAGTTGTGTATACAGAAGAGGAAGAAAAACAGGTTCATGACTTAGAAAGAAAGTTAGAACTTTATGCAATGCTCACCAATGCGTGTACAAAACTCTCTTCCGTGTATATGAAAAAAATACTTCATTCTCGAGAGTATATGAAATACAAAGGTGATCCAGTTTTTGTTCCTGACAATAGGGTGACTAGTATATTTCTACAATCTATTGCGTCACTAACTTTAATGTCATTTGTTTCACCTAAACAGTTGGTAAAAGTAGCGGTTGAGCAGGCCTTACGAATTGAAAACGTAATTGAAAATTTATTAGAGCGTGTGCGTACAGCGAAGGAAGTAACTTTACAAAGTTTGGCTGACACCGGTTCTACAATCGAAGAACGTAAAAAACTACTAATTGTTAATTTTATTGCGATGTTAGAACTTCTTCGTTCTGGGTCAATTAATGCAGTGCAACACGCAGATGGAGGTGAAATAAATATTTTAAAGAGTAATTAGTTTATTTAATCTATTTATTAACAAATTAGTTATTATCTAACAATATTTAAAGCACAAATATGATACACTTATAAATAATATGCTTCAAAAACTCGTTACAATTCTATATTTATCTGGCGACCCTTTACCAATTGCTACTATTGCAAACATTCTAGGAACAACAACAGATGATGTAGAAAAACATATAGATGAGCTTGGTGTAGCTCTTGCAAATGTTGGACTCTCTATTCTTCGTAATAAAGATGAACTTTCTATCGTAACTCAGGCAATACAGTCAGAATTAGTAGATACGTTTTGGAAAGAAGAATTAAAGGGTGATCTTACTCCTGCTACATTACAAGTATTAACCCTAGTGGCCTACTTAGGGAATGGGACGCGAGAACAAATCTCATATATACGAGGAGTGCAATCATCTCAATCTATTCGAACACTGCTCGTTAGGGGTCTAATTATTAGAAATGGTGAGGTTTGTACATTAACTACGGATGCACTTAAGCATCTTGGTATTACAAAAGTAGAGGATTTACCAGACTATCAAAAAATTCATTCAGAGTTAATTGAGAAATTAGAAACAACAGAGGCGTAGCTTTTTCAGGTTATGATTAGACATTCGAAGTACAATCAAGTAGACAGTGCTATTATCTACGGATTTGCTGTGTTATCTGTTCTTATACTTTCTAATATACAGAGACCAGTTGTACATGTGTTAGAAAAAAAATTAGTTACTAGTGAAGTCAAAGAAGTTCCAGAACTATTCAGTAGCTCATCTTTTGATGGTATTGATGTTAGAGCAAAATCATATGTAGTATATGATATTGTGGATAAGAAAATAATTTCTGAAAAAAATTCGAGTGATGTTTTACCTGTTGCAAGTATTACAAAAGTGATGACTGCTCTTACTGCGCGTATACATAATGATAAAACTAAAAATATAACAATTGGTCAGTCTAGTATAGATGGGGCATATGATTTAGGATTAAAAAAAGGGCAAATATTTAATTTAGATGAATTACTTAAATATACACTTGTCTTTTCGTCAAATGATGGAGCTCAAGCTATAGCCGATGGATTAGGTGGAAGAAATTTTTTTATATCACAAATGAATACTGATGCAACAACACTCGGTCTTGATTTACATTTTACTAGCCCAGCTGGGTTAGACGAAAATGGAAAAATTGGAGGGGAAGGGTCTGCACTTTCAATTGCAAAATTAACTGCACTTGCACGAAGAGAATTTCCTGAGGTTTTTGAGGCAACCACAAGAAGAAGAACAAATGTAACTGCGAACACCGGAAGAATAATAGGCATACCAAATACAAATCAAAATGTAAATAAATTTCCCGGTATAGAAATGTCAAAGACAGGTTATACAGATATCGCTGGTGGAAATCTAGTAATAGTAGTTGATATATTGATTGGACATCCAGTAGCTATTGTTGTATTAGGGTCTACCCTAACAGAGAGATTTACAGATGTAGAGATATTATATAAAGCTTTGCTGAGTAGTGTTTCAAAGTAACTTTACTTTCTATAAATCTCGTTAACTACCATTAATAAAAAGATATCCAATATTACAAATTACCTAATATGATATAATACGAATATGTTCGCACTTGACCCGTTTAAAGTACTATTGCCAGCAGTTGTATCTTTTATCGTTGGAATTATTATTGCGCCAATTATTGGGCGTTTTTTGATACGAAATAAACTCTGGAAGAAAAAGAATGTAACAAAAACAATTGATGGCAAAGAGGCTACTATCACAGCATCACTTCATAATGACGAGAAGTTACCAGTACCAAGGTTGGGTGGTTCAGTAGTATGGATTTCGGTATTTGTGACGGCTTTATTGTTTTGGTTTATATCAAAAGTGTTTCCAATGCCATTTACAGAAAAATTAGTATTCATTTCCCGTAATCAGACATGGTTACCACTTATGGCTATGTTTGTGGGGGCTGTCGTTGGTGCAATTGATGATCTGCTTGTTGCAGAAGCATTTGGAAGTAAGTTAAATTCTTATATTGGGGGTGGTTTATCATTTCCAATTCGCTTGGCAGCTGTTTCAATGTTAGGGTTATTCGCAGGGTGGTGGTTTTATGTAAAACTTGGTGTAGATGCAGTGTATATTCCTTTCTATGGGCATATTCATTTAGGGGGATTACTTTTTATTTTATTTTTTGTTGTTGTAACTTTAGCTACTTTTTCTACTGGAGTAATTGATGGAGTTGATGGATTATCTGGTGGAGTTATGTCTGCAGTCTTTACTGCTTACGGAATGATTGCGTATGCTCATGGACAAGTTGATATTGCTGCCTTTTGCTTTGTTGTATTAGGTGGAATAATGGCCTTCCTGTGGTTCAACATCCCTCCGGCATTATTTTATCTTACGGAAACAGGAATGCTGGCCCTCTCTCTATCACTCTCTGTTATTGCCTTTTTGACAGATGCGGTTATGTATTTGCCGATAATAGCTTTTCCACTTTTGATAACAACATTATCTGTTATTTTGCAATTGATATGGAAAAAAGTTTTTAAAAGAAAATTATTTATTGTAGCTCCTCTTCATCATCATTTTCAAGCAAAGGGGTGGTCGTCGGCAAAAGTGACGATGAGGTATTGGGTAGTATCATACATGTGTGCGCTTTTAGGTGTGGTTATTGTGTTAGTAAGTTAAATTAATATGTTTCAAAAAGTAGATAAACTATTACTAATTACAATTGTGTTACTACTTGCAAGTGGTCTAGTTATCTTTGGTTCAGCGGCGTTGGGTGTTCTAGCAGTTAATGAAGTTAAATTTTATTCTGTCATAAAAACACAACTCATCTATGCGCTTATTGGTGGCGGGCTAGCATTATATATTGGGGCAACTATTCCTTTTACTTGGTATAGGAAGCACGCATATACATTTTTTGGACTTGCGCTCTTTGTTACTACTTTAGTTTTTGTTCCATTTCTTTCACGGTATCATGGAGGAGCACACAGATGGATAGATTTAGGCTCATTCACCGTACAACCAAGTGAGATTTTAAAATTCACCTTTGTCCTTGTGGTAGCTCATTGGTGTACAAAATATCGCAGTAAATTTAAGGATTGGAAATATGGCCTTCTCCCATATATTTTGGCAGCAGGAGCTGTTTCTGTTATTCTTTTAGCTCAGCCAGATTTTGGAACATATCTCGTTGTAATGTCGGCGTCATTTATTACTTACTTTATTGGTGGCGCACGAAAACGACACATTCAGATACTAATACTAATCGGAATGATGGGTTTTGTAACTTTAATTATGGTTAGACCATACATGTTGGAACGAGTAAAAACTTTTCTGAATAACACCCATGACCCTAGGGGGTCATCGTGGCAACTAAATCAGTCATTAATAGCTCTCGGCGGTGGCGGCCTCACTGGTAGAGGTTTAGGACAAAGTGTGCAGAAGTTTAATTACCTTCCTGAACCTATAGGAGACTCAATTTTTGCTGTACTAGGAGAGGAGGTTGGATTTTTAGGGACTCTTTATATTATAGTTCTTTATGGTATAGTAGCGAGTAGGGGGTATTTTATTTTTAGAGAAACTAGAGACCAGTTCGGTAGATTGTTAGCAATTGGTATAGTGGTGATTATTATGTCACAGGCAACTTTAAATATTGGATCTATGCTTGGAATACTGCCCTTAACAGGTGTACCACTCCCTCTTGTATCCCATGGAGGAACCGCACTTATGATTGCACTGTTTGAGCTTGGGGTTTTGTTAAATATTTCTAAATCTAGTAACATTCATATATGAAAATAGTAATTACAGGAGCAGGTGGAGGGCACTTTTATCCGTTAATAGCGGTTATTGAAAGTATTAGAACTCAAACATTTATACAAAAAATAATTCAACCAGAAGTTTTTTTCTTTTCTGATAAACCATATGACGAAAAGGCGCTTTTTGATGAACAGATAAAATTTATTCAGATTCCAGCTGGAAAATTAAGAGTATACCCATCTCTTGAAACAGTTACTGATATTTTTAAAACTTTTTATGGATGTATAGTTGCAATTTTAAAATTATACTCAGTCTACCCTGATGTTGTTTTTGCGAAAGGTGGATATGCTAGTTTTCCTACACTTTTTGCCGCAAAATTCCTTTCAATACCAGTGGTAGTTCATGAGAGTGATACAGTTCCAGGTAGAACTACTAAGTTTGGTGGAAAGTTCGCATCACGTGTCGCCATTTCTTATCCAGAGGCTGCTCCATTTTTTCCCTCAAATACAACAGCACTTACTGGACAACCAATTCGTTCAGCACTAATACCGCCAGAGAACTTTAATAGGGTTTTTGAAAATAAAGAGCGACCCGTAATTATGGTTTTGTGTGGGGCGCAAGGTAGCAAAAGAATAAATGAGGCAGTAATGCAAATACTTCCAGAATTGTTAGATAAATATGACATTGTTCATCAGGTTGGTGTAAATAATCTTGAGGAAGTTAAAAAAATTACAACTGAAATGTTGAAAGGTCATCAGTTCAAGAATCATTATTATGTTGATGGTTTTATTGACATGTCCTTGTTTTATCCGAAAGTTGATATGGTTATTACGCGAGGAAGTTCATCGATGTTAGAAGCTGCTCTTTGGCAACTACCAATGCTTGTTATACCTATACCTGAGACTATTAGCCGCGACCAGCACAGCAATGCATATGCCATGGCAAGTAGAGGTACAGCTTCGGTTATTGAAGAAGATAATATTGGTAAGTCGATCATTTTTTCAGAAATTTCTCGTATACTTGATAATAATGATAATTATAAAAAAATGTCAGAAGCTGGGAAAAAATTTGATAATGGTAGAAATGCTGCAAAGATAATTGGAGCAGAAATACTTCGAATAGGAATGTCACATTCGTAGGGGTAGACGTTAGATTTTAGATTTTAGACTTTAGATAATACAAAAAGAAAACCGCCCTCTAACGATTTTCCATTAAATGACGGCATTTTCAAACCCATTGAGCCAGTGGTACTTTCCGACGAATGCGACCGATAATCATTGGCAATGCAACAAAATTCGAGCCAATAAACATGTACATCGGAAGTGCCCAGTTTGCCAGTGTGTTGACTTCGATTGCAAAACCAGACAGCCCGAATCCCCAGCCGAAGATTATCCATGGAAAAGGTTTATCCGATAATGGGTCTCGATAAATTTGCACCCAAGTCGGCCACAAAGCAAACAAATCAACGGCAATCATGAAGTACATTGACCACGGTGCTACCTCCGGCAGATCATGAACCAAGAACCAGAAGAAATAGCCGACAGCAGCTAGTGCGAGGCATTGTTTTTCATGTTTCTGTAGCCCATATACTTTACTCCTTGACCGCCATAGAATAACCCCGGCTATCATGGTTGGATTCCAGGCCCCGACAAGTGTACTCCAGTAGACAGCTTCAGCTTTTGATGAATCTGCCGCCAGAAACAAAGCAACCCCCACCACAGACCAGACACCCCAACTTACAGGGTTTGGAAAAATTGAGCCTTGCCACGCACGAATAGCGTAGTAAAAGCCACTGATTCCGACAACAAGGGCGGACAAGTACGTCCAGAACTCTGTGCTCATGAGAATCTCCCAGGTAATGGCTCAAAATTGAATGAGTTAACAAAAAACTCCCTCTTTTAATTTTAACACTAAAAAGTATAAAAGTCAATAGCAGTAAGAATATTGTAAAATAAGGAAAAATAAGTGAGGTAGAAGTTTTCACTTTGAATTTGTGTGCATTTAAACAACCCTCTCATTTTTTCTTTTAAAACATCACGGAGCCGGCGATTAGTAAATCGTGTCGGGAGACAAGGCGAGTGGAAGTGCATACTATATATTTTAGTTCTACGATTGTTATCTTCGGATGTCTTCGTCACTCTTCGTTCCTCGAAAAATGACACGTGTTTTAAAAAGGAAAAATAAAAAATAACGGTAGTTGAATAGTATGGTTAGTATTTTTTAAAAGTTTCTAGAATTTATTCATGATATAATGTGTAAATATGGTTACGTCAAAAATTGTTACACGATTTGCACCTAGTCCAACAGGGTTGCTACATATGGGGAATTATCGGACGGCGGTGTTCGCATATATGTTCGCAAAAAAAAATGGAGGGAAATTTATTCTTCGTATTGAAGATACTGACCGCGAACGTAGTAAAAAAGAGTATGAGGATAATATTGTTGAAAGTTTGGAATGGCTAGGTCTTTCATATGATGAAAAATATAGACAAAGTGAACATGTAGAATCTCATACAAAATATTTACAGAAGTTGATTAATGATGGAAAAGCATATATCTCAAAAGAAGAAGCAAAGGATGGAAGTGGGGTTATTAGAGAATTAGTTAGATTTAAAAATAATGGACAGACAGTAATATTTGAAGATGCAATTCGTGGAAAAATAGAAACTGATACAAAAGATTTAGGAGATTTTGTTATTGCAAAATCAATTTCAGAACCACTATTTCATATTGCTGTTGTAGTTGATGATTATGAAGAAGGGGTCACTCATATATTAAGAGGTGAAGATCATATTCCTAATACTCCACGACAAATACTCATTAGAGAAGCATTAGGATTTCCTCAGCCAATATATGCCCACCTACCACTTGTGTTGTCCGAAGACAGAACGAAGCTCTCAAAGAGAAAAGGAGCACTTCCTGTGACAGATTATCGTGATATGGGGTATCTTCCATCAGCTATTCTAAACTTCATGGCATTTATAGGGTTTAACCCTGGTGGTGAAAAAGAAATATTTACTTTGGATGAATTAGTTGAGGTTTTTGATATTACAAAAATCCATAAAGGCGGTGCAATTTTTAATAAAGAAAAACTTTCATGGGTGAATAAGGAACATATAAAATTACAATCAGTAGATGTTCAATTGAAAAGCATAGAAAGACACATGAAAGATTACCCCGAAGATATGTTAAAAAAATTATTACCAACAGTAATAGAAAAAATTTCTAATTATGGCGATTTGGCGACAGTTGATAATACAGAGTTCAGATTTTTTATAAAAAGACCTGTAGTTGATGTTGAAAAAATTGTTTGGAAAAATAGCAATAAATCAGAAGCATCACAAAATCTTAAATCAGTTAAGGGGTTGCTGCTTAAGGCTGATTTCTCCTCGCCAGACAGTCTGAAACAATCAATTATGGAATATGCAGAAAAAAATGGAAAAGGAAATGTGTTGTGGCCACTTCGAATGGCATTATCAGGACAGGAAAAGTCTGTAGATCCTTTCACTATATGTTATGTATTAGGAGTTGAAGAAGTTGTTATCCGCATTGATAATGCATGCCAGTCACTTGATTCATAGTATACTTATAAGTAAGTATGTTAATACGTCAAATACCATCATTAATACTTGTATTTATTTTTTTGTTCTCTTACAGTTCACCAATTCAGTTGTTTGCTCAAACTGCAGAAGAACTTCAAGGTGATTTAGACTCGCTATCTGCTCAAATTAAATCGCTTGATGCTGAAATCAAAAGCTATAGTTCAAAAGTGGCAAAGACTCAAGGTGAAGCAAAAACTTTGAAACAAGCACTCATTAATTTGGAAAACCGTAAGGCTCTTTTAGCTAAAGATATTAGTTATACAAAATTACGTATTCTTAGGACTCAAGACAACATTACTACAACAAAAGGTAGAATAGATTCAACAGAAAGTGTTTTAGACAGAAACAAAAAAGCCCTTTCTGAATCTCTGAGGTCATTAGCTCAATCAGAACAATATATTCCTGCATTTATTGGAGTACTTGCCCCAGGGTCGCATCTTTCTGATGCTATTGAAATTATGAAAAGAGGAAGTGAAGCATCGCGAGCAATTAATCATAAAGTTAGAGAGCTTATTGATATAAAAATGTCACTATCTTTGCAAAAGGCTAGCTATGAATCAAGTAAACATGTTTTAGAAAATCTTAATAAAACACTTACCAATCAAAAAGATTTAGTTACTCAAACATCAAAAGATAAAAATAGCTTATTGGTGCAGACAAAAAATAGAGAAAGTGAATATCAAAAACTTCTTGCTGTTAGAAAAGCAAAAAAAGATAAACTTGAATCTGAAATGCTAGATGTTGAGTCAAAGTTGAGAGTTTTTGTTGATGCATCCAAACTGCCTGATACAGGAAAGGGGGTTCTTCAATATCCTGTTGAGGATATTTACGTTACACAATATTTTGGTAAAACTGCATTTTCTACAAAAAATCCGCAGGTATATAATGGTTCTGGGCATAATGGTATAGACTTTGGAGTAAGGACTGGAACACCTATTTATTCAGCAGGGGCTGGTATTGTTTTAGGAACTGGTAATACTGATTCCGCGTGCAATGGAGTATCATATGGCAAATGGATTCTAATTAGACATGCAAATGGGCTTACTACACTATATGCTCACTTATCGGTAATTCAAGTTGAAACAGGTGAGAAAGTTGCATCAAGACAAAAAATTGGCCTCTCAGGTAATACTGGTTATAGTACTGGTCCACATCTTCACTTTACAGTATATGCATCAGATTCTGTTCATATATCTGGTCCAACAGAGTATAAGAGTAAAGTGTGCGGTACATATATGATTATGCCTCTTGCTCCAAAAGAAGGATATCTTAACCCACTTAGTTATTTGTAGTAAAATATATTTTATGATTACACTTACAATTCCTGCAGTAATATTAATAATTATTATAACTTTTATTCTTGGAATGATTACATCCGTGTCTGCTTTTTGGCTAAATAACCTATGATAACATTTACACTACCAGTATTTACTCTTATGATTTTTACTGTGTTTGTTATTGGTTCAGCTGTGGGGGTATGGATTATTTTAATGAAAATTAAGTAGTTAAAGGGTGTGATTATTGTTTGTTATTATGTTTGCCGTCTTTGTGTTAAAATATAAAGTATTATGTCATTTACAGAACAGGATTTAGATAATTTGTCGTCACTAGCTAGAATTAATGTAACAAAAGATGAAAAACCAAAAATGCTTTTAGACATGCAGGCTATTTTGGGATATGTCTCTGAAATAAATGAAATATCATTGTCAAATTCTTCCGTAGAAGAAGAGCGAATTGCTTTAGGTGAAAAAGGTGTATTTAATGTGGTCAGAGAAGATGTTATTACAAGAGAAACAAATTCAAATACTAAAACCTTGTTAGATGAAGCTCCTTCAGTTAAAGATGATTATGTGAAAGTAGAACAAGTATTAAAGTAAAAAGTTTATAAAGTCCATAAAGTCAAAATATAAACACATGCAAAAGACACTTAAACAATTACATGAAGAGTTGAAGAATGGAACAATTACCGTTGAGTCCTTAGTTATAGAATGCAAGAAGACAATAGCTGAAAAGGATGGAGATATACATGCTTTGCTGGGCCTATATTCAGACTCATTAATTTCTTCACAGATTGTTGTTGCAGAAAAAATGTTTAAGGATGGAAAAGCAAATACCTTAACAGGTATTCCAATAGTAATTAAAGATAACATTTTGGTAAAAGGAGAGCTTGCAACGGGTGGCTCTAAAATTTTAGAGAAATACCATGCAACATATGATGCTACTGTAATTAAAAAATTAAAAGAAGCTGGTGCTATTTTAATAGCTAGGGCAAATATGGATGAATTCGCTATGGGTGGGAGTACTGAGAACTCAGCTTTTGGAGTAACCAAAAACCCACATGACATTACACGTGTCGCAGGAGGTTCCTCAGGAGGGTCAGCAGCAGTTGTTGCTTATGGCGGTGTACCAGTATCACTCGGCTCAGATACTGGTGGATCTATAAGGCAACCAGCTTCACTATGTGGTGTTGTAGGGCTTAAAACAACATATGGAGACGTTTCTAGATATGGAGTTATGGCAATGGGTTCATCGCTTGATCAGATTGGCCCATTTGGGAATTCTGTCGAAGATGTAGAAGAGGTATATAAAATTATTTCTGGATATGACGAGTTAGACAGTACTTCACTATCAAATGAAAGCCGAAAGCCGAAAGTTGAAAATCTAAAGAAAATTATTGGAATACCGATGAGTTTCGTTAATAGAGAAGGAATTGATAAAGAGGTTCTTGATAATTTTAATATATCTATAGATATGATGAAAAACTTTGGATACATTATAAAAGATATTAATATTGAATATTTAGAGAAAGCACTATCTGTATATTATATTTTAATGCCAGCTGAAGTATCTAGTAATCTTGCTAGATATGATGGTATCCGTTTCGGATTATCCCATCCTGGTGAGACAAGTATTCAAAGTTATTTTGAAAGTCGTACTGCTGGTTTCGGCCCCGAAGTACGCCGTCGTATATTATTAGGAACATATGTTCTTTCTTCTGGGTATCATGATGCATATTACAATAAAGCGAACCTTGTTCGTGAAATGTTGAGAAAGGAATTTGAGAAAGTATTTCAAGAAGTTGATGTTATTGCTACGCCTACTTCACCAGTGCCAGCATTTAAGATAGGTGAAAAATCTCAAGATCCTTTAGCTATGTATTTAGCTGATATTTTTACTGTACCTGTTAATATTGTGGGTGTTCCAGCTATTTCTATACCATCTGGTAAAACTTCCTCAGGGCTTCCTTTAGGCATGCAGTTTGTAGCGTCACATATGTCAGAAGGAACATTATTCACAATTGGAAAAGAATTTGAATTAGCTATTATTAAATAGTTTTTATACTAATACACAAAAGAGCGAAGTACTTTCATGGTATTATTAACTAGTAACTATTGAATAGTAATTACGAACTATTTGCCCATGTATTCTTTATCTATCGATTATATATTTAATAGAATTTATGATGTATTACTTTGGATAAAGTATACATGGTTTTTTACTGTACTTCGTAATAATCCTGAGGAATATATAGAAAGTCGTTCAAGTCTTACTTGGGATGGATTGCGGGACAGGGGTTGGTTCGATGAATATTTTATAATTAAAAATGCGGATGTTCCACCTTCTGATGTTCACTATTCATTATGGCAGAAAATGTTTGATGTCTTCGGAAAGAAACTTACCGATAGTGACGGCGATGGTATTCCTGATATTTCTGACAGCAGTCCACATGATAAATATAATGTAACTAGCGCACAGCTTAAAGAGCGGTATGAAGAAGATTATAGTTTTATGGACCATGTTCGTGATGTTCTAGGTATTGGTCCGAAAGATACAGACGGTGATGCAGTTCCGGATAGCTATGAAATTGCCCATGGTACTGATTATAAGAATCCAGATTCTGATAGAGATGGTCTTGCAGATGGTGTTGAATTATTGACTGGGACAGATCCACTTAATAATGATACAGATAGAGACGGAGTCATTGACGGAAGAGATGAATCCCCACTTAATTCTAACATTACATCAATTGGGCCTGATTCTGACAGTGATGGAGTAAGTGATAAGATTGAAACTTTTTTAGGAACAAATAATAACAGTAAAGACAGTGATCTAGACGGTATATACGATGGAATGGATACATACCCACTTGATTCAGATAATTTAAGCCAAATTTCACAGTTTGATCTTCAGAAAAGTACTGAAGGTCTTCATTTTTCAATACAAAATCCAGTGCTTCAATTTTTTTCTAATTTACTATCTGTTCTATCTATATTATTTATTGTTTTACTCGTGTATACATCTATGCGGTGGTTGATAGTTTTTCTTAAGTCATTAAATCATTACGAACATCATTTTCATGGCGCACATGGTAACACTTCTACTCATCATAATTTACATACAATTAAGCATCACAAAGAGGAGAGTATGCCAGCAGGGATTGCCAACTTGCCAGTTTATGAAGAGGCTCCTGCTTTACCTCCTACAATGCAGGAATTTAAGGACCATCCAAAGTTTGCTGTAATACAAGGATATATGAGTAGTACAAGTGAGGCTCTGTGGAGAATTGGAATTATGGAGGCAGATAACCTTTTGTTAGAAGTTTTAAGGGGAAAAGGATACAGGGGTGATAGTGTTAGTGAAATGTTAAAAACAGCAAGTTTCAAAACAATAGATATGGCCTGGGATGCACACAAGATACGTAATAGAATTGCTCATGAAGGGTCAGATTTTGAGCTTACAGAAAGAGAAGCGAAGAGATCTTTTATATTGTATGAGTCAGTATTTAGAGAATTAAAAGTAATAGGGTAAGTAAAAATATTAGTCTGTTTTTTGCTATAAAATAATCATTTAATTATGAAGTGAGCTTGTTTAATATGTGTATTTATGGTAGTATATTTAGACCTAGTAAGGTTTTGATTGATAATTAATTTGTTATTTCAAATATACATAGCGGGGTAGAGTAGAGGTAACTCACGAGGCTCATAACCTCGGGACATAGGTTCGATTCCTGTCCCCGCAACAAGTAACTGCGTGACACTAAAACTTGAGCGTCGCCACGTAGTGGCGACGCTCAAGTTTTGGAATCTGGTGTGATAAAATTATAATATGTCGGTGTAGCTCGAGGAGCGAAGAGCTATGAAGATGTCAGTAGCTAGCAAGCGAATGACACGGTCGACATAATTTCTTTTATAAATGTTTTGTCTATAGTGGTAAAATTAAAAAATGTCGGTGTAGCTCAGTCGGTTAGAGCACATCACTCATAAAGATGAGGTCGGAGGTTCGATCCCTCCCACCGACACAGAAAAGAAAAACAAGAACTTTTAGTTCTTGGTTTTCTGTGTTGGTGGACAAAGCCAACTGACGATTAGTAAAGTGCGCCGAGAGGTATAAGACTTTCGTAACAGTCAAATATCTAGCTTATAAATTCTACTCCTCCCACTTTTTAATTACCTTATCACTATCATTTTTTACTTGCTCAATGAATCCACCATCAATTCCTGATTGTTTTAACAACGTTCTTGTGTGCCTATCATAAGGAAATAAAGGGCAAAGAGACGACTTTTTTGTAGACAATGAACAGGATACGTTTACACTCTTATCAGCTTTATGCTTGTCCAAAAATGAGAAACTTAATGCAACATTCTCAATTACACATGACTGTAAAAGTTTAGTTAGCCCTAATTCATCAAGGGTAGTAAAGAGAGGGTTAAGTCCATTCTCTTGAACAGAGCTCGGTAAAGATAACTTCATTTTTCTTTTATTATTATCACCACCACCAAGTGTTAGTGTTATATTTTTTAACTTCCAGTTTAGTAGTGGGGTTCCTTTATTCGTCTTTGTAAAATCAAAGTCTTGTTTTTTGAACACATTAAGATTAAAAGATTCAACCTTATCATCAAACCCAGAATTACAAACAATGCGTAAGAAAGTATCTAGGAAGATAATTTTCTCATGCTTACTTCCAGTGTAAGAAATAAGAACCTCTTTATCTAGTGGAAAATATACAATTTTTACCTCTTCTTGTTTCTTGATAGTTCTTGTTCTATCTAATTCTCCTGTAATTTTATTTCGACTTGGACTTATGTGTGAACCACCCTCAAATATTACATGAATATAGAGTAGATCGTCTAATTTGTTTGCAGTAACCTCACACTCCGTAGCTCTCTCCTCTTTGTTTGCTATTCGCTTAAACTCTTTAGTAAGCTCAGTAATTGCAAATTCAGCAGTATTCATTTCTACCTCTTTTGCCTCATAAAGCATATACCCACGTGACACATAGAAATCATGGAAGAATAATACTTCGTCAAAAATGTCTTTGTTATATAAATAATAATAAAGAACTTTGTCTTGGTCAGTTTTACATTCAATAGTTGTTTCTTCATGTGGTAATTTTTTTTGTTTCAAAATTGATTTAAACAAAGGAACAGAATATTTTGTAGAAAGAATATTGATTAATGTCAGCTCTTTTTCGATATCAATCCTTTTTGAAGGTTCAATAGATTTATAAAAATCCATCATGATATCAGTTGCAGTTTTTCTGGGTGTTTTTTCAGTAATACCCAAGATTGCTACTATAGAATGTTTCTCATAAAAGTCTGCAAGTAGTTCTGGATTGTGAATTTTTGAAAAGTATTTTTTTGTTGAAAATGATTTAGCCATATAGGGGCGTTTGGTAGTTACTGGTTAATAGTTGTTAGAAAATACAAACAATCATGATAGTGTAACATGGTATAAAATAGTAAGAGTGGGATAAGTTTTTCACTTGAAAGATACTGGATATATGGTAGAATGTTAAGTATAACAAGTAATTTAACTTGTTTAACAAACACGGTCGTAGCTCAGCTTATAGAGGTTTACCTCGAAAGAATATAGTGAGCACGTCAGCAGTGCGAAATATAGTATACTCGTGACACACTATAGTAGTAATAAATAAAATATATGCGGTCGTAGCTCAGCTCGTAGAGGTTTACCTCGAAAGAATATAGTGAGCACGTCAGCAGTGCGAAATATAGTATACTCGTGACACACTATAGTAGTAATAAATAAAATATATGCGGTCGTAGCTCAGCTGGTTAGAGCACTGCCCTGTCACGGCAGGGGTCGTGGGTTCAAATCCCA
>JAIPIK010000004.1 GCA_021734745.1 Candidatus Altimarinota bacterium | reverse complement strand
CCCCATGGCGTAAGCCTGTGGGATGAACGCGCCACTCACACCTTAGGTGTGAGCAAACAGCAAAGCTGTTTGAAACCTTAATCTGAAAGATTAAGGGGCGATAATGCCACGTGGCGTGAGCCCGTGGTGCTTTACTTTACAGACTTTAGGCTTTATGGACTTTATGACTATTCTGATATTCCGTCGAAATTTATATCGTAAAGCATGATATCTTGAATATGCTTGTAATCAAACATTTCCTCTTTTTTGAACCAAAGATTAATTTCAAAATCTGCTTCTTCTACTTTATCAGTACAGTGGACAAGGTTTCTTACACATCTAGATTGGTCGAAATCTGACATTGCATATGAGTCTAATGCATAGTCTCCACGGATAGTACCAACATCTGATGTTGTAGGTTCAGTTCCTCCAACTAGCTTCTTTACAATAGCAACCGCTTGATTACCTTCAAGAACTAGTGCTATTACTGGACTTGCTTGTATATATTTAACAGCCCCACGAATAATATCCTTTCCATATTCAATAGCTTCTTTTTCTACAGGCATTCCAGCTTTTTTACGATTCTCTACTGTTCCACTCCCTTTCTTAAGAAACCATGCATCATCTTTATTATAATGCTTCCAAATAGTATCTTCATCTGCTTGTAACATTTTCATTCCAACAATCTTTAAACCCATATTTTCATATCGTCTAAGGATTTCGCCGACAAGTGAACGCTGAATTGTATCTGGTTTCAAGATAACAAATGTTCTTTCTTTTTTTGGATGTGATGGTTGGGACATATTCGTTAGGGAGTTAGGAAGTTATTCGTTAGGAAAAACTTACCAACAATAATTAAATTTACTAAATAATAGAGACTATTCTAGCATAATTTAGTAACTTTTTCTAACAAAAAACAACCTGCTTATTAGGTTGTTTTTGTTTGTAGAAATATATTCTATTTCTTACGAAATGTTTAAACTGAGAAAATTGCTTTAGCTACGAGGAGCATAGAGATTTTTGGAAGAAGAGATCTATTTTTCGGTCCAAGACCCGAATTTGTTAATTCGAGTACGGCGACGGCAAATTAGCAAATTTGAAGCCTGGCAAGAAAAATCTCGTAGCGACAAAGTAGATGAAGTAATTTTGTCAGTTTAATGCGCGACGTATGGCTAAAACTTTGTTTACAAAGTTCGCCCGGTTGCACTAATGTGCAACATAGGGAAGAAGCCCCATAAATCGTGAACGCTTGATTGCATTCGCTAATGCACGCTGATTCTTGGCAGTTAAGCCAGTCTTACGACGGTTAAGAATACGAGCATGTGGGTTAATGAACTTTACGAGGATTTCAGTATCCTTGTAGTCGATGAACTTTATATTGTTCTGATTGAAGTGATCTTGTTTTTTCATAGGTATAGATTTTAGATTAAAAATTCTATTATCTTAATCTAAAAGTTATTTTAATAATTTTCTTAGCAAGTTTATTTTAAAGCTTACAAATTATTTTAGATACGCGACGCAGAGAACTTTTGGAAGAAGACGTACGAGATAGTACGACGACTGACAAAAGTGATACTGCGACAAAGTAGATGAAACAATTTTAAGCTTTAAAATGGGATATCGTCGACGTTGACGTTAGCATCTCCATAATCAATCGTTTCCAAATCTGGAACCGCAGTTGCAACTGGTGTTGCATTCCCTTTGTCAGATGGAGTGTATCCTTCCCCTGACGGAGTAGATGATGACCCTCCACTCTTTGGACCGAATTGTACAGAGTCTGCAATAATTTCTGTACGATACTTTTTCTCACCTGAGACTTTGTCATCCCATGAGCGAGTCTGTATACGTCCTTCTATCATTACACCTTGTCCTTTTTTAAGGTACTGAGCACTTGTTTCTGCTTGTCTTCCGAATACTACAATGTTATGGAATTCTACTTGCTCTTGCTTGTTTCCTTGTGCATCTTTGTAGACGCGGTTGGTTGCAAGTGAGAATGTAGTAACTTTATTCCCGTTAGGGAGTGACTTCATCTCTGGATCGCGAGTAAGATTTCCAAACAAAAAAGATTTATTTAAATACATAGGTATAGATGTTAGATTATAGAGATTAGATTTTAGTAAAACTCAATAAATTCAGTTTCAATCCCCTTAGTGTAATCCTTATTTTGTGACTTCGCTAGTAATTTCATCAGGAACAACTTCAGCAACAATTTCTGCAACTTCTTCTGGTACAACATCTGCAATAATATCGTCATCAGATGTTGTGTCAATATTAACTACATCATCAGTTTCATTATTTACTAATGATTCTACTTTTATAACTGGTGCACGTTTTGTGTAAACAGTGTTTTCGCGAACTGTTCTTACTACTAAATAACGCACAACTTCCACATCAAGCTTAAGGCCTTTTTCTAGTTCTTTAACTTTCTCCCCTTCCATTTCGAATTTTATCCATCCGAAATATCCTTCATTGAAACGAACGTTAATATTATTAACAACGCGAATCATTTCATAGGCAAGCTCACGCATATACGGAGCTTCTTCTGAAATGAAGCTACCACCTAAGGTAGCAATAGATTGCTTGATTGCGTTACTTTTTTCAAGCGCCGCCCCCTCATCTAGTTTGTTATCAAAGATGAAAGAAACTTCGTACACACGGCTATCTACTGTGATTTCATTTATATCAGTCATAGTCCTATACTCTACCACGAAATATGCCAAAAGAAAAGGCTTCATTCCTTACGGAATGAAGCCTTTGTTTGTTAAACTTTACTGTTTATTGTTGTGACACTTCGAGTACTTGCTGACCTGTTGGGTCTGCAATCACCCGTAAGACATTTGGATGTTTCTTTTTTTCGATAAAACGGAAAGCAACTACGGCTCTCCCTTCTTTCGTTGCGCTGATTACTGCGGCAAATGGGCCATTATTCTTTACCAAAAACCATTGGTCAAGAATTCTGAACCTTAAATTACCGTCTTTTTGTAATCTCAGACCGCGTATATATCCTGCGACGTGGGATGCCCCACGGTTTTTGTTGCCTTTCATGGGACCTCCTCCTATCTGTGGTTGAACAACTCCCTATATCCTGCGCTTTTCAGAGTAATAAGTCAATAACTAAAAAACATATGAATAAATAACATTTTGATAGGTTTTTAAAATTATTCTGGTTTACCAAACTTCGCGAGTGAATAATTACCATGTTGAGAATCATCAGTCACTTCCCTTCCCAACCAAACAGGTGGGATAAAAGCAACGGCTTCTTCATGAGAATCAAATTCTACTTCGATTTGAAAGTAACCTAGCAACTTTCCATCATAATAATTTACCTGAACTTTTATACCATCATGAATTACAAAAAATCTATTTTTACTTAGTGAGCAGTTTTTTGCTTTATCCCACATGGAATAAAATTCTTTCATTGTAATTTCTTTTTCATCTTCATCTCTTGATACTCCTTCACCTGTTTTTCTAGTCATGGAGTAGGTGTGCTTCGCACTACTTAAATCACATTCATCACGAACTCTTGTCATTAGTTCATCTTCTAAATATCCTTGATGAATCGAAACTGCAGGAAAAAGAAAAGAAGAAAAGGGTAACTTGTCCATATCTGGAACAAATCTTCTTTCATGTTCTTTTGGAATTATTTTTTCTGTCATGATTTTCTCCTTAGATTTAAAATGATTAATTACAAAAGAACAATGTACCAACCATATCAAGTAACTACTACTACGTCAAATTTTATACACAAAAAAAAGGGGTTTGCTATACAAAACTCGTTTTTTATTTTCCACCACCTTTAAGATGTATTAGGGGTGGAAAAAGAAGATGTTTATATGTCTTTCCATCTCCCATCATAGAAACAACTGTTCTTCCTTTTTGCACCTCATCGGCCATTTGTAAAAATAAATCACTTGATTGTTGAAGTACTTCTTCGACACTTAATCCTGTTTTTTCCATCAATACTCGAAAACTTTCCTCAACAGCATCAACTTCCAAAATAACTGTTTCCATTTTGTAAGACCTCCACAATAAAGAACGAATACTTTCACACTACCAAGTAAGAAACTCCACGTCAAATACCAAAAACTCTTTTCGTATTCTCCAATAATTGCATACGAACCTCCTCCATTGGCTGTTCACGTAATACTGCAATACGTGCTACAACTTCTTGAACATACATTGGATTATTCCTTTTACCACGATAAGGTATAGGTGTAGCGTAAGGACTGTCAGTTTCTGCGTGCATAAGTGTAAGTGGAATAAATCTAACAACATCATCATAATCTTTAGTAAATGTAATTACTCCAGAAAAACTCATTGTAAATCCAATATTAATAAATCTCTGTGCAACATCTATATTACCTGCAAAAAAATGAGCGTTGCCCCGTAATTTATTTCCATATTTCTTTTTTAATTCTTCTAAGATAGTGAGCATGTCCTCGTATGCGTCCATACAATCTTTACTTGGTCTACCGTGTAACATAAGGGGTTTGTTTACTTTTACTGCAAGTTCAATTTGTTTTATAAAAATTTCTTTCTGTCGCGACTTCTCCATTTCAATATTTTCTGTAATTCTAAAATAATCTAGACCACATTCCCCTACTGCTACTACTTTTTCATGCAGAGCAAGTTTTTCATATTCATCTGTCTCAAATTTTTCATCCTTGTTATCGTTCGGATGAAGACCTACTGTCGCATACACATGTGGATATTTTTCTGCAAGTGCTATTGCATTTTTACTTTCATTTATATCTGTGCCAACAGTAATTGTCCCTACTCCATATGATTTCATTTCATCAAGCACACTTTCTCTGTCTTCATCAAAAGACTTATCGTGCATATGTGAATGAATATCAAAAAATGCGTAGTTCATATCTTAAATAATAAAATTATTAGCAAGTGAATAATCAGTTTCTTCATGCGGGGTGTGTGAAAAAACATTAAAACCTTCTTCATTATACCTTGGGACTAAGTGCCAATGAACTTGTTTGGCTTCGTCCATGTATATCAGATAAACTTTTTCAACTCCCAAAACTTCTAATTGCCTGTTCCTAAATTCTTCAACTTTATCCATTAAATATAAATAATCAAGTCTTGGTAATAAGTGTAAGTCTTCTCTATCTTCTTTCCAAACCACAACTATATGTCCCTTTGTTATTGGAAAACGTGCTAGACAAACATACAACTTATCATCTTCATAAATAATTGATTCTGGTTTTGGCTCTGGTAAATTAGCTAAAGACATATATTTATATTCCTAAAAATTTCTTAACGGAAGATTTAAGTAAAGTAAAATCTTTATTAGATAACTTGCCAAGTTTTCCAATTATTATTTTATTAGATAGACTAGCAATTTTACTATACCTAATATACGAATTCATTTTTAAATTATTATTTTTATCACATACAACATCCAAAAAATAGCCACCTTCTGGTCTACTTGTGGTAATAAACATACAAACAAAATCATCCTTATCTTGTGCAAGAACAACTGCTGGTCTTATTTTATTTTTTGATAAATCACTAAAAGGAAAAGGTATCAGAACAATATCCCCTAAAGCGAAATTAGTTTTCATGACTACTTAATAATATCACACGTAGTATACAAATCTGGCTCATTATCCAAAAAATCAAATGATGAAGAATATGTATTGATATTGGTTATTTCAGATAAATCTTTTTTATACTGCTTAGGAAATTTTATAAGTACAGCCTCCTCTTCCCCTCTTCTACCAAAAACAAAAGCCTCAGCATCTCCATTTGAAAGAGCTTCTACATATTTACCCAAATTTTCTCTTGCTTTTGTTGTTGATATTATATTCATAATTCTAGTATAGCATTTTGTACAAAATGTACAAAATTATTCTTTATAAAAAATTAAGTACTTCTTGTATATTTGAAGCTATTTCTTGTACAAAAGACTGCATATTTTAATTAAGGCAGACGATTAAATAATGGTTTTTCTGGCATTTTATTTTCACGAATACATTCGATAATTTTTGTGGAAGTACTAGGCATAAAAACTGATAACATCTGAGCAATAATCCATAAATCATGAAGATTTTTATGTATAAGAACTTTTCCTTTAATTTCATCTATTTTAATAACTTTAAAAGGTTCTTGCTGTTGAATATTATTATCTATAGTTTTTATACAAGCCATCAGGCCATCAATTGCCTCTTTCACATAAAAAATATCTAAAGCTGGTGACACGTGCAAATAATTTGGAGTATTAATACTTTCTACAAAAGTTTCACCTTCTAAAAGTCTAACATCATATGTTACAGCTAATTTCATTATTCGATTCGTCAAATTCCCAATTCCATTCTGAAGATGTGCCTGATAACTTTGCTTAATACTTTCAAGTGACATCCCTCCATCTTCGAATGAAGAAATATCGTGTAACAAAACAAAACGAATAACATCTTCTGGGTAATCCGTCACATCTTTGAAAGCCTCAATGACTTCAGTTGGAGAAACAACATTCCCAAGAGACTTACTCATCTTTGTACCATCTGGCGCAGTAACGAATCCATTAATAATAATATTTGTTGTTGTTGGTAGCTCTGCAGCTAGTAACATCGCTTGCCAGATAGCTGACTGTTGTCGTAAATTATCCTTTCCACAATACTGCACAACCTCTCTTTTTTCTTGCCCAACTTGTTCCCAATATTTTTTATAATTCTCCCCTTCTGGCCAATCAAGAGTAGAAATGTAATTAGTTAATGCATCGAACCATACATACATCACATGCTCATCATCTCCTGGTACAGGAATACCCCATGACATATTAGACTTCAATCGTGAAATAGAAAAATCCTCAAGACCTCTATCTAAAAATGCTTTTATTTCGTTAAAACGAAAATCTGGAATAACGAGTGACGGATTATTTTCATAAAGCTCTTTCAATTTTGGCTTTATTTTTTTAAAAGCAAAAAAATAATTTTCTTCTTTAATAATTTCAATTTCACGGTTTGGATGGATTGGACATTTTCCATCAATTAATTCACTATCTGTTTTATGTAATTCACAACCAACGCAATATTTGGCCTCATATTCCTTTTTATCAATATATCCATTTTGGTCACATCTTTTCCATATTTCTTGAGCAGCTTTAATATGCTTCTCATCTGTAGTACGAATAAAATGAATATCTTTTGTTATGCCAAGCTTCGGATATAATTCTTTGAATCTTGCTGCATTTCTATCAACATATTCTTGTACGGAAATACCTTCTTTTTCTGCCCCCTCAAGAATCTTTGTGCCGTGTTCATCAGTTCCAGTATTGAAAAATACATCATAACCCAACGATTCCTTATAACGTGCAATTACATCTGCACGAACGAATTCTAGTGCATGACCAATATGTGGTTCTGCATTCACATATGGTAATGTCGTTGTGATGTAAAAAGGTTTCTTAGTTATCATGAGACTTTTGTTTTTCCAAATCAGATGCAAGCTCCATAAGAATAGATGCAAGTGGTACCGCAAGAAGAACTCCCCAGAGTCCAGCTATTTTAGCACCGACAACTATTGCAATAATAACTACTACTGATGGCACGCCAACCATTTTACTCATTATTTTTGGATAAAGAATATGACTTTCCACTTGAGAAATAATAAAGTAAATAAGACCAGTCACCCAAAGTAGATGTAGCCCACCATGAGTCCACGCTAAGAATAAAGCTGGCACCATTGCTAGAGTAAGACCAACCATTGGGATTAATTCTCCAACAAAAGCCAGAACTGCAAGTAGTGACGCATAAGGAAGACCTAGTAATAATGATGGCACATAAACAAGTAGTGATACTAGAAGTGATAATAGTAACTGACCCTGCATCCATAGGCCGATTTTTTTCTGAGCTCTCATCCATAAGTCTTCAACATATTCCTCATGTTTTCTTGGAACAAGAATACGTAAAAATTTCTGAACTCCACGCTCCTCAAGTGACAAATAGAAAGCAAGAACAAATGTCAAAATGAAATTAAATGCCCCTTGTATAACAACAGAGGTTGTAGCAAAAAATCCACTAGCACCAAATATAGAGTTCTTTAAAATAGTAAGAATTTGTCCCCTTGAAATATCTTGTGATAGGTTAGAGATCATTGCTGACAAATCCTTGAATCCCATATCATTACCAAAAATATTCACGGAATTTAAAAGTTGTGGAATAACTTTAATAAACCTAGCAAAATCATCAGCGAGTGGTGGGATAAACAGGAATGCAACAGCACACACAGAAATAACTAATACAAGAAATATAATAATTACTGAAAAAACTCTCGGCACCCCCCATTTAGCCATCACTTTAACTGGCATCTCGACAGTTGAAGCAAGAACAACCGCAACTAAAAGTGCAATGACTAAGTCACTAACATAGATAAGCCCAGCAAAAACAGAAACCCAAGCTAAAGTTTTAATAATTGATCCAGTAGAAATGGTTATATTTATGTTTTCCTTCATACATGTATACTACCACACCTAAGTATAAAGTCTAAAACTAAACTATAATATTTTCGTACTAATTTAATATTTTAGTTACCATTATCTACAACACGAGATGGGTTAATATCCCAGTTTTCTCCAGAAATAAATATAGACAGTGGTGAAATGGTGGTACGAATATGAGCTTTAGATATTTCCTCATCCGCATCAAGTACAATTCCTGAAGTAATTGGTGGCATTTGTCCAACATGACTTTGTGAAGGCTTAACAGCTAAACTTACATCTAGTGACACTGTTTTCTCTGCCTCAAGATTACCTATTAACCAAGATACTGTACGCGAGCGACTGTCATATCTAACCTTTTCTGAATCTGATGTTACATTTCTCCAAGTAACATAAGTTGGCAATATAAATGATACCCTTGTGTTTACTAATGCATTTTGAGCTGAAACTATTAAATGTGCAGTATAGGTAGTCTCCGTATTCGGATTAGGTGGGATAGGTCCAGTATTTATTATTGATGAGTCTTTGTATTTTGTTTCTGCGTTTATTGTCGCACTTCCTTGTACAACCCATGTTTTAGAAACAGTCGAAACAACATCATTCGTTTCTTGTACACTACCTAGACCTGTTAATACCATTTTTAATGACGGTGAATTAACACCAGTAACAACTATTGGTACAACAACTCGAAGTGTTCCGCTCGTATTGGGTGCTAAGCTGGCTAACTCTGATAAATTTGCACTATTCCATGTTACTGTCCTTTTTTCAGAATCATAATACCCACTTGTTGGGTCAACTTTTTTTAGTAGAGGAGCATCACCCAATAATTGTAGTTTTATTGATACATCTTTTAGATGGGTATCGCTCGTGTTTGCATAAGTTATAGTAAGTACTGCATTATCTCCGTAACGAAGCTTTTCAGTAGTTCCACTGTCAGTTTCCAGTGACACAACAAAATTAAGTGGTGATGTTCTAAGCTTAATATCAATTGTTTGAGACGAATAAACAATACCTACACTAGTACGACTATCACCTTGGCCACCTATTAATGCTTTCATTGAAGTTGTCTCCCCTTGTGTCCCGGTTAATGAGCCTGTAATAGTCGTGGTTGCAGAGTCACCAGGTGCAAGTGATTTTATATTCCAAACATTTGCTTTTGAAATAGATTTTGGGCTTTGGTCTATGGTAGTAAAAGTGTTTGGTAATGTTATCTGAAGAATACTTGGGAGGGTGGTTGTGGCTGAGTTATTTTTTACAGTAATAACATATGTTCCATTTTGACCAATAGATAACAATCTAGGGCCTTCTATACTAACTGATACTGGTGGGGTTTTTAGAACAGTGGAAGCTGTTATAACTTTACTAAATAAAGCCTTCGAACCTGATACTTTATACTCTAGTTTTAATGTTATATCACGCTTTTCTGCCTCACTTCCGTATAAAATAATATTAAAATTTTGTTGCTTAAAATCATTAGAATTAATTACTCCCAAATCTCTTTTTTCATGAATTTTTTCTTGCTCATCCTGTGAACCTGTGCCCTGTTTATATACGAGCGTTATTGTTGCTTCCTCCAATGGTGATTTATTTCTATTAAATAGTGTAAATGCCAGTGGTATAGCTTCACCACTTTCTACATACGGATTAACTTCAAGGGTCATGTCTATATTAGCTCCAGAAACTACATTTCGTAATGAAATAATTCTCCACGCTGTAAAACTTAAAGCTAAAACTAAAAGAAGCATTGAAAAGAGGAGGAGTTTTACTCCAAAAGATAGTCCATCGTCTTCTTTCCCGTGTGTAATGATAGGAGCATTATCTCCCCAAGAGGTTGGAAGTTCTGTAAGTTTTCTGTCTCTTGTTTTATGAAGAGAGACGTCATCCATTTTATTTTTTGGATTATATAGTTCATG
Organism: Candidatus Altimarinota bacterium; assembly: GCA_021734745.1. Classification (GTDB taxonomy): domain Bacteria; phylum Patescibacteriota; class Minisyncoccia; order Phycocordibacterales; family UBA5272; genus UBA11704. Next base: position 51,995 of record JAIPIK010000004.1, on the reverse strand, counting down.
TTCTAGCGAATCTATTGCACTATCGCTACGCTCTGTTTGATGAGGTAATTCCATCATATTAGTATACCAAGGATAAGTTGAAAGTTTAAAGTCATAAAGTCCATAATGTGAATACATGAAGACTACTTCGTAGTCGTCATGTATTTCGTACCTGACTTTTAACTTTATGGATTAGAGTTGCATTTCCTTCATAACTTCCTGAACATGACTACGCACATTCTCATATGATAAAAGAAGATGTGTATATAAATCGTCAACACTCCAAGTAGAATACTCTTTGAAATTTTTTGCACCGATTACCTTAGCATCTGCATAACCTAATTCAACAAGAAAAATATAGTACAGGAGTACTCGAACCATTTTTACATCATAGTTTTTTGTTGTTTTTAAAAACTGTATAAGTCTGTCGTATAGAACTTTATGTTCCCCTTCTCCACGTATAAAACGCTTGAGTAACGCAGTTGCCTCATGTATACCATGTTCATACATAAATTGCTCTTCTGCTCCAACCAACCTCCACACTTCTCTTCCCTGTACCAAAGTCACAAGTGAAACACTTCGTGGAAGTATATGTGCTCGTAGTTTACTTTCTAACTTCCTTATACTTTTAGCATGTGCTGTGATTAGACCGAATTCACGTGTAAATAATTTATACACGCGATCGTGCTCACTCTGGTCATACGATTCAAGTACAAAACAATTTGTTACGTATTTTTCGATAGCCATAGGGGTAGTTGGTAGTTAAGTCCAGGACACAAACCTGCTGATTTGTAGTTTATAGTTATTAGTTTAAGAATGCAAAATTAGTTTTTATTGACTATTATATAATTCTCTAAATTTCTTCCTTCTTTTCGTACTTCTCCTCAATCTTTCATACTTTGCAAAAAATACTGAACCCAAAATATCAATACCGGAATAGATGCTGGAGATTACTTTTTTATGGGTTGTTAAATGTAATTCTTGTTTAAGAAAAAACTGTAAATCATTATATATTGTTTCTAATTCTTCTTTGTTGTGAGAAATAATAACTATGTCATCTGCATATCTCAAATAATGGCTACATTTGAGTGTTTGTTTTACGTACCAATCTAATTCATTAAGATAAATATTTATAAATAATTGTGATGTTAAGTTACCGAGTGGTAGTCCGTCTTCAAAACTACCAATAACTTTGTACACAAGATTTTTTAATCGCCCATCTTCTATATGCCAATCAATTATTTTCTTAAGTATTTTTGTATCAATACTTGCAAAACATTTCTTAATATCAAATTTAAGAACGTAACATGGCTTTGTATAATTCTTGCTCACTATATTCACAAAATGTCTAAATCTCGCTTGTGCTTTATGTGTCCCTTTTCCTATACGACAACTATATGAATCATATATGTACCGCTTATCAAAATAACCATACAAAGTATTATAAATCAGTCGATGCACCACTCTATCTCTCACACTTGCTTTATGAATAACTCTTTTCTTTGTGTCACAAATAACATATTCCTCATATACTCCATGTACATAACTCTCATTTTTTAATTCATCCAAAATATCAAATAAGTTATCAGATAAATGTTGTGCGAATTCATTCACATCAATTCTTTTTCTTTTACCACTTACAAAATCATTCCATGCTTCCAGTAAATTTTCAAATGTAACTATATCTTCATATACTATGGTACAATTTTTTAAATGAATACATCTGTGAATCTCACCCCCCCCCCGAAGCGAAGTCGCAACCCCTCCTCTTACCCTCAAACTTGAAGTTGCTTACACTCTTTGGCATTCATATATAATACACTTTCCCAAAGTTCATAGATACTCACTCGGTGCAAAAATAGATACGTTACTATGTGAAGTAATTCAATATACTTCATCAGCACTCTTTGTGAAAAAAGAAAATAAATTACCATATATTCAAAAAGCAATTCAAATACTAGATACCGTAAAAATAATGCTTCATGTAGCACACAATATCAAAGCATTTGAAACCAAACAATATATAACTCTTTCTGAAAAATTACATGAAATAGGTAAAATGCTTGGTGGTTGGCACAATCAAGTTGAGAAACAATTAGAATTGCAAAAGGGAAAGAAAAATACATAGGTCTTGCCTATGTATTTTTTAAAAAGAAATTAAATTGCGGACACAAACGAACCGATTGTTACCATTCCACTCATTCGTCCACCTGTTCCTATCCAAGTTACGCTTGTCGCCATTCCAGTTCAAGTTCGGAACATGGGAATCACCATCCAGATTTCGTAGTTACACATGCAAACCACCACACACAGTCGCAACTATATGTTGAATTTAAGTCGACATCACAATGTCTAACATAACTACGCCAAGTAGATTTCTTTTTTTGAAACAAAATGTAGACACTCTTTTTATATTATCAAATCTAGATTCCTGAATCAGCAGATTCACATCTTGGACGCAGTCGAGCACGGAATGACAAAATACAAAAATTCTCATCTACACCCTACTGATTTCGATGTTGTATAAAAATATTCATACACCCATTATCTACTCTCGTACTTAAGTATAGAGTAAAGTGATAAATTAAAAAAGGTAAAGCCAAAAATTCTAAAGCAAAAGCAAAGTGACTACTATCTAAGTGCTACTTGCGGACACAAACGAACCGAATGCTACCATCCCACTCAAACGACCACCTGTTCCCATCCAAGAAACGCCTGCCGCCAAGCCAGTTCAAGACCGGAACACGGGAAACACCATCCAGAGAATACTTCGTTAGCCCTACAAGATATGTACCACTTCGTTTATTAAATTCTGGCTTAACAATCCCAAGAGCAATCATTTCTTCTAAGGTCGCAGGGCGTAAATTTAATTTACTCATATCGGCAACTATTTTATCTGATGAATCTCTTGTGTTTGTATCTTTATTATAGGAAAGAATGATGGCTTCTAATGGTAACTTTGGTTTAGTGTATGGTGCATTTATCCATTCATTCCAAATGTAGTGGGGTGAATTATTATCTGCTTCTTTATATGATTGTAATGCTGTTTTTGTGTCTTTTAACTTTTCTTTATCGATATCTATATTTACTATTCCACCCTCAAATGACATATCTGGTCGTGCAGGACTTCCTGATTCTTTTATACTCTTTGCAAGTTCTATAATCTGAGGAAGTTTCTTCTGATTTATTTCTTCTCGGAAGTCAAAGAAAGTAATTTTGTTTCCTGTATCTTCACAATATACCTGTGTGCTTTCGTTAATATTTATGAAATCAGTAGCGATGTGTTCAGGTGGACAATTACAGAGTGTTTGGATATCTTCTTTACGATTTCTCTTACTTTTAATTTCCTCGATACGCGGGTCTTCTTCGTAACCGAAGCTTTCAATTTTGCTATCTAGTTCGTATAGGAAATGAAGGTCGTCTCTAGTTAATTGTTTATTGTCTTGTGTAGCTTTTTCTATCTTTGTTAGATATTTCATATCTTGCGACTTCTTTTTATACTTATCTGATTCATTACCAAAGGTCGAGAGCTTTTCATCTAAAGTATCTTGTAATAATGGTTCTACTTCTTGATGAGGTAGTACTCCACGGACTTCACCAATAGTAGAAGTTCCGTTCATTCTAATTGCAAGTCTTGGTTGATTGGGTTTTCCTTCTTTATCATAAGTATAGAACACATAGAAGTCCCCTGACTTAATTTGGGTTTGGGAAGTAGAAGAACCTGCCGTACACCAACCAGTACCTTTACTTTCTAGTGACTTATATAGCGCGTGGGCACCATCATTGTCACCTTGACTATACTTTATCCATTCTCCTTTTATTTGCTCTCTATCTTCTTGTGAATGTTCTAATGTCTTCTGTATCTTATCTGCGTATTGAGTTGGGAATTTCTTTGAAAGGAATGTCTGGAAGTCTTTGTCTTGAAAGAGTGACTTATCTCGTGAAGCGGATTCATAGAGGTCAGATACTTGGGCTAGTGCCTCACGATATATATCGGGGAATGGTGCGGTAGTATTCTTTGTTCTGTCTTTAAACTTTCCTAGTTCTTTATCGAATTGTGATAACTTAGTGATATTACGAAATACAAAATATTTAAACCATGTTGGGTACATAGCATCATTTGAGGAAAGATAATCTATCCAAGAATCAAGTGATTTGATTTGGTCTTCAATTATGACGGTAATCATTTGTTCCCTGACGTTCTCAGGTATTTCTTCTACTTGTTCCCCTCTTTCTTTGGCTACGCGTTTTTGAAGGTCAAAGTAGCTTTCGGGTACGTCTTCACGTTTAATTACAAAGACTTCATGAATCTTTTCTCGAAGCATTTCTATATTTCTATTCCTTGTATCTTCATCTTCGTTTAAGAATATCTTCTCTAAACGACTTATGTATGTTTCGAGTCGCGCTTCTGCCGAGTTGGGTACCTTTTCACCAGTTAGACGATTATGTTTATCTACCGCGTCTTGTACTTCTTCAGACTTCTGAAGGCCTGGGAGTTTTTTGTGGAGGAAGTGATTAGGGTCCATACTTAGAAGTATATCACTGGTTACTGTTTATTTTTTAATACTTCCAAATAAATTATCTTTATGGACAATTACTATTTCAGAATTTTTATATTCTTCTTCAAATACTTTTAGTCCTTTAGATGGTCTTTCTTTGTATTTACACTCAAAAGCAAATAACTTTCCATCTCTTTCTTCCAAATAATCAACTTCAAGACTATTATAATTTCTCCAAAAATATCTATTAGCAAAAATCTCATGATTATTATGATACTTTATTCTTTCAATAACAAATAAGTTTTCAAATAATCCACCAATATCGTCCCTATGTTCTATATCATTATGATTTTTTATAATACTATTTCTAATTCCAATATCAACAAAATAAGCTTTAAAACCTTTTTTGATTTCATTGGACAAATTACGCGAAAATCCATACAATCTTTTTATAACAAACATCTTTTCAAGCAAGTCTAAATATCTTTCTATTGTTTTTGCTGTTGTTCCAATCTCAACAGCTAAGCTATTTACAGAAACGGATGAACCAATAGAGAAAGCAAGTAAAGTTACAAGCTTTCTTAACACTTCTGGTTTTTTGATATCTTCTAAAATAAAAACATCTTTATATAAATAACTTTCTTTTATTGTTTCTAAATTTATTCTTGCTTCATCTATTCCACTGTTTATAATTCCTGGATAAAATCCATACCTCATCAAAAAATCTTCTCTTCCTTTAAATTCTACCAATGAGTCATTTGATATTTCTTCGACAGAAAGTGGGTACAAGAAAAATTCATAGACTCTACCGGTTAATGGCTCTTTAATTTTATTAGACAATTCAAAAGATGAAGACCCTGTTGCAATGATTTGTATATTGGGATAAGTGTCAACAAATGTTTTAAGTACAGTCCCAATATTTGTAATATTTTGAGCTTCGTCAATCACCACCAATTTTGCATCACCAAAAACTGACTTCAGTTGTTTTGGTTCTGGTTTCGAAATAAGATCTCTTTGTGACTCTATGTCTGCCTGAATATATAATGTTTTAACACCAGACTCATTCATTATCTTTTTGGATAAAGTCGTCTTACCAACTTGTCTCGGACCATAAATAATCACAACTTTTCCTTTAAAAAGCTTGCTTTTTATGCTGTTTTCTAATGTTCTTTTGTACATAGTAGAGTAATTATACCAAATTTCTATACACAAGTCAAGATTTTAGTCATAATTTCTATACTTAAGTATAAAAATTATGACTATTTTCAAATTTAAGCAATAAATACAACAACAGAGCCAAAGGAAAGTTCTACTGATATACCTTCTGTGTTTTTATCCTCCTTAATTTCTTTTATTTTACAAGTTGATGTAAGGAGTGATATATCACCAAGATTTGAAAGTGATGAGATAGAAACTGAAATAACATCTTGTGAAGAGAGTCCTTTTTCTTTTCTCATATCTTGCACAGCACGAATTAGTTTACGAATATCTCCTTCTCTTTCTAATTCTTTGGTTATAGTAGTATCGAGAACTACATCATCTGCTTGAGATTCATTAACAACCACATCTTTAACATTTATTTCGTCCTTGATAAGGTCAAAGTATGCTTCATCAATTTTTTTATTTATTGTTAATGATAATAAAGGTTGTTTTACATTTATTTTATGTTCTGTACGCTTCATCAAACCTAGAGATACGACTTCTCTAACAATTTTCATATCTTTTATAATCTGCTCGTCTATTATTCCTGCAACTGGCCACTTTGTAAGATGAACACTTTCTTTTGTGTTTGTAACTTGCTGATATATTCTCTCTGCAATAAATGGCATTACTGGTGCCATAACTTTTGAAAGAGTTGCCAGAACATAGGCCAGTGTCTCGTACGCCATTTTCTTGTCTTCCTTAGTGGTGTCTCCTTTTAATCTATCTCGTGACCTACGTGTATACCAAACAGAAAGATCATCAATAATATCTGTAATCGGCCTTGTGGCATCATCTAACATATATGACTCATATCCTTTAGTTGAATCTCTAACTAGTTCATGTATTCTACTTATCATCCATTTATCAAGAATATTTGTAGACGCACTATTCGCTTCCACTTTTTCAGGCTTATTCATCTCATACAACGAAACAACATTTTCAAGACGACTAATTAATTTTTTATACACCTCAGAAACATTATCATCATTAAATTGCAAATTCTCTCCTTTTACAGCAGGGCTTGATAACAAAGTGTAACGCATAGCATCTGCCCCATACTTTTCTACAAGTATCATTGGGTCTGTATAATTATTTTCACTCTTGGACATCTTTTCGCCTTTATCATTAAGCACTGTACCATTTACAATTACACTCTTAAATGGGGCCTTATCAAATAATCCAACGCCTAAATTGATAAGAGAATAAAACCACCCCCTTGTCTGATCCTCCCCTTCAGCAATAAAATCTGCAGGATAATTTTTATCAAAAATTACTTTGTTTTCAAACGGATAATGAACTGACGCAAAAGGCATTGCTCCAGACTCAAACCAACAATCAAAAACATCTGGTATGCGCTTATATGTTTTTCCTTTTATTTCAAGTTCTATTTTGTCTATGTATGGACGATGAAGATTAACTGCACCTGTTTCATCGCGGGGAACAAGTTTTAAGTCTAACTTTCTTACTTCAGCATTTCCTAAATATAATGTTGTAATCACAGCGCGCTCATCATCGAGAGCTTCTTCTTCGGTATGTAAACCTCCTCCAATCAACATCATACGTGATGGACCACCGTGAGAAATAATTAGAATATTTTTTCCTTCATATTTATTTTCAAAATCCATAATCGCAGACATGGACCTATTCATCATCTCTTCATGTGTCTCCCCTCCTTTTGGTCTAGTGTTAAAGTGTAAGTATGTGTGCCCATAATAGTCCAAATATTCTTGTGCAGATTTACCACTAAAATCACCCATATCATATTCATGAACTTTCTCCTCTGTAATAACTGGAACATTCAAAAACGAAGATACTATATCTGCTGTTTCTTGAGCACGAACAAATGGTGATGCAATAATAATATCAATATCAAGCGACTTAATAGCTGATAAAGCATCCAGCACTTCCTTCTTTCCTTTTTCTGTTAAATGATTATTCGGATCACCTTTTGTTTCCAATACGCTTTTCTCATTACTTATTGATTCGCCATGTCTCATTAAATAGTAATTATTTTTTGGCTTTTGTTTATTATTTTCGGCAAGTTCCTTGAGGGAACCAATCATTACAACTTCACCATCTTCATTCTTCCAAACAGGAAGTGGAGCCCCCCAGTATCGTGTACGTGATACCGCCCATTCCCGAGCACCTTCTAACCACTTACCGAAACGTCCATCACGAGTATGTGAAGGAACCCACCCAATCTTTTGATTCTCTGATAATAACTTTTCTTTTATTTTAGGAACATCAACGAACCATGATGATGTTGCGTAGTTAAGAAGAGGAGTTTTACATCTCCAGCACAATGGATATGAGTGAATTATTTTATGCTTTTCGAAAAGAAAACCTCTGTGTGCAAGATTTTTTATAACTTCAATATCAGCAGATTGAGTATCACCTGCGACCTTCACCTTCATTCCAGCAAAATCTGTTACCGCAGGAATAAAAGTTCCATCCATTTTAATATGCTTGATAATTGGAATATTGTGCAACTTTGCAAGTTCCATATCATCGGCCCCAAAAGCAGGTGCCTCATGAGCAACACCAGTTCCAGACTCTTCAGTTATAAAATCTGCATGCCAAATTTTGAAAATATTTTCTTTGTGTTCAATATCTGTATTTATAAAATAATCAAATACTGGTTTGTACGATTTACCAACGAGTTTATCTCCTGTGAATTCTTCCACTATTTCTGTTGATTCACTGTCTTTAAAGTATTCCTCTACTTTTGTTTTCGCAACAATGTAATGATTTATTTTTTCTTCAAAAGTACTTTTTACTTTTACATAAACAATACCTTTATGAACTGCAAGTGCAGTGTTGCCTGGTAAAGTCCATGGTGTTGTAGTCCAAGCGAGGACAAAGGTCCCTGGTTCATCAACTAACTCGAACTCTGCAGTTAGGGATATATCTGTAATATCCTCGTAATTCATACCCACCTCACTCTGAGCAAGTGTCGTCTCACAACGAGGACATACATGCATCATTTTATTTCCTTCATATGCTAAACCTTTTTCAAAAAGTGACTTCCATGCCCACCAAATACTTTCTGTATAAGTTGCGTCCATTGTCTTATATGGTCTATCCATATCAACCCATCTTCCTAATCGTGGAATGATTTCCTTCCACTCCCTATCATAAGTAAGCACACTTTCATGCGCATCATGATTAAATTTATCAATACCAAAATCCTCAATATCTTTTTTACTTTTAAGTCCTAACTTTTTCTCGATCAAATTTTCAATTGGAAGACCATGACAATCCCAACCCCATTTACGACGAACAGACTTTCCTTGCATGGTTTGATATCTAGGAATTGCATCTTTAATTGTACCTGCAAGAATGTGACCATAATGTGGAAGCCCTGTTGCAAATGGCGGCCCATCATAAAATGAAAAATCTCCTATCGACTTTCCATTTGCTGGAGTTTCAATAGACTTTTCAAAAATCTCATTTTCTTTCCAGAAAGCAAGTATCTCCTGTTCTTTTTCAGATATTGTTTTTGGTGTTGGTTTGTCGTTCATAATTGATGATTGTTTATATAAAAATAAAATCGCCCGAAGAAAAGAATTTTACAATTCTCTTCCAAGGACGATTGTTTATCGTGGTACCACCTTGATTCAGGATATTTCTATCCCCTTCTTTAGATTGGGTTCTACTTGCCTGACCGAAGGTTTAAGGATACTTCGATTCAAATTTTCTTCCCAAAGCCAAGGAGTGATTAGTTCCTTCATTGCTTATCTCTTTATATTACAAGAAAATAAAAATATAGCAAGAAAAAAGCCGACCCGTTGGGTCGGCTGGGGTAGTGCACAGTACTCTGAATAATTGCGATAACAACCATCCCTAGCACCTTAGGAATAACCATGGTAATGGAAACCCTTAGAGAAATCAATAATGTATTGAAAGCCCTACACTACAATTATCCTATCATATATTATTTTAACCATCAATATTTACAAAATAAAATTAAAATGAGAATTAATATCTTTTGATTACATCTTTTCTGGAGCTTCGATTCCTAACACATACAAACCTTTCTTTAGAACTTTCTTGGTACGTTTAACTATCATTAATCTGTGAGCATTACCAATATCATCCCCTTCTACTATAATCTGAGTTGATGCGTAGTATGCGTTGAACAATTGTGCTATAGAAAAAAGATACGTAACTAATTTTTGTGGAGCTAGTTCCTCACATACACAAATTAATTCTCTTTCAAAATGAAGTAGTTCTTTTTCAAGGTTTGTTACTTCTATATCATTACTCCATATTGGTAATATATCTATTCCTTTTTCTAAAAGCGAACTACATCGAGCGTGTGTATACATTAGATATGGCCCTGAATCTCCTTCAAAAGAGAGTGATGTTTCTGGATCAAAATTAATATTCAGTCCTGGTTTGGAGCGTAATACTGCAATACGAAGTGCTGAAAGTGCTATATCTCTTTCTAATTTCTTTTTTTCTTCTTCTGTTAAATGTGCAATTTTTTCTCCAGCTCTTTCTCTTACTTCTTCTTCAACAACTCCAATAACATCAAGCGCGAGTGGTACATCACCAAGTCGTGATGACATCTTTGCGCCTTTAAATAACATACGCCCATGAGGGATATGTTTACTCTTTGCGATTCTATCTGGCCATTCCCCACCTAATTTACTCCCTGCATCTAGAACAATTTTGAAATGGTGAACTTGTTCATTATCTGTAATAAATAATGATTCGTCTACGATTCCGTATTCTGTGAACTTCTTTTCTATTAAACCAATATCTTTCGCTTCGTATGTCGGATGTCCTTCACTGTTAATAAATACTGAAGTATTTAAGTCTTTTCTATCTTCATCTGGAATATAAATAATGGCCCCTCTTTCTCCTTCTGTAAAAATAGCAGGTGTATTTTTCAAAACAATATCTTTACCAACTTTTGCAACCTCACTTTCAAAAATAGTTTTTCCTAATTTTGAACCAATACTTTCAAGAACATATTCAAAATAAACAGTATTGACATGTCTTACATTATTCCATAATTGATACCCTGCTGAATTATTTAATTGCCCACTTTCTATTTCAGTGTAAAGTGTCTTGGCAATATCTTTAATTTCAGCTTCTAGCTCAGGATTATTTTCTGATAGTCCAACACCTCTAACATAACATTCACCAAGATAATTAATTACTTCTGTTTGATGTGTAAACTCACCGGAATGTAATTCATTGAACGTCTGTTTTGATAATCCTCCGTCTTTTTGTAAAATGTAAACCGCTTTTGCAATACCTAACGAAATATCTGAAGGAAAAGATAAAGTTGTTACATTAGCTCCCCCTTCTTTTGTTGCGCGAGTTACGAACTCACCAACAATATTATTCATCAAATGACCAATATGAAATGGCTTAAATAAATTAGGTGAAGAATGTTCAACAAGAATATTTTTTCCTGTATATTTTGTCATGATTTTTGTTTCACTTTTTTTATTTTCTTCTCTAATTATTTCATCTTTCAAAAAGAAATTAATAAATCCTGGCCCTGCTACTTCAATTTTTTCAACTATATCTTTTAATGACTCCTGTAATTTAGGAATTAAATTTTCTGCTGATAATAATGGTGTTGTCTTCTCAATTTTGGAAATAATAAATGCTGCATTTGTTGCATAATCACCATGCAATAAATCTTCTGGCTGACTCAAAGAAAAATTAACATCTTTACCTGTAATTTCTTCTAATTTACTTTTTATAATTTCATACGAATTCATCCTTATATACTACCCTATAATATAAAAATAGTGAAAGAAAATTAGTTATTGTTTGCAAAAATCACAATAATTATATAGAGTGTACAAGGTTGTACTTTGTTTAAACAGAAAGGGGTCTTATTATGAATACGATTGCAGTGATAGCGAGCGTTACACCTACTGGAATATACCGTGTCAAAAATCGTTCACCTTGGCCAAAACTAAAAAGAGAAGCTGATGCTGTTCAAACCCTAACTAGGGGTCACGTTGTGATTGCTGACCCAGTCACACACACATTATTACCGGATAATATTAATCCAAGTCTTCACATTGTTGTGAATCATTCAGCTGTGTTTTTGAGTGAAGACTGTCGTAAATATCCAATATGCCAGAGTATGAGCGAGTCAATAGAACTTGCAACAAAAATTAAACCTGGCAAGAATATCTTCTTTTTGGGAGATGAGAAACTATTACTACAAGCTACTCAAATCTGCACAGATATGCACATCATGGAAGTAGACTACGACGCCCGAATGCAGGACGAATGTCTTTCACCAATTGACTTCTTTCACAAAGCAATTTCACCCTCTCGGTCATGGATGATAGAAAATATACAGACATACGTTGAAATAATTACCGATGCTGCTCTCCATATAAGTTTAAAATATACACATTACAGGAGAGTAGGTCCGGTGTCGCAGGACTGATTTTATCTATCAAGTAAATGCAACCAATGTGGTTGCATTTTATTTTTACATACAAAAAAAGAAAAACGAGTCATGTATTCATGTCTCGTTTTAAAATTAAAAATCACAGTGATATATGTTGTTTGATGTGAACAATAACTTCTGATGCAACTCGCTCCTTCGAGTTAGTAGCGCAAACAAAAATACAAGAGGTTTTTACTTTTGAAGGAAACTCAAGGAAACCTTTTCTAACTTTCTCAAAATACTCGATTTTTTCTTTTTCAAAAACATCACGAGTAACATTTTCACCTCTGTTGTTTAATCTTTCAAATGCAATACTAGGAGGTATATCGAGAAATATGTACATAGTTGGAAATGGTGCCAAATTCCTATTCATTTCCCAAAATATATTTTCTAAATGTTGCAGTCTTCTACCACGTATTTGATACGCAAATGATGCGGATTCAGAACGATCAGAAATTACATGCGTCCCTCTATTGAGATAAGGTTCAAGCATAACTCTTACTTCTTTTCTCTGAGCCATAAACAAGCACATTTCAGAAAATCGGTCCATGGGTTCTGATAAAATAAGCGGTCTTAAACTTTCCCCCAAGGGTGTTCCACCTGGTTCTCGGGTATAAATGAATTCATATCCATTTTTTGCAGAGTTACTATTTGTTCCTTTGTCGACATCTCCTAAAAATGGAAATTCTTCTTTTAACGACCCAAAGAGTGTTGTTTTACCTCCTCCATCTATACCATCAACAACAATATACTTTCCACGCCTGATAACATCTTGACTCATTTTTATCTCCCTTACCTTATGAATTTATTAGTGAATATTCACAAAGAACTACAATGAATTAATCCTACTATAAAAAGTAACAAAAGTAACTTTTGACAATGTTGCATATTGTGGCGTTTTTCTGTAGAGTTTAAGAGTTGTTCTTTTCATAAAATATTCCTAGAAAGGAAACTGTATGCAACAATATCTTGAAATGATGCGACACGTTTTAGACCATGGTCATAACAAATCTGACCGTACTGGCACTGGTACGAAATCAATATTTGGTCATCAAATGCGTTTTACGTTAAGTGATGGGTTCCCACTGCTTACAACCAAAAAACTTCATCTCCGGTCAATTATTCACGAACTTCTGTGGTTTCTAACTGGTAACACCAATATCAAACCACTACAAAAAAATGGGGTATCAATTTGGGATGACTGGGCGGATGCAAACGGCGACCTTGGTCCTGTCTATGGCCATCAGTGGCGCCATTGGCCGAAACCAGATGGTGGTGAAGTTGATCAAATCACCAACCTAATTGAAGGAATAAAGACAAACCCTGATGGAAGACGTCACATTGTTTCGGCGTGGAATCCAAGTGATGTTCCAAAAATGAATTTACCACCATGCCACGCGCTCTTTCAATTTTATGTAGCCGATAAGAAACTTTCCTGTCAGTTATATCAAAGGAGTTGTGACACTTTCTTGGGAGTACCCTTTAACATCGCATCCTACGCACTACTCACCATGATGGTAGCGCAAGTTTGTGATTTAGAGGTTGGAGATTTTGTTTGGACTGGTGGTGATGTGCACTTGTACTCTAACCATTTAGAACAAGCTGAGCTTCAACTCACAAGAGAACCCAAACCTCTTCCATTAATGATCCTCAATCCAGCTGTAAAAAACATCTTTGGTTTCAAATATGAAGATTTCACTCTCACTGGATATGACCCACACCCCCATATCAAGGGAGATGTTGCTGTTTAATTAATGATTAATCAAACTAATTAAGTTAAAGTGGGTGTTCAAGACCGATGCTTCGCATCGGTCTTTTTCTTTTTAGAAAAAGATTATTTTCCAGTACTACCAAAGCCCCCTACCCCGCGAGTAGAATCTTTAAGTTCATTAACTTCAACTAATTCTGGAAACTCAACTTTCTGTATTAATATCTGTGCAACTTTATCTCCATTAGAAAATATATAAGAAATGTCTGAAAGATTGTGTATCATTATTTTATATTCACCACGATAACCTGCATCAATTACACCTCCAACTGTTTTTATACCTTTAAGTGCAATTCCTGATTTATCCCAAACAAGTGATACATATCCTTTTTCTAATTCCATAGATACACCTGTTGGTATCGCTAATGTCTGATTTGGTTCTACAATATGTGTACCGTGCGCATATATATCTATTCCTGCATCATCATGGTGTGCTCGTGTTGGTAACTTTGCATCCTTGTGTAGTTTTTTTATAAATAATTTCATTGTTCTATTATAGCAAAAGAAAAAGCGGTCCGAAGGACCGCTTTTAGGAGTATTTATCAACTCCAAGGATTGAACTGTTTTGGTAATTGTGTTTCAATTTGACCACCATAATTACCTTTTTCAGCATATGAAACTGTATCGCTACGCATTTTTTCAAATACAAATCGAGCAACCGGGTCTTTATGCCTGAGTACCATGTCATACGGTGCAAGAACTTCGAGGGTTGCTGTGCCAAAGAATCCAGGGTCAAAAAATCCTGCAAAATGGGAGAAGAACAACCCCATGCGAGGATCAAGCGCGCGAAGTTCTGCGCAAAGATTTTCTGGAATCTTAATCATTTCATTTGTTGATAAAAGATAATGTTCCCCTGCTTGTAATCTGATAAAACCACTATCGGGATTACCACGCACAGCCTCTTCCGCATAAACAGGTGAAAAATATTCTCGTGGATCTAAGTTTTTCAAAGAAAAATCAATGGCACGTCTTGTCTTTTCTGCTTTGTAACCAACCAACTTTTTACCTTCAGCGTAAAGTGTGCAAAAAACGGATCCATCACCACTAAATAAACGAAGTTTACCTTGAGGATAAGGTGACTTATCTCTTCTATAAAGAAGATCGCAACTTTCCAGTGTTTCTTTTAAGTCTTGCTCGTTGAATCGTGTATCTCCGTTGAAAACCCTTAACTGATTAAAGCATTCATCTTGGGTAAGAATAACTGGATACACAAGTGGTTGCATTACAATCCAAATGTCACCAGTATACCCTTCGTTCCTTTTATCAATAGTGTCGAACCAACCAAAACCGTCAGCAATAGTTCGTACAAGGAAAAAATTTCGTCCTGAGGTTGACTTCGCATTTGCATACGCATACAAACCAGGAGAAAAATTAACACTCACACTAGCTTTTGCAACATATTCATAACCAGGAAACATTTCTTGACCAAGTTGAACATTAACTGCTTTCATCATTTCAAGTGTGTCGTACACACATTCATTTTCCTGACTACGAGGACGAAAAAGCTTCTCGACTTTATACATGTCAGTTCCATTAACTGTAAGGTCGATTGATGCTGGGCCAATATGCTTTTCTTTAAATCCAGAAAGAGTTCTGATGCGACAATTTTTTGGATTTGTTAGAGCGGTCAAATCACTTTGACTGAATACTCCAATTTTTGATGTCATAACAATTTCCTTTTTAAAGAAGGTACTCCCTTTCGGGTCTAGCTAGAATCCTACATTACATAACAAAAAACCGCAACTATGCGGTTTTTTGTTTTTGTTGTGTTTTTAAAAAATCAGAAAATTGTTTTAGATGCGCGAAGCATAGGAATTTTGTGAGAGAAATGTAGTAGACCTACATTGACCGAACAAAATTCCGTAGCTGAATCACCAGATTCATGCTTGGCAAAAAGCAGATGAAATGATTTTGTGATTTTTAAACTACTTTGATGCCGGCAGAACGAGCAGTACCTTCGATAATCTTCATCCCCTGTTCCACGGTGTGAGCTGTAAGATCCTTAAGTTTAAGTGTTGCAATTTCACGGATTTTATCCTTTGAAATTGTTCCAGCATTACCCTTTGAGTTTCCTTTTGCTACATCAGCACCCTTCATAACTAGAGATGTTGCAGTAGGAGTTTTGATTACGAAATCATAAGTACGATCTTCGTAAACATAAATCTTCACTGACATTCTACCTTGCTGACCAGCTGTAGCTGCGTTGAATTTATTAACGAAATCACCAATCTGAACACCAGCCTGACCAAGCGCAGGACCAAGTGGAGGAGCAGGAGTAGCTTTACCCGCTTCGATTTGAACTTTTACGTATTTTGTAATTTTCTTAGCCATATAATTTAAAGTTTAGTCATTCTAACACGCTTTTATGCTTATTTCAAGGACTTTTTTGGAAGCTGTTTTAAACGTTTAAAATTAACCTAGATTCGAGGCGTAACGAATTTTTGAAAGAAGGCGTAGTAGACCTACGACGACTGACAAAAATGAAGTTACAACAAAGAAGATAGGGTGATTTTGGACGTTTAAATTTATATTTTTTTGATTTGGAGAAAGTCTAGCTCAACCGGAGTCTCGCGTCCAAACATATTAACCAACACCTTTAACTTCCCTCTCGCCTTATCAACCTCAGAAACTTTTCCTTCAAAATCTTTAAATGGTCCGTCTGTAATAGAAACAAGCTCTCCAGCAAGGACAGAAATATCATGTTCTACTTCACTGTTCTTCATACGACTAAACAAAAAGTCTATTTCTGATTGCATTAATGGAACAGGAGTAGTTCCAGCTCCAACGAAACCAGTAACGCGAGGAGTATTACGAACAACATACCAACTATTATCATCTACAATCATATCAACAAGAATATAACCTGGGTAAATTTTTTCTTCCACCTCGACACGCTTTGTTCCTTTTACTTTAATCTTCTTTTCAATCGGAACAACGACTTCGAATATCTTGTCCTCCATTTGAAGAGACTCGATACGTTGCTTTAAATTACGCAACACTGCGTTCTCATAACCACTGTATGTGTGAATAGCATACCAATGACGCTCTCCTGTAAATTCTTGTTTAGCCATATTTTTAGATATTAGTTTTTAGAGATTAGATTTTAGATAATGCAAATGCGACACTTAACGATTAAGAAAATTAGAAAGACCAGTTCGGAGACCGAAATCTATTCCACCTAATGCTGCCGCTACTATTACAGAGATAATAACTACAATAATTGTATAGTTAATTGTCTGTGAAGTTGTTGGGAAAACTACTTCCTTTAATTCTGCTAGTGTTTCTTTGAGATATTTAATAATATTGTCCATGATGTGTGATATAAATTGTATAGAATTGTGTTTTGCTTCCTACTCTTATTCTAAAAAACACCCCCGTGGGCATCTGTATCTATCTATTATACTAGAGTGTTTGTATCTTGTCAATCAGTGTCATACTTATCAAATTATAGTTAATTTACAATGGAAATATCAAAATGGCACCCGTGAGTGCCATTTTATTTAAAATAAAAACTTATCCAGTTTTGATTAGTTTCTCAAGAACTCCATTTTTTTGTAACTCTTCAAGTACTCTTTGCCTCTCTAAAAAATCATCGACGTCAAAATCTGAACTTGCTTGATGTCGATTAACTCTTCCGTTGGCAATTGATACTCTTAGGTGTGGTGGTAATTTTCTATCACCAATCTTGTGTGCAAGGTCTTTTGTGTCAGCAATTGCGGACTTTATTTTTGTGTCCATCAAATTTCTCCTTTTTGAACATTTCTTCTTTAAGAATAGCATATAATTTATTAATAAAATATGTTTACTTTATTGCCTAATTTATAGTAGTATCATATTAGATTCATATCTTTCACACTTCAAAGGAGTAAATGCAATGTCTAATGATTTCTTTGTCTATGGTGGGCAAGGGCAAGTAATGGATGATGTGGCCCTTGTTCTAAACGGTCTAGCTAAACGTTGTGCCGGGTGTAAAAATATAACGCAAAACAAATTTCTGAAGGATGATAAATGTCCCATTTGTCGTGGTGCAACAATACAAGAACCTGGCCATCACGATTATGGAACAAATGCTGGAGTAAGGTGTGACACGAGATCCGGCCCATGTTCTTGTGGTGCGTGGCATTAATAAACAAAAAGCGCGACCAAAGGTCGTGCTTTTTATTCACAAACAAATTAAACTTATTTCAAAAAATAGGTAATTGTTACACGTGACTTAATAACACTCTCTCCTTGTGGAAGTGTGACTGAATCAGATACCCCTCCTACATTTTTCATCGACATTGCTTCTGCTCGATACATTGTCGGATAATATCCATTGTTGTCATCACTAAAGCTCATTACAGAACCAAGTCCTTGGTGGAGAGACTTTGCTGTTGCTTTGGCTTTTGCTTGTGCTTTTGCAATAGCGATAGCCTTAGCATCTGCCTGTGCTTTATCCATGTCGTCCACTGTATATTCTGGACCATTAACTTCTGTAACATTTGCTTTACCAATAACTCCAATTACTTCCCCAGCTTTATCTATTTTTCTAACTTTAATTTGCATTGATTGAGCTACTTCGTAACCAACGATTATTGTTTTTGTTGGTGGACAAATATAACCATTACAATATCCAGTACTTTGTTGTTCGTATTTTGGATTAATTGTATATGAAAGTGTCTTAGTATCTTTCTTATCTACACCCAAATCAGATAATTCTTTTATAACTTCTTTTATTTTTGCTTCTACTAATTTCTGAGCCTCTGGCACTGTCTTTGCAGACTCTCTTACTGTTAAAGTAACTGTGGCTATGTCTGGAATAGCTGTAACCTCCCCTTCACCTGTCACTGTAATTGAGGCAACCTGCCCGTTTGGATATTTCATTGCTGTAAAATCACTCATTCCCATTGCAATTGCAGCAAATGAAATAGTCACCAAAGCAAGAGATCCTGTCATCCATATATATTTTTTGTAGTCTGTTTGCATATAAATTAATTATGTTTATTAATATAATTATTATACCATTTTATAAAAACCTAATCGATTCAATCTAAATACGCCCATTAGAATACATATACGACAACAATAAAAGAATAATAAAAAGCATTAATCCTGTAAAAAATATTAATCCTTCATCTTCTCCGTCAAAACCCGTTCTTTTTATTTTTATTTTTGATCCGTTATGTTTTTGAGGTGAAAAATTTTGTTGTGGTATTTTTTCTTTTACTTGTTCTGTATCTACGCCATTATACTCATCAACTAAACTTTGTTCTTTTGAAGAAAGGAAAGGTATAGAACTACCATGAAAAACATCCTTATACTTAGAAAATGACCAAACATGAGGAGTGCTCTCGAAAGGTTTGAGTGGTAAATTTTCTGGTGGTTCAGTAGGTGTCGTATCTTTTCTTACTGCTTCTTTTGGGACAATAAGTGACTGCGGGTCTGAACTAGTAAGTTTCATGTCTTGGACCAAGTCAGTAGGTTTTTCATCTTTAATTAAATCAGGTGGTACTATTTCCTGCTTTTTTATATCTGAACTCTCTACTTCAGGTAGTGTTTTAATCTGATCAATTTCTTTTTTTTCTTGAGTAGAATCAATGTGTGGTTTTGAGAAAAGCTTTTCAAATATCATGCCCAAGAAAGATGGCTTTGTTTCTGTGTGTCTTTGTATTTCGAACGCCTCCTTTTTATCAGGTTCAGTATAAGAAGCGCTATCTAGTTTTATACTTTGTATTAATTCTGTTTTAGCTGGCTCAGGTGTTTTTATTATTTCTTTTTTTTCTGGCACAACATCTTCTGCTTTTTTCAAATCTTGAACCATTGAATTGATTTCTACTTTAGGTGGGATAGGGGTTACTTGTGGTTCATCAGCTTTTGGCAAAACAGCTCCATTATCAACAAAATTTGGGAGTATATCTTCTTCTTTTCCTTCGCTATCAATATACACTATCCCAGAATCATTTGTGGTTTTATTGTCAGTAGAAGTATTCGTATTAATGTTTAAGATAGGGGTTGGTGGTGTTGGAACAACTGGTACGGTCTTAGGTTTTACATGTTCTTCTAATGGTGTTGTTGATATTTTGACTACATTTTCACTAGCACTAATCTGACTTTCATTTTTTGGTAACACTAATACTGGTTCTACTTTTAGAATAGAAGTTTGTGTATCATTATTTTGTTTTTTTTGATTCTCACTTTTGAACAATAAAACGGTTTCCTTTATTGTTTTATCTTCCCAACCTGAAGCAGTAAGCAGTGTTACAAGCATCCCCTCATCGAGATTTGGATGACGTGTAAGGAGTGTGTGTAAAGTGCTTTCTATTTCAGCAATAGTCATTATTTTTTAACATTCTTTGCAGCTGGTACTACTTCTGCTTTTGGTTGAACAGACTGGAGAAAGGCTTCTAGGTCAGCATTACCTGGATTACGACGTAAAAGTTCATCACCGATTTGCTTTGCTAAATCTGGACGTCCACCATCACGAAGGGCGAGTGCTAAGAAGTATGCAACGTTAGCATTATTCTGATCTTTCTCAAGTGCTGTCTTTAATGCAAACACAGCATTTTCATAATCTTGTTTACCGTAGAATAATAAACCTGCTTGAATATATACCAATGGATCATTAGGTGCGCTCTTCACGGCTTCAATTGCATAAGTAAGAGCTTCATCAATTTTACTATCAGATGCCTCAAGTTGACTCATAAGATACAGTGCGTCTGCAAAATTATTCTTCTTATTTATTGCTTCTGTAAGTGAAGAACGAACACCCTCTTTTGTTCCAGCTGATGCCTCAAGACGAGCAAGCATAACATAAAGGTAAGGATTTTCTGGGTATAGTTTAACTGCTTCTTGGTATGATTTCTTTGCTCTGTCGAAACCACCTTCTTTATCAAAAGGAACAGCTAATTCATACGCACGTCCAAGTGAAACATAGTTTTGGTAATTATCTGGGTTAGATTTTACTGCTGCAAGACCTGAATCTACTGCTTTTTGTGCATTCTCTAAGTACTGATTCTTAAGTGCCTCTTGGTCTTCAGCGGTTGTTGCTACCAAATTTCTATTTGCTTGAATATAGTATTCAACTTGAACTCTATGAAATCCATCATATGGATAAATTGATATTGCTTTTGCTATATATGGGCCAACATCTTCAGTTTGTGCAACAGTCTGAGCTTTGTTATACAAAGAAAAAGCTCTAACTTTATTAATGGTCACAACCACATTAACGAGCAAAATAACTGCTAGTGGTACCATAAGGAAAGCAATTTTTTTACTTGGGTGATGCTCACTCAGGCGTGCTTTTGCAAAACCTAAACCAGCTACAACCATCCATACAACAAGCATTGCATATGACAACGGAACAAGGAACGACACTAGAACAAAATACACAAGAACAGAGACTAGTAAACCAGTAACAAAATGCTCTTTACCTGTTGGGTTCTGACGATAACTAATAAAAGTACTGTACAAAGATGACAATACAAGCATTAAGAAAGCGAGTAGTCCAAAAATACCAATAGTAACAAACAATGTACTCATAGTTCCTGAACCTTGGTTAAAATCATACCCGAAGTATGGTGACTGTATTACTGTTTGTGGGCGATACAATTGCCAAGCTCTTACGAAATTTCCTGCTCCAATACCGAAGACCCCTTCGTTGATCATTACATTTTTACCAACGACTAATGTACTTGTTAAATTAGGACGAACACTATCCTGTGAAGAAAGAGCTACTGCCCAAGCGAAAAAAAGTACAGATGTTATGGCGATAGCAATTTTATGCTTTTTTGGAATTGAACCCTTAAAAACGTAGAAAAGACAAGCAACTGCGAATATTCCTATGTAAGCAGCAAATGACATCGGACTAGAAAATCCAGAGAATATTTGCTTAGTAAAATCAGTAAGACCTCCTTTGTACATTAAAGCTGTTACGAAAGTTAATGCAGATATACTTAACAAAGCAACAAGAATAAACTTCAACTTGTGGCGCATTGTTTCAGGAAGTGTTCTCACTAAATACATAATTACAGGAAGTGAAAGAAGTGATACGGCAGAGAACTGGTCAAAAATTTCTCCAAACAATGTAAAGCGTGGATTCTTTGCAAAAATCACAGACAGAAGAACTGCAATTGAGAAAGCAAAATACGAAATGAATTCCATTCGTGATATTGTGTGCCATGATTTAGTTAGTAGCGCAGAAATAACATATGATACTAGCGCGATACCAACCAACAATGTCATAGTGATGTAGTAGGTTACATCAGGAGAAAAACCTGTTCGTGGAACGAAAAATAGTGGAGCTCCAATAACAATAAAAGCTGTAGAGTATTGATAGAGTTTTGAGAAAAAGGAGGTGAGGAACTTCATAATTGTAAATATGTATTTTGTTAATAATTATTAATGTATCTAGTATAGTATATCGTGTAATTACTTGATAGTGCTGTGGACAATATCATCAAAATAAATACATAAAAAGAGTATACTGGACTAATATGGAGAATACTTTAGACACTCAACAACAGTCAACAAATACTCAAGAAATTGCGGTGGTTCAAATGAATACTGTTGATACTTCTGACGAGGATAGTGGTAGCATAAATATCTACCCAACTATTAGACATCTATTTTTAATATTATGTATTTTACTAACAGCAGCAATAATTATTTTCTTAATATACCAAAACGGTAAAAGTATCTATGATCAAGGTATCTAATCCCTTTTCTAGTATACCTCCCCTTTTTTCCGATCTTGCAAAGTCTCTTGCTGGAGAAATGGACTGTTCTTTAGAAAAAATACAAAAATATAGTACTGACGGTTCTCCTTATACAATAAAACCACAGGCTATTGTATATCCAAAAAATTCAACAGACATAAAACACATCTTATCTTTTGCGCGTGAATACAATATGCCTGTAACAGTAAGAGGCAATGGCACATCTCGTACCGGTGGCTCTCTTAGTGAGGGCATTATTATTGATACGACAAGATATTTTACACACATTCGTCAAATAAACATGCAGGAACACACAATAACCGTTGATGCTGGTGTTTCAGTTAAAGAGTTGCGAGAAAAACTTCACGGTTGGCGCATGGATATTCCAGTTCTTACTGAACAAGATAACGACGGAACTGTTGGAGCATTAATTTCTAAAAAAAGTGTTAATCCTACGTCATTTCATAATGGAACAATTAGAGAGTGGGTTGAAGCTCTCACTGTAACAGTTGATTCTGGTGAAGAGCATCGTATTGCAGATGGCATTACACCAAGTGGTCGATTACTTGGTATTTATCAATCTATATTTCCAATACTAACGCAACATGGACCTATACTTCGTGCAGTAAAGCCAGAAACTAGTGATGATGCTACCGGATACTGCTTATGGAATACGTCAATTGGCCCAAGACAACTTCTTGATCAACTGGTAGGATCTGAAGGAACTCTTGGTATTATTACTTCAGTTACTCTTAGGATTGTTCCTCATAAACCACATACGCGAACGGTGTGTATTCCAATTTCTGATAAAAAACAAATATCATTATATGTTGATATAGCAAAACACCACACAGCTTCTCATATATTTCTTTATGACTCAACTTTTATGGAACTCACTGACAGGTATAAGCTGAACAGTATACCTTCATTTCCAGATGCAAAATACACATTATGTGTTTCATTTTTTGGTAACACAAAAGAAGAATTATCATCTACTATGAACAGTTATGTGAGAGCTTTATCTGCCCCAGAGAATAATTTTATATATTATGACGATCGTTCTTTTATAGGTAAAGTTACTGATCCTGAATTCTTATTCTCTCTTCTTGAATCATATACTCAAGGTTCACATATACCTGTCACAGTTTGTGATGGAATAATTGTGCCAATTCATAAGTATGAAAAAATGTTGGAGGAGTTAGAAGACTATTTATATTCTACTGGTAAGCTTTATGTTATTACTGGAAATTCTGGTAGTGGACACCTTTCTGCAATCACACTTTTTGATCCTAGGTCACGCACACATGAACATGAACTTAATGAATACACCCAAACCATATTCACTTTAGTTAAGAAAAATAAAGGTGGTATCAGCTCAAAAAATGGTGACGGGTTATCTAGAACACCTTATATTCCATTTATTTATAATGAAGCTACTATGGTTGTGTTTGAAGAAATAAAAAATGCCTGGGACCCCTCTTTAATTCTTAATCCAGGTAAAAAAATGGGGGTTACCCCAAGTTATTTGAATAATCATCTCACGATGGTAGTTGGACGTTAGGGGAAATTATAAATCAAGTAGTTTGCTTCGCAAATTACTTGCATCTTCTAACGAACAACAACCAACGCAATAACATCCCTTCTTATTTTCTTCCAACTAAAGTTTTTCCAAGTAGATGTTGTATCTGATCTCTTGGGTCATAACTTCCACGCACTACTTCTCGAGCCCATACACGAAACTCTTTCCCCCATTCCCCTTTCACACGAAAACCAATTGCGATAACCATATCTGTACTATATATAAAAGTCTTTCGTGAAACTTTTTTCTTACCTTCTTGTTGTGTAACCATAAGCACTCGCTCGCTCGCGGCCTTCATTAATTCTTTTTCTCTGTGAATTTTTTTAATATGGTCATTAACTGTCGGAATGCTTCTTCCATATATTCTCGCTATACGTCTCTGCGTACTCCACACTTCTTCATCCAAAATAAAAACTCCTTCCTTAACGAGTTTTGGGTGATGGTCCATATGAACACTTGGAATTGATAGGTCCTCTTTTTTCATTATTCAAAGTATAACATCATAAGTTAAAAGTTTATAAAGTAATTGAAACATGGAACTTATTTACAGCCAGGCCGCGAACCTACTGATTCGAAAGTTAAAAGTGTGTGTAGTGAGCGGAATCTTCGGTTCCGCTCATGTATTGCTTTCAACTTTATGAACTTTCGACTTTACAGACTACTTCTACTTGTGTTTTATATCTTCAACTGTAAAGAAATCAAAATCTTTCTTAAATAATTTCACAGCAATATGATAAATACTATATGTAATGAAAAATGCTGCAAACACATCAATAGTATAGTGAAGATGTGCCAGTAGTGCTGAAATGCCTAGCGTAACAGATGCTGTCAAGAAAAGGACCCTGATATATAGGTGCCTCCAAAATATAAGAGCTATAAGAAATGGAAGTCCTGTATGCCCCGAAAAGAATAAATCATTTCCTGATGTGATGAAATTTAGTAACTTAGACTCAAGTTCTAACTTCAAAGGAAAAGGTCCTAAGTGAGTCATAGAAACAAACATTGAGCGTATGATTATAAATAATGAAACGGTTTTAATTAAAAATGGTGCCGTCTTTCTAAAACGTAAACAGAGGGCTATTGTAAAAAGTCCTAGTGCGATAGCAACATAAACAAACAAAAATTCGAAATTATAAACTCTTGTATTACTAAGAATAATATCATCTACGTGGTTACTTGCTTTTACTTCTGCGTACAAACTAGCATGGTGTGTCACATAAACACTAAAAATAAAGACAATTATGGCTTCAAGTAAAGAAGCATAGTATCTCATTTTGGAAACAGGTTTTACTTGGTCTTCTTCTTTCATTTATAAAAGTATACCATTTACATTAATTAAAACTTATTAATTATTTATTCTTACCAAAAACTTGATATATACCAAAAAGTAAAAGTGAGGAAACTGCGCCTAGCGTATCCATCAACATGTCCTTTTGTGCATCCCATATATCTCCCTGAGAACCTAAGAAAGCAACTCCTGCTTCCCCTCCATATGTTGCTGCATACCACCACTCGAACATTTCATATACAGCCGCAAGAGCTATTATAAAGAATAATGGTGTTGCATATGCAAGCCACTTTTTATTTACTAATTTTCTTGTAAGAAGATACTCTGCGAAAGGAAATGCGTAGAACCCAACTGTAAAGTGTGCAACTCTATCATACATATTACGTTCAAATTCAAAAAAATTATTAAACCATTCAAAAGGAACTCTTTCAAATGTGTAATGTCCTCCTATTGTATGCATATATATTAGAAAACTCATTAAAATGTATGAAGTGTTAGAAAATTTTAGACCTTTAAACCAACCAATAACTAGTAGTACTACAATCCCTAAAATTGGACCATTTTCTACATACCACACATCTCGAGCATATGGGTCAACTCCAAGAATAATAAATAATATTAGATAACAAAATAATAAAACATGTGGTAAATATTTTTTAATTAATGTCATATTTGTGAATTACTAATAAACTTATAAGATTTTTTCATAATTTCATAATCTTCATCACTGTGCACAACACATACACCTAATGTTCCGTCTCTATTGATATAGTCACCACTCTTTGCATTAATATTTTTATCACCATCAATATAAACATTTAACCAACCTAACCCACTACAAATTCTATCTCTAATAATATATGACCTCTCCCCTATTGTTCCTGAAAATACAATAACATCTACCCCGCCTAAGGCTGATGCGTATGCACCTATATATTTGCGTATAGTATAAGCAAAAGTTTCTATAGCGTTGTGAGCCCCTGCGTGACCTTCACTTTCAGCGTCTATTAAAACCCTCATATCGTTTGAAAGATCACTTATTGCAAGTAGTCCACTTTTTGTATACAAAATTTCCTGAAGATTTTTTACCATTTTTTTATCAACAAGTTGAAGAACAGCTCCTACATCAATATTCCCAACACGCGAACTCATCACAAGTCCGTCTAATGGAGAATACCCCATGGATGTGTCGATACTTTTCCCCTCTAACACTGCTGTTACACTTGCTCCACTTCCTAAATGACAAATAATTGCTTTCTTCTCCAAACCCCATTCTCGTAATGTTAATTTATTTACAATACTAGATAAAGAAACACCATGATACCCAAAACGACAAATATCCGCTTCTTCAATTAAAGCTTTTGGTAATGCGTAGTTTTTTACTATATCTGGAATAGTTTTATGGAATGCACTATCTGATACCGCTAGTATTTTAATACTCCCAAATATTTCAGAGATTCTTTGAATTTCATTTTGTATTGGTTCGATATGTGTAATATCTTGCTTTGCGGCCAGTGACAAATTCTTCAGAAAAATTTTATCTATAATTCTATCTTCAGTAAAATAATCACCTGGTGCTACAATTCGCATTCCAATAATAGATAATAATTTTTCATCTTCCAAATGATGCCCTTTTTTTAATGCATTATAAAATGAAGAAAGACTATCATTAAAAATATTTTTTGATATTTCTCTAACTTCTTCATCTTTATAAGTAACTTCAAATTTTTCTTTATCGTGTTCAAAGTGGGCACTACATAAAAGTTCTTCCCCTCTATAAAAAGAATACTTTTTAGATGAACTTCCTATATTAATGATTAGAATGTTTTTTTCCATTGCCAATTCGCAATATATTCTGGATCCTCTCCGTGTTCCATAATATAAACAAGGTGCTCCTCCAACAACTTCTTATATTTATTATTAATCTCTGTTGCTTTGTTCGGAGAAATAACACCGTCTTTTTCTAGTAATGTTACAGCTTCCATTACTACATGAATACGACTTGTTTGATTACGCACCTGCATATCAAATGGTGTTGTTGTTGAGCCATGTTCAGTATAACCATGAACAAAGAATCTATTCTGAGCACTCTTTTGATCAAAAAGCTTTTGCTTAATTGTTTCTGGATATCCATGGAAGTTAACAATAACTGGCTTATCGTAAGTGAAATAATCATCAAAGGATGAGAATGGAATATCTTTATTTCCAGAACCAATACCAGCTGCAGTTAATTCAATAACATTCACAAAACGAATTCTTACTTCTGGAGCATCCTCTTTCAACATGGTTATTGCGGCCAGACATTCTTTTGTTAAATAATCACCCACAGAACAAAATACGATATCAGGATTAGAATCAGATGCAAAATCCCAAACCATAACCCCACGATCTACAGATTCTTTTGCTTCACGTAATGTTAACCATTCAGGAAAATCTGCTTTTCCAGAAACGAGAGCATTAACTTCTTCTTTTGACTCTAAACATTTTTTCAACACAACTAATGTTGTATTCCTATCTGCTGGGAAATAAACATGAACAAATGGCCCATGTTTTTGAAGAAGTGTGTCGATAAAACCTGGGTTTTGATGAGAAAATCCATTATGTTCCTGAGCCCAGCCTGGGGATGTTAGGATATAGTTAAGTGAAGACACATGTCCACGCCATGGTATATCACGTGCAACACGAATAAATTTAATATACTGATCAACCATACTTCCGATAATTTGTACGAATGCTTCATATGATGGGAAAACAGCATGTCTACCAGTTAACACATATCCTTGCATCATTCCTTGTAATGAATGCTCTGATAACATTTCTATCACGCGGCCATTTTTTGCCAAGTCTTCGTCGTGGTCCATATGTGGCCACACAAATGCTCGTGCAGTTGATTTGAATACTGCATCTAATTTGTTTGAATATGTTTCATCAGGAGAAAACATTCTAAAATTCTTTGATGGTTCATTCATGTCCATTACACGCTTTAAATATGCACCAGCTACTTTCATATTACTAACAAGACCGGACCCTCTCTCTAAATTATCATCAAGATTTGCATCTTCATCAACTTCCGGTAAGAACAAATCATGACACACAGCATCCCCTCCAAAACATTGTCTATTATTTCCAATTCTTCTTTCCTCACGCGGTACGAGGTTCTTTATATCATCAATAAATCCTGTTTCTTTACTGAATAGTTCATTAAATCTGTATGACTTTAACCATTCTTCAACCAATCTTAATTCTTCTGGGTCTGTCTTTGCGAAAGTTGCAACAACTTGATGTGATGCGAAGTTACCTTCAATTTTTTTACCATGCAATTCTTTGATACCTCCTTCGCCTTTAAGAGTTGTAAGAATAATCATCGGCATTTTAGGTGACACTGGGGATGTTCTCTTAACTTCCTGTATTTCTTGATAACATTTTTCAAGAGTGTCTGACAATCTTTCATGCACACCCTCTCCACCATCAACAAAATATGGATGATACCCGTATCCAGTAAACAGAGAATTTAGTTCCTCATTAGACATACGGCCATAAATTGTTGGCCCAGATATTTTATAACCATTTCTATGAAGAACTGGGAGTACGGTACCATTTGTTGCCGGGTCAACAAATTTATTCAAATGCCATGCAGCAGCCATTGGGCCAGTTTCCGATTCACCATCCCCTACCATTGCTACTGCAATAAGATTTGGATTATCAAGAACAGCTCCATATGCGACTGACAAAGAATACCCTAATTCTCCACCTTCCAAAATTGCACCTGGTGTTCCAGGATTAGTGTGGCTTGGGAATCCGTATGGCCAACTGAATGCCTTTGTCATCTTTTGCATGCCTTCATAATTTTGTGGAATATCTGGGTAATATTTTGACAAAGTACCTTCTAGAAAAAGGTTAGATTGTAATCCAGCGAATCCGTGGCCTGGACCAAGAACGAAAAGCATATCAATATCATGCTTTTGCACTAATGCGTTTAAGTGTGCATACAGAAGATTAATACCAGGACATGTTCCCCAGTGACCTAATAGTCTTGGTTTAATATCATCAAACGATAAAGGTCTCTCTAATAAAAAATTATCTTTTAAAAATATTTGCGCCGCAGAAAGATAATTCGCAGCACGAATATAGGCATCAAAATTTTTGTCATTATTCATATGTATATAAGTGTATCATTATTTTATTTAATTTTGCGTGATAAAAAACATCTAACTGTGTACTTCTTTTATATTAAGTTAAAGAAAATATGTTATGAAATTTAAGAATTTAATTATAAACTTATTACTCCTCCTTAATCAATCCATCTTTAAGCCAAATAACTCTATCAACATATTTTTTATCCTCTGGCTCATGTGTCACCACAAGAATGGTTTGTTTTAGTTCCTTGTTAAGTTTTTGGAAAAGTTTGAAAACAACTTCTGATGAGACGGTATCAAGATTGGCTGTTGGTTCATCAGCATACAGAACTTTTGGATTATTTATTAAAGAGCGTGCAATAGCCACTCTTTGTTGCTCACCACCAGACATTTCACTCGGATAATGATTCATTCTGTCTCCAAGTCCTACCAAATCTAAAAGATGTGCTGCACGTTTTTTTGCCAAATTATCACCGAATGCCATAGCTGGAAAATAAACATTTTCAAGTGCTGTGAATTCTACAATGAGGGCATACTCTTGAAAAACATATCCTAAATGTTGAAGTCGGAATCTTGTTCTCTCTTCGTCAGATAATTTTAAAACATCAACATCATTAACAAAAACACTTCCAGATGTTGGTGTATCAAGAAGACCAAGTTGATGTAAGAGTGTAGATTTACCAGAACCACTTCTACCCATAAGCGCAACAAATTCTCCTTCTTTAATTTCAAGAGTTACACCTTTTAATGCTTGAGTTGGTACTTCTCCTTGATATGTTTTTATAAGATTTTTTACTTTAATCATATTATTTTTATTTAACCCCAAATTGATTTAAGGATATCTTCTCTTGCTACTATCTTAGCTGGAATAAGTCCCGCTAAGACTCCTGCAATGATAAGACTTGTAATGTTAATAAAAATACCTAAAGATGTATACACTAAACTTGCGTTTCCAAATGGCATTGGTATTGGTCTCACCACAAGAAACGGACTAACTATCCAGAATATTATTATTAGTCCAAAAATAACCCCCCATGTAGCATAAAATAGTGACTGTATTATATATGATAACTCAATTATACTTTCTTTTATACCTATTGCTTTTAGAATACCAATCTGTCGACGTTTGCTTACGGCGTTCACATAAATCATAACAAATATCGTTATAGCGGCTACAATAATACTAATAATACTTACAATTATAGCTATCACATTGAAAGCATTAACTAATATTCCTACAGTTGATAACCTAGATGTATATTTTTCTATTTTTAAACTAGGGAGTATCGTTTCAACTCTGTTTATATATTCATCTATTGTGTTTTTAGTAAGGTCAACCTTTACCATAATCTCAGACGCATTATTATAAGTTGAAAGAACTGACTCTGCCTCCTTTGAAGATATAAAAGCTGTGCCCCCTATTCCCCCCATGGTAATTTTAAATATTCCTCTAATTGTATATGTTCTAGATAAACCGTTTGAATAATTTACTTTTACTTTATCACCCACCACTGCACCACCTAAGTCAGTTGTTTGTTTTGTTCCAAACCCCCCAGAAAGATTAGCTCCTAAAACTATTCCGTCATCATCCAAATTATCTGGGAATTCCCCAGAAACCATGTTTTCATAAACAGTTAGAACTTTCCTTTCTTCAGAATTAATTACGCCTATTATGGGAGCAGAGACGTACTTAAATTTTCCATTATTTTCTTTATCATATGCAATTGAACCACCCAATTGATAATGGCTTGCTGTAGATATCACTCCAGGAATTGTTTGAATCTGCGCACGTACACTGCTTTGATCAAGTATAAACTCCTTGCGTGTAGGTTCTTCTTGAGGCATCACAATTATATGTGATGTGGTGGTATTAATCATAGACTTCATAATTCCATCAGAGAAACCTGAAAGGAAACCTGAAACGAACATTAAATTAAAGAAAGAAAGAGATAAAATAAAAATAATCAAAGCAACTGTAGATTTATGACCTTTTGTTATTGTTTTATATGCAATAAAAAAAGCTGTTTTTATATCAGTTACACTCATATTTATTTTTTATTACCAAGAATTACTTGTTCTCCTTCAGATATTCCAGAAATAATTTCAATCATACCTATATCGTTTTTTATACCTGTAATTACTTCCTTTTCTACAACTTCTTTCCCATTATAAATTTGAACAATTTTTTTACTATCTTTATTTTGTACTGCACTCACTGGAACATATAAAGAATTATTAGAATCTGATGTTTTTATCCAAACATTTGCTGTCATGCCAGACCTTATACGTTCGTCTAAATTATCAAATAATATTGTTGTTAGATAATACACGGTGCCCCCTATGATTGTCTCTGCTGGGTCAATGGAGACCACTGTCCCAACAAACTCTTCGTTTTCAATTGCATCAAAAGTAATTCTTGATTTTTGGCCAACTCTTACATTTACAATTTTATCCTCTACTACGTTTAGTTTAATTTGTAATGCTCCAGTTGTTGCTATAGACATAATCGTTCTATCTGGACCAACAGTTTCACCAACCTCACCATTTGTATAAGTTACAACTCCAGACGATGGAGCAAATATCATCAACTCTCTTCTCTGTGCTTGAGTTTTTTGTAAAGAAGCTTCTGCTTGACTAATTTGTGCTTGAAACACAGCTACGTCAGATGACCTAACTCCAATCTTTTTTAGTGCTAGTTGACTTTGTGAACTCTTCAAAGCACCTTCTTTTGTTTTTAAAGACTCTTCTGCAGTAAAAAGATTAGACGAAACGGTGTCGATATTTGTCCTTGCTATAAATATATCTGCTTTCCATTTATCAATAGTTGTCTGAGAAACATTTGAATACACAGTAAGTGAGTTAACAACTGAAGATATATCATCTAAGAATGATTTTACTTGGTTAATATTATTATTAGCTAATTCAACAGCATAAATTAAATCATTTTCTGTAGAAATTATTTTTAATGAATTTGACCATGATTCTAATGTTGATTCTAACAAAAATCTCTGTGATTCTATACTACTTTCAAGTTTACTGTCTGAAGTTACAAAAATTAACTGTGAATTATAATTTCTTGGGTTTGTAAACAACTGGTCGGATTTTCCACGAATAGCATCATCTGATTTTGTATATGAATTTTTAATTTTATCAATAACATTTTTCCTTGCATCTTCTAATGATTGCTCGGCATTTAATACTGATGTTTCGTAAATATTAATATCTTCCTGAGATGCTCCACTAATTAATTGTTGTAACTTTGCTTTTTGTAAATCTATACCCGCTTGCATTTCCAAAACTTGAGCATCTAGTTGTGCTGTGTCTTGTTTAGACATAAGTTGACCTGATAAAACCTTTTTACCAACTTTCGCATTCATTTCAACTAGTTTTCCGCTGTTTTTAAAATGCAAATCAATTTTTGTTGGAGCTTCAACCTTACCACTAGCTGAAACTTCTTGAGTCATTTCACCTCTTTTAACAGTGGTAAGTTCATAGGGGTTATTACTTGAATTCTTTAATAATAATCCACCAACAATACCAGCACCGACTAATACTATTCCTACTGTAATTAATAAAGTATTTTTATTCATATAATTAAATTATTGATTGATATTGTTCTTAAAAACCCCTCGCCCTTGATTAAGTTGATTATTATCATCTTGTATATACTTCCTCATCATTCCTTGCATTGGCCCACGACGAGAAATAACATCATTCACCCCAGTCATATCAAGAATAATTCCCGCTATGATAACAGCTAGCACTACCCCAATGACCATAACTTTAAAATTTATTTTATATGAAAAATCATATCGTTGAAGTAACCATATTCCAATCACTAATCCTAAGATAGCAAATATCGGACCAAACCATGAAAAATGAGATAGTAATTCTTCTGTTTTATATTCTCCCATTGGCCCTCTAGCCAAAAAAGTAAAGCGCATAAGACTAATCAAAAAAATTATAGACAAAATAGATAACACAACCCCGATAAATGTGAGAGCTGAGCCAATAATAAAATATATTCTAGGTCTCATTTTTATCTTACCTTGATGGATTTCTCCCATAACACTATCTGTAATATTTTTTAATTCTTTTGACATATATGTTTCAAAGCAATCTTTGCTCTGCTTATACGGGTAGCGACAGTACCCATTGGTATTCTTAATATATCACTAATTTCTTCGTATGTTTTTTCATCAAGATAAAACAAGCTCAGTGGCTCAGAATAGAGTACTGGTATTTTCTCTAAACATTTTTCCACTTTTATAATATTTTCTTTTTTTTCAAAATCTTTTGTAATATCTTCATCGCTTGGAAAATCAAAACCTTCGGGCATTTTTATTTCTTTTTTATATTTTTTAATACTATTCATTGCTTCATTATGAGCTATTCTATATATCCAACTTGAAAATTTCTTTTTTGTATCGAATGAGTTCAGATTTATGAATGCTTTAATAAACGTACTCTGCACTATATCAAGAGCTATATCTTTATCATAAACTAAATGTGTGACGTATCTAGTTAATTTATGTTGATATCTTTCAATAATAATAGAATACATCTCTCTATCTTTTGATCTGACTTGTTCTACAATTTCTTCATCTGAAAGATTTTTATTGTCACTCATAATGTTATGTTTATAGTATATACCCACATAAACCCCAAACAGTAGTTGGAGTTTATGTATATCTTCTCTATATTAACGGTGCACACCCTTACCCATTCCTTTACCCACAGCTTTTCCGGAACCATTATTCATTCCTAAACCTAATTCTTGACGAAGTTTTTGAGCTTCAACAGTTTTACCTTGTTCCATTAAACTGTGGGCTTCAGCAAACTTTGCAAAATTATCTTTATTAACTACTTTTGTAACATTGCCTTTTTCACCCATAAGACTCTTCCAAGCATTATAGTCATTTGTTGCGAATGCTTTTGTCATAGCTTCATGACGCTCGGGTGAATAATTCGGACCTCTGACTTCAGGATTGCCTTTATATGCATAAACTGACCCCAAAGATGCTCCTACCACCCCTAACGTAACCAATACTGCTCCTATTTTTTGATTTTTTGTTTTCATGATAATTTATATAGAGATTATCTTTAATTATTAGCAATTTAACCTCTATATATTTAATACAACAGAAACTCTATTTTTCTTTCATCTAAAATAATACTCTTAATTCATTATTTTAATATTTCACCATTAGATACAATCCCGCCTTTTAATTCAAATATGTTTTTTATTCCATTTTCTTTCATTATAGAAATAGCTTGTCCTGATCTATTCCCAGAACGACAATAAACAAAGTATGTCTTAGAGTTATCTAGATTTTTAATATCCGATAGGAACGATTGATTTTGAAAATCAATATTAATAGCAGATTGTATATGTCCAGCATTAAACTCCTCTGGGGTTCTTACATCAAGAAGTACGGAGTTTTGAGTACTATTATATTTTTCTATAAAATCTTTTCCAACGAGCTTTGTTGCACTACTTGCTGGGGTTATCATCAATAGCACTGCAACAATAAGTATGAGAGCGGAAGCAATAATTATGTATGTTTTATTTTTCATAAAATATTATATTTATTCATTAATCAACTTCTCGAAAACCCCTGGTTGAAATCCAACAATAATCTTGCCTCCAATATCGATAACGGGTACACCCATCTGACCACTTTTTATAATCATTTCCTGCGCAGCTACTCTATCTATTCCAACATTTTTATCTTCATATGAAACACCCATCTTGGTAAAATAGTTTTTTGCCATTGTGCAATAATGACATGTCGGTGTTGAATATACGGTAATCTTTTTTGTGATCATGTTTATATAATTAAGCTAACTTATTTTTCAATGAATGCCACCCTCCACCATTATGGACATTTGTATAACCGAGGGCATTTAGAGCATTTTTTGCTACGCCACTTCTATTACCTGATGCACAGTACGCAATAACACAAGTATCTTTACTTCCTATTTTGTGATGATGAAGAGGTAGAACATCCAATGGAATATTAATTGCGCCTTCTACGCAAACAATATCGAATTCATCCTTACTGCGTACATCAATAATTATTGCACCCTGCTCTACAAGTTCCTTATAATTCACTTCGTCTTTTTTACCAAATAATACATTTAACATATGTGAAATTTTGATTTTATAATTCTAATAAAAGTTTTGCTACCCGTAATACCTTTTTATTCCTAACGCTATATATCTGCTGTTTTCCTTCACGTTTGCAAACTGCTACGCCATTATCTTTTAAGATTTTTAAATGTTGAGAAAGCGCAGACTGGGACAGTTCACAAAGTGAAAGTAGTTCCGTGACACTCTTTGCTTTTGATAAACAAAGTATTAACTTTACCCTATTATTATTTGAGAATACTTTATAAATATCTTCTGTTGTTTTATTTCCCATAATTTCATATTAGCATATGCTAATATGAAAAGCAATAATATTTCTACACCTATTCTTACTAACCTAGTAGAACTATTTATTCAACAAATCTCTAACTGAAACAAGCGCAACAACATGCATACTTTCTGCCCAACCAAGAGGAATATTATCATTTGATTTATCTGTGTGGGAATACCAAAGCTCTGGGATTAATCCATCTTTGTTTACTGTCTTTTCAGATCTATCAAGATAATATTTTGCCTTTTCTACATTTCCTTTTCTTGCATAAATTATTGCAAGCCAAGCAAGTCCCATTGACCATTCAGCCTCTTCACTATATTCATCGATGTTTTTATTATAATATCTGTCATTTCTATAACGAATTACACCTTTGTCGCGTGTCAAAAAATATTCAACATTTGAAAGAATAATATTAGTCTCTTCCTCAGTTGTAACTTCGAATGGGAAAATAAGTGTGAGTAATGCAAGGTCACAAAAACGAGTTGATGTTTCTCTTGGTAAAAGATTTCTCAATGCTTGATTACCTTTTTCTATCATTCCATCCGGAATAGAAACGTATGGTAATTTTGATGCACAAATAAGCGCTCTTACCACAGACCCAATTGATGACGCTCTCACCTCTTGATTTTCTTCCCAAATACCAGAATCTTCATCATTCCAGTATTCAATATTATTCAAATAATTAATCAGCATTTGAACAAGTTCTTTTTCTTCATCTGTTTCAACTACACTGTGTCCAGAAGTTTCACAATCAGCGATTAAGTACAAAACTTCTCCAACTGCGTCGTTTTGCTTATTCCCCCATTCTTCCCAATATTCATCAAATGTTTCTGGGTTATATCTAGCATGTATATATTGATAAGTAGCATACGGTGGCTTGTTACTCGC
The DNA here is from genome assembly GCA_021734745.1 of Candidatus Altimarinota bacterium. Taxonomy (GTDB): domain Bacteria; phylum Patescibacteriota; class Minisyncoccia; order Phycocordibacterales; family UBA5272; genus UBA11704. Next base: position 15,107 of record JAIPIK010000004.1, on the reverse strand, counting down.
CGCCCAAGTAATTTTTTCTTTATGTTTTGAAAGAATTTGAAGTAATGCTTTTGCTGAATCTTTTACTACATCCATTTCGCCTGTGTACTTGAATCCAAGTGTCATGAAATAAATATCACGAAGCCAAGCTTTATTATATCCAGTAGTTACATCGCTCGCTGATGCGGTGAATAATCCTGTTGGTGTACGAAGTTTCCTAACTTGGTCTAAGTGCCAACGAATTGCAGAGTCAAAATCAAAATTATCAAAAGAGCTATCAGACATATTTTTTATTTTATGCAGCTATTAAAAATTTATCATCATTTGATGCTGGCTTTATATTAATAATTGTATTCATTGATGGATAGGTACTGACAATTTCCTTTTCTCTCATATCAATCTCATTTGCCATATTCAAATATTCCAAGAGTTTCGCTGATGCTTGTTCTTTCCTATAATCATTGCCTTTTACCTCTTTATAAACAACTCTTGCGGCCTCCAAATTACTTAAATTATTTTCTTGAATTAGAGAGTTTATTCTACTTGTAACAAAAGACCCTGCTTCTTTTTTCTGTTGTTCAATAATTGACACCGGCGCTTGTTCTTGATTATTTGGATTTTCCATATAATTAGAGTATACACTAAATATAACACTGGTACAGGTCTGTTATTTTAAGTAATAAAATAAAAACCTTTACTCATTCACCCCTTTAAGAAAAACCATTTCTGACGCTTGTAACCATGCAATAAGTGAATTATTAGAATATTTGTGGGAATTTATTTTCTCCAATATCTCAAACTTCTCACAATTTTCCCCTATAATTCTTTCTGCAATAGCAGTACCGTACAGCGCTGTATTAACCATACCTTGGCCAGAGAACCCTGCTGCATAATAAATACCATCTTGAGGGTTAGCTATTATTGGTGTTGTTGTCCTACTCATATCACAGTCACCTCCCCATGTCTTGTCTATCTTAACTTTGTGTTCATCCAATTGTGGAAACATTTCCCTCATCTCTTTCTCAAGCCTTGGTATCTCTAAAGCAGTTTCAAGTTGCATTAAAGTGTCTGCTCCACCGAAAGTTAATCTGTAATACTTTTCTTTATCTTTATCTGGAATTAATGCAACGTAATTCATTGCCACACTTCCAGCGTCACAAAAACAGACCCTGCTTGGAATTATCTTATCTACTATCGACTCAGCAATAGGTTCTGTTGCTATAATAATTGTCTGTACTGGAATATGTGTACGTGGAATAATATTATAATCGACACCTTTTGGTCTAATAAAATCTGCACCTGTTGCAAAAATAACATTCTTTACTATAATTTCCCCTTTCGATGTAACAATTCTATACTTTGAGTTCTTCATCTTGTATACACCTTCTACTTTTGTATTTTCTACCAACTTAACACCTAAACCACTTGCAACTAATGCTGTTGTTTGCACATATTTTAATGGGTTAATGTGTCCATACTGTCTTCCTTCTATATTTCCTTTAAATAAAATACCATTCGAATATACATTCGTATTTACATAATTATTCATCTCTTCTTTAGGGATAAATGTTACAAAATCCATTCCTTTTTCTTTCATAATACGTGCCTCTTCTTTTATAAACTTTGTTTGATTTTTTGTCTTGCTTGCTAGTAGTAAACCTGGTACAAAATCACACTTATCTTCTCTGGTATTAATTCTCTCATGTATCTCGAGTAACGTTTCATCTGTTAAGTTCCATGTCTTAACAGTAAGATTACTGCCGAATTTTTCTTCCATTTCGGAAAATGACATCTCATACCCTGGCCATAATTGACCGCCACTTCGGCCGGAAGCACCTTCTCCGATTTTATTCATATCTACAACAACTACATCTCTGTTGTCTTTTGCTAAACGAATAGCTGTAGACAAACCCAACAAACCACCTCCAATTATTAATGTTTCAACTTCTTTCGGAAGTGATGAGTTTGGAATATTATTACCTATGCCACTATAAATCTGCTTCTCTTTATTAAAATTTTTAAATGCATTAGTGAAGAAAGAATTATTTCCTAAAATTTTCATTGTATATATTATACCAGTTACAGACTACTATATTATTACCTAAAATTAAGATACGTAATAGTAAGCTGAAGACATGTTGCAAATGTCCCCCATAAAAGATAAGGAATATTTACATAAACTATCCATCTTAAACTCGGTGAGGTGTGCCAAATAGCATAAAGAGCTCATATAAGAGTTCCTACCACAAGTAAAATATCGATTGAAGCGAGAAGATTATTTTTTAATCCGAATTGAATTGGGGTAAAAGCGAAGTTGAAAATAAGATTAAGAACAAATGGCAATGCAACTACCCATGGGATTTCTTTGGTGAAGACTTTATAAAAAACTGTTCCAAAAGAGACCGTAATAATTGCATACAAAACTGTCCATACCGGACCAAAGAGCCAACTTGGTGGTGCCCATGTTGGCTTAATAAGTTGTGAGTACCAACTATAAGTGTTCATATACAGCAGTGTATCATTTTTTATATACACTTTTCATATTTATAATTTTCTACTGTCGTATGCCCAATGAAGAAGAGCTTGTCTCTGTCGTGGTCTACATGATTCATCACCTCTTCTACATGCACCTTGTAGCCATATAATATGACGCCTCATGTTGACCCATCTTTTTATTTGTCTCATATCGTCAACATGTCTTCTCCCTATATAATATCTACAATACCACTGGAACCATCCTCTTGGGTCATCTTTGTGTATCCATCCTTTTTCTCTCCAGACAGTAAGTGACTGACTTGCTCTTACACCAAAATAATTTAAATTCTTTTCATATTTCTCACTGTTTAGTTTTGCTTTGCTAAACCAATTTTTAGGAAATTCATTCGCACAATCTGTTATGTATTTACCACCAAAAACACCAAGCTTTAACATCTCCTTGGGTGTAAAATCTGGTTTAAAATTTACATCAAATTCTTTCCCTTCTTTGCAACTAAGAGTATATTTATAATTCTTTTGCATCTTATCTTTAACAATAATTTCTTTTAAAGCTTTCATGAGTATGTAATTATTATATCATTCTCAAAATATTCATTTTATTGAATATGACAAAATATATTTTATATTAATTATGTTTTTAGTAATACCCTTGTGGTACGGGATTAGAACTCAATTTACTTTAAATTTGAATCGTTAATGAAACAGTATCCTCTGACATAATGTTTTCTTTTTTTCGAACCTCAGCTTTAATAGGTAATAAGTACGTCCCAGACCTTTTATCTGGAAAAATGGAAGTCTTCCATTTAGTTTTGCCTAAGGTAACCATAACTGGCACTGAACCAAACCCTATTTTTATTTTACATTTTTTCTTTATTTCCTCAGATTCCTTTTTTGGAATACCTACAAAATGCCACGCAGTCTGCCCCGAGTAAAGCCAGACTTTGGATTTTATTTTGTATTTCTTGTCCATTAAATCACTATTCTTCTGCTCGTAAAGTCATCCCGGTTTTGTCTGTACGATAAAAGAAAGTCTTTCCATTTGCTGTTAGCTCAACTTTAAACCCTGGGACTAGTGCTTGTGAACACATTTCATCTGAGCCACCTAGACCGAGACAACCATCGTTCCATGTATTTTCAATAATGTTCATTATGACTATGCTTTTTTCTCCAATAGATAATTTAGCTGCTAGATCTTTTCTAGCCTCTGACGCTGCTGACTCCACAGGTAGATCTTTTATTCGCCTCTGCGGGCGAACGCCGCAATACCCCATGGCGTCAGCTTGGGGATGGAGCGCGCACAATGTCTTTTTCTCCGTATGTTAGAATGTCCACATGAAGCGAGAATACATACGAGCCGACCACTCTGTATACCTATGCGACTATCATCTCGTACTTGTTACTAAATATAGAAGAAACGTAATAGTTAATGAGGGAATTTGGATATACATCAAACAAAAATTTTATGAAGTCACCGAACACTACCCACGATTACGAATTAAAGAAATTAATCATGATATAAATCATGTTCACTTACTAATATCTATACCACCACAAATGCAAGTGGGTAGTGTAGTGAGACTATTAAAAACAAATACCTCTAGAAACATTAAATCCAAATTCCCCTTTATCAAAAAGCTCTACTATGGAACTGATGGTATGTGGTCAGATGGATACTTTGTATCTACGGTCGGCGTAGATGAGCTAACTATTAAACGATATATTGAAAATCAAGGAGAAGAAGACATTGGGCAAACAGCTATGCTGTTTGAAACCATTAATCCAAAGGATTAATGGGGCGAGGATGCCACGTGGCGTGAGCCCGTGGTGCTTCACTCCGCCAGTTTGTGGGTTTTCACCAGAATTAACTGTAGTCTGAATTACATTTGTAGTATTTGTATCTAATGTTTCTTTAGACATGAATAAATATGTCACCCCTATAATAACTATTATTATACCTGCTATTAATACATTTTTTTCATAATTTTATTAGATAATTTGTAATACAATTAATTTAACACATTATCTTAATAAATAAAACACTTACTAGTACAGGTTGAAACACTGAGCTCGACGCTATTCGTAGCGATTGGTGTACTGTCGTAGACGGGATTAGAACTATATTAGTAAATTCTTACGCCGAAACTTCCTGACCAATCCTCTTGTGGTGGTAGTTCAATAAGAGACTCTTTCGAATTAAAAGCATCTGCTGGGCATGTCATTGGCTCTACAGCAATGGACTTTCTTCCAGGAGGTGTAAATACTTGAATGTAGTTAAAACCATTGATACCTGTTTTCTGCCAAGATTCAAGAGTAAGATTATTTGCTGGATTGTATATCTTCGTGGCAGCAACCTCATTTATATTTAATATTTCAAACCCTGTATCAAATTGTGTGTCATGTGTTTGATCTAGATTCTCGAAATCATTCATGTTATCTTTCTTTCCCGTAGGGATCATTTTCTCATCCACTTCTATACTCGCAACATTGGGCAACTTAAGATAAAGATTGTCAACATCACTCCCAAGAATAAAATATGGATGCCAACCAACACCGAAAGGCAGAGTTTTCTCACCATCATTCACCACAGAAATAGAACAAGAAAAATTATTGTCTTCAATAGAAAACACATACTTCACCGTACAAGGAAATGGATAACCTTCTATACTACCATTGTATCTATAACGTACAGTTAACAAACCTTTCTCTGCAATATCTGTTGTTATTATTTCAAAGGACTTATCATACACAAGACCATGAATTGCATGACCTTCTCCTGGAAAATTAATTGGCAACTGATAATGTTCTCCATTAAAATCATACGAGCCAGCCCGCACTCTATTTGGAAATGGGACAAGTATTGCACCTTTGTACCATCTTTCATTCTTAATTGCTTCAACATCTTGCTCGTTATCCAAAATATTTATTAAAACATTTTCATGCTTTAAACATATCTCATGCACTCTCCCTCCAACTTCAGGGATAATAGAGAAATATTCTCCTGTTACAGAATTTGTTATTTTAACAACTTTATAATTGCCAAATAATTTTGTAGTTTGAGTATACATATTACCAGTAGTATATCAGTTCCAACCTAGACTGTAATTCCCGATAGGGTATCTAAATGTAAGAACTAAAAATCCTCTCTTTCATAAGGAGATTTTGAACTAGCAAGTTCACGTCTTGGATGGAAATAGATTTTATTGGTGTACTGTCGTAGGTTTCTGATTTAGTAAAATCATGTCTTGGGCCAAGAAACAAGGAGCTTTGCGACTATGTTTTTAGCCACACCCTCGCGGTAAGGGATTAGAACAATTTACCTTCTTCAAAATCTTTAGGTAACTGATTTTATTAATAAAGTGATCAAATCTTTCATGGTGTACCCGAAAACTTTTGCTTGCTGTGGTATAAAAGATGTCTTTGTCATTCCTGGGACAGTATTTATTTCAAGTACATATATGTCATTGTCTTTTAAGATCATATCTATTCGTGAGATAGATTTACACCCAAGAACTTTATGGCAAGTTAACGCAACATCTTGAAGTCTTTTAATTGTTACATTATCAACATCTGCTGGAGTAATTTCTTTACACCCACCATTTGTATATTTTGCTTCATAATCAAAAAGTTTCCCTTTTGTTAGAATTACTTCTGTAACAATAAGCGGAATAGCTTCACCTTCTTTTTCAATCACACCACAAGTAAACTCTCTACCATTAACAAATTCTTGTACAAGCATTTCTGTGTGATTTCTAAAAATAAAATTTGCAGAACTACTAAAATCCACCTCATTTTCAAACTTAAACAAATCAACAGAAGATCCTTCGTCTATAGGTTTTACAATAATAGGAAAATTAAAATCGATATGGCTATCTTCTTTTGATATAATCTTACTTCTTGGAATTTTTATTCCAGACTCTTCTAAAATAGAATTTGTTTTATTTTTATCAATCGTGAGAGCTGACACTTTTGAAGAAGAACCAACAAACCTGATTCCTGCTTGTTCTAATTTTTCCTGCAATTCACCATCTTCACCGTATGTTCCATGTATTATAGGAAAGACAACTTCTACCCCTTTCTTTTTAATTTCCAAAAGCCCATTAATTTCATCAAATATTTTATTATCTATCTGGTATTTTTTATCTTCGGTGACAAGGACTTCTAAAATATCAAAAAACTTTCTGTCAATATTTTCTAAAATATTTTTTGCAGAGGAGAGCGACACTTTGTGCTCTTTTCCTGGACCACCAAATATGACAGCAACTTTAGTCATTTTAGTTTTATAAAATTAACTTCCGTCGCTTTTCTTTGCTGTTCATCAATGTTTCCTTCTTCGTCTTTTATACATGTTGTGTTCCTGCATATTTCTGGTCTATTTTCATAACCCAAACATTTGCCAGTATCTTTATCATAATTAATACAATCAAAAGTAACTACTCTATCCGTATCAATTCTATCTTCTGGAGCAAAAACTTCACCTGTTTCTTCCCAAATTTTGTTTCCGTCTTTATCTATCGGTGATTCAAAACCATATCTAATAGCTCTTTGGTTGATTTTTACAGGGTTACAACAGAAACTACAACTTTTGTCTAAACATGGTGCGTGTTTATTGAAATCTTCCATATTAAATAAGTATATCATTTCCAACCTACTCTTGTAATTCCCGAAAGGCGATTAGTAAATCACGTCTAACCTAGCAAGGTTATGTCTTGGGCGAAGACGAAAATAGATATGAACTAAAGTCCCCTCTTCTACAATCAAATCCACGTAACAATGTTTAGACATTGTTACTGATAGACACACACGAAAATAGACGGCTAAAGCCGTCTATTTTCACGTGTGTACTGTCGTAGACGGGATTGGAACTCAGATGAGTAAGAGATAACTTACCCTACTCTTGTTTACACTATATTATTTTTCTAAAATCATTCTCCATATCTGACCCTTCTCACCATTAGGGGCAACAGACTCTTTGACTCTCTCAAAACCAAGATGGTCGTAAAATCCCCACGACTCTTTATGTGTCTCTCCACTATAGAGAACTACCTCTGTATACTTAAACTCTTTTAATCCATCTTTAACTTTTTCAATTAGTGTTTTACCTAAACCCTCTCCTTTATTTTTTACAGCAATAATGTAAAGTTCTGCGGGATGGTCTGAGCTGGTAAATTCAATCATATGTTGGGGAACATTTCGGTAACCAACAACACCAACAACTTCCCCATGATTTTCTGCAACAAAATATTTAAAAGATTGCTGGATTACATCAGGAGAATTTTCAATATTTCCGTTTAATCTTTTTATTAGATTATCTTTAAAGTCCCCAGTCCAATATAACTCGTAAATATTCTTAACGGCTGATATGTCACTCTTATTTAATTCTCTAATAATCATGTCTCAAGTATACCAGTTACAACCTACCCAATTATTCCCGATAGGGTACCTAAATGTAAGAACTAAAAATCCCCTCGTTTGAAAGGAGATTTTTAGTTTTTATTGATTGGTGTCCCAAGTGAGAACGAATTGGGACGAACTAGTTATAGAGCTTAGTCAGTGGCAAAAGCTTGGAAAAGAATTAGAAATCTACTAAATACCTAAAAATATCAACGTTTTTAAACAAATTGAAGACTACCTCTAAAGATTAGAACTATGTAAACAATGAATAAAAGGAGTGCTTTACTTTATAAAAGTTTCACCCTCATCTTTAATAGACCAAGATATTTTGTTAATATGAATTTTTATTTTTTATTATTAACTGTAAAATACAGAACTTCTTGTTCATACACTGGTATAAACTTTCCTTTTTCGAATACGAATCTTGTTTTCATATAGCCAGGAGGACAACAATAGGAATTTTCCCATTTTGTTCCTTCTTTTTCTTTTGGAATCCAATGGACATAAAAACCACTCCCTGTTTCGGAACTAATAAGATTTAAGTGTCTACCTTCAACTTCCACAGAGAAAATAATACTGTTATCTTTTATAATGATAAATTTATGAGGACAACCGTTAGCACCATAAGTACATAAAGTTATAATCGTTTCCTCTTTACCATCCATATCGACATCAAACTTTCTTACTTCTCTTACCCCTAAAGATTCATTTATAAAACGATTTGCAATATTTCCATATTTTTTTACATCTTTTAAATAGAATTCCATGTAAGGATAAGCATCACTAAATTCAGACTCTTTTTTAAGTTGATTCAGTGATTTAATGGGTGGAAGTGGCTTTATATCTACAGAGTACCCATCGGTCGGTATAGTTATTTTTGTTGTCGGGAAAGATTGATACCCATCTTCAAAAGTTGCATTACTCCAACTATTTAAATATTCACCGTCACCAGACCCATACACTACATTAGACTCAGCAAAGTATTTTAGAGGCAAATTAAGCTCGGAAGATTTTTCAAAATCAGTACTTGTGATTATTTTTTCCTTATAAATAATTAGTGGCTCCATTTTGTAAAAATAACTTACTATCACTAAAACTAGTAAAAAGAATACTATAATGATTGCAATTACTTTTTTATTAGATATATGTTTTTTTATCATTTATTTTAAGTCTACCTTTAAGTTAGAACCCCGTCGAATTTTACTGTTTTAGCAGATAAATAACAGGAGAACTCCTTATGGTATTAAGACTGGCCTAATCATTTTTATTAAGAAAAAACATACTTATACCGCTAGCAATAAATATACCACCCCCTATTATTAAATTAACAGAGTGTGCAGATTCTAATTGAGTTGAAGATGAAGCTAATATACCCAAAAAAATAACTAAATACCCAAGCACAATTGAAAGAGTTCCTAAAGTTTTTTTAAAAAGTGTCATATTTTTTATTTATAAAATTCTATTTCTCTTCTGGTAATTTAATTGAATTCATAAAATTCTCTTCTCTCACTACTTCTTCTCTTTTTAAATAAGAAAGGTCTTTATATTTAACTATTTCTTTTGGATGTGTAAGGTTTCTCTTGTCATCCATTCTAAAAGGCTTAACTCCTTTTATTGGGGCAAAAAGTTTATTAAATTCTGCCCCTTTATCTCTATTCTTAAATGCTATTTTAACAAGCAAAATAATTATTATAACCAATAGTACATATAACATATTTGAATTTTAGACTAAATAATAAACATACAGATTCTTAATATCTATTGGACTAGAAGTTATCACTACAACAATAATTAAATATTCGATTTTATTTAATTCTTCTTTAGGTAAAACAACTTCTTCACAGAACCAACAAGAATGAACACACTCGCTATAGTTGAAAATCCTCTAATAAGAGTACTTAGAATACCACCAGGGTCTGAAACTTTATAGACGGCCACCATAATTGGAGGGTAAAGGAACAATATTACACTACCAACAATAAGAAACATACAATCTCTAAATGAATTAGGGTTTGCTTTGTTGTCGAAATACATTAAACCAACAGTAAATAGCAATGTTGAGATTATTAACCACATATAATTTATTGTTAAAAGTAACTTCCAATAATGGTAAAGGTTTCATTTCGTGATGGGTTCTTAAATACAAAAAGCCCACCACGTGAGTGAGGACTTACGTCCTCCATACTCGTTTCCAAGTATGGCCGTTCAAGACAAATCCCACATGATGGGTTTTTTATCTTGAACGGACTTATTCACCATGCCTCTTTTCAGAGGTTTAGGCTACTTTTTCAATATTCGATTAGAAACACCTTAATAATACCATAGTATAAATTTAATTCCTTTCTAAAGAGAGCTCTTTTGCGAGAATAGATAAAGATACGATGAGTATCTGCGATAAGGTGTTCAGACTAAAGCCCATTCATAAATCGGCCACAAGTCGCCTGAACACCACTTGTTACCGATTTATAAGTGGGTTTTATTTATTCTATATGAAATCAATAAAAGCAAATTTCGAAAAAATTCAGAAATGTGAACCAATTCTTGGAAGTTATTCGTGTCTAGCGATGGCTGTTAAAGGTAAAGGATTTACTACTCAAACCATCAGTAGATTCTTTACAAAAATAATGCCTTTGGGCGATTATGACAAAAATGATCGACCCCTACTAGTAAAACACCTAGCATTACTCTCTAATCCTCTTGTGGACGACCGAATTGAGGCAAAATAACAAGATACAACACACTAAATCTATTATGTTGAGCTTAGAAGCACTTAGAAAGATTGATACACCTAGTACGACAAATCTCACCGATGATGAGCTTACAGAACTACGTCAATCTTTCTACGACCTAGGTCAACTAATTTTTGAAGACTGGAGTGAAGAGAAATTAAGTCCCAAAAATCCCGTTGGGTCGTTAACTTCTAAGCAAGAAGGTAATACAATGTAAACATGGAAAAAACTAAGACTAAAAAAGGAATAATCTACTGTAGAGTTTCCTCTACTGAACAAGTTGATAATACGAGTCTTGAGTCTCAAGAAAGGTATTGCAGGGAATATGCTCAAAGAGAAGGTATAGAAATTATTGAAGCTTTTATAGAGAAAGGTGAGTCAGCAAAAACAGCGAACAGAACAGAGTTTATAAAAGCAGTAAATTTTTGTGGAAATAAAAAAAATAATATTACACATTTTATTGTTTACAAGTTGGATAGATTCTCACGTAACCAAAATGATCATGTTGTAACACAAACGACATTAAAGCGCTATGGCGTAGTCCTTCGTTCCGTAACAGAACCAATAGATGAAACACCTATTGGAAAAGTGATGGAGGGGGTCATCTCTGTCTTTGCTGAATTTGATAATAATATAAGAACAGAAAGATCTAAAGGAGGTATGATGGAAAAGGTTAAAAAAGGAGTTTGGGTGTGGCAAGCTCCTATTGGGTACTACAGAATTCGGCAAGGTTCAAATTTAACCCCTGAAAGTTCTACATCCCCATACATCTTAATGATATTTGAGGAGTATGCTAAAGGAATACATACTTATGAATCTATAGCTAAATATGTTTTTGAGAGAGGTTTCAAAACAAAACAAGGAAAAATCCCTCATGCTCAATTGATGGAAAAGATTTTGAAAAACTCACTATATTGTGGAAAGATAAGAGTCTGGGGATTAGATGTTAAAGGTGATTTTGAAGCAATAGTTAGTGAAGATTTATTTATTCAATGTCAAAAAGGTTATAAGAGGGCTTATACAAAAATAAATCATACAACTCAAAACCAATACTTTCCATTAAGAAGAAAAATTTTATGTGCTCATTGCCAAATTGCCCTTACTGGTAGTTTTTCTAAAAAAATATACCCCTACTATCACCACCAGAAGCAAGGATGCCTACAGGCAAAATTCATACCCAAGGAAACACTTGATGCTCTATTTGTTAAATGTCTTAATGAAATAACACCTAGTGTAAAGTTCGAAAAAATATTCAAAGCTATTGTTATGGATATTTGGCAGACAAATTACAAAAGAATGGATGAGAACAATGCAAAAGTAAGAATAGAAATTGAAAGACTAGAACAGGAAAGACAAAAAATATTCGATTTACACAGAGAAGGAAAATATTCTGATGATGAATTCTTAGAACAAAAAGAAATAACGAGAAGGAAAATGAATGGCAAACGTCAGCTACTTCAAGATAATCATATAGAGGAATTTAATATGGAGGAAGCTCTTAATTACTGTTTTAATTTTATTAGGGAAACAGCAAAAACATGGGAAAGATTAAAGAATAAAAACTATAACCTCACTATAAAGTTCCAAAACCAAATTTTCCCGGAAAAATTAACTTTTGATGGAGAAAAATTTGGGACTAACAAATTATCCATAATTTACAAGATAAATCAGCAAAGTGGCGCTGAAAAATCCCAATTGGTGTGCCGTAGTAGAGGATGTTAGAACTATTTTTGAGAGAAGAAATGATGCAACAATCTACATTCCGACCTTTAACTCAGAAGTACCTTCATCTGCATTGTAACTATTTTTTCTTTTCAGGAAAGATTACTTTACCATCTGAGCCAATTTTTATAATTCCTTCAGCTAAGAGTCTTTTACGTATTCCGTACAGGACTACACCCAATTCTTCTAAACTTTTTATTGTCTCATCAGACAACTTATTATTTTCTTTGTTTAGAATTTTTAACAATATCACAAACTAATGTTAAATTTTAGGAACGTTACAATAAATTAAAGTTATCCACACGTCAAGCTTGTGGGTTGATTTTATGGTCTAAAAAATGTATACTGTAGCCAGTCTCATCTACCACGCGTAGAAGGAGCATACGAAACCGTCCGAAAGGGCGGTTTCTGCTTTTAGTAAAAAAACTAGAAAATATAGTTCCTTTTTTCAGTCTTTTCTCTACGAAACACCTCTGCTCTGTGAGGTTCTGCTGGGTATGCTGTTTTAAGTAAAAAATAGTCTTTTCTCTTTGCTAAAATAACCACATAACTTTCATCTTCAAACCATATAACCACGTGAGTATTTCTCCCTCTGTCATTTTCCCAACAAGATATACTTTTATTTGATTTTGCATTTTCAATAACCCAATGTATCCATCCCAGTCTTTCACACCTTCTGAAGTCTGGAGTCCTTTCTTCTTCTTTTTCTCCTTCTGATATAAGATGCCAGAAAGAAAAAGATTTATCTTTATATTCTGGATTCTTCTTAAGTCTCACTGGCAGGTTACAGAAAGTAATCTCCTTATTCGCTAGAGTTTCTAAAAAGATTCTATGTATCTCTTCTAAATATGTATCCCAATCGCCTGTAGATGGAAAAATATCTGGAGGTAGTTTTACTTCTGTGTTCTCGGTTTCCATACTAATACATTAAACTTACTTTCCCCAAGAGGTGATGAGCCCAATATGTTCCCCTTTCCAAAACTAGCTTCTACAAACTCCACGACCTTTTTCTTTCCTTCATTTGTCTGCAATCCACGATGAGCATAAGACAAAGCACCAAGTAATATATCTGTTACCTGCATTAACTCAACCTCGTGAGACCTAATTTGCTGAGCCTTACTGATTGGAAAATTATCAGCATTAGCAATGTTTAGAATTCTTTTCAACTCTATAACTTTTAAGTTGCTTTTAGTATCTTTAATATCTAAATAGAGATTATAATCTGACTCCGGTTGTAAAATAACACTCAAAAGAAGATAGAACATTTTGTAATACCAAGTGTCGTGGTCTTGATTAAATGCTGTGTGGTCTAATACTGACTTATCTGGAACAACTACAGCACGAAAATGTAATTTATCATTATCAAAAAAGTATTTAACTAAATCACAGTAGTAATCTACTTTTGATTCTGAAACTTTAGTCCATTTTGCTTCAAAAGTGGTAGATAAATTATGTTTTACTTTTAACGCTCTCAACTCTTTCAAAATAGTATCTGTCTCTGATTTCTCAACCCAAACACCACCAAGAGTAAAAACCTTACTTTCGTCATTAAGTAAGTGGCAACTTTCATCGCAATAAATGTTATATGATGCCATAAATATAGACATATTAACACAAAAATTGTCTGATGTTAAAAGATTTGCAAAAAAATAAACACCATTACTAAAAATGGTGTTTATTTTAGACAAGGTGTGCTTTTCATCCGATGTTGTGATGTGGCAATTATGTCTATATAACTATTCTGTGTTTCTCCTATCTCTCAATCGCGTATTACTCAGTCATCTTTTGTCCAGTTTAACCTTTTGATTCTCTTGGGTCATCTTTACGAGGAAAAGTTCTTTCTTCTTGAATCTTATTATTCTCAAGCTTTATTTTGACAGAAGCACCTTCATCACCAACAGCTTTCTTAAGTGCTCCACCAGCTGTTGCTTCTGCTTTGGTATCAAAAGTCTTTATCACTTTATCAGTCTTATCATTCGTAAGCTCCCAGACATTCTTTTGCTTATTCTTGTCCAACGTAAACTTTATTAGTTTTGACATATGTATTTTCTCAAATGTGTAGCTTTTTAGTGAGACCGACTATCCCTACTACATATATTCATTATAAATAACAATTTTGTATATGGCTACCTATTTACTACTTATTTTAATAACCTTTACCTTCTTCCAGTCCAACTCCTCAACATTCCCTGTTTTATCTACAAAAAATAAATATAAATTAAGTTTATCCATTACATCAAAAGGGATTTTCCTCAAAACCATCTTCCTAAAAGATGCTGGAAAAGCAACGCCGTATTTATAACCATACTTGTAGCCACTTTTACCATTACGATGCATTCTTGTAATTATCTGCCCCAAAGCAGAATTGAAACTACTACTTTGGCTACCAGATGGATTTTTTACTTTTATTGATGGGTCTCCTTTGGCTTCTATAAGCCAGTATCTTGAATACTTATTATTACGCACTTTAATATCTACACCTTGTTCCCATAGCTCAGAACTCTGCAATGACTTACTCCAACCATTTACCTCAAGGTGTTTTATAAGAGCAATTTGAACGAAATCTTCGGTTATTATTTCTCGTTCTTTTTTCATATTATTTTATTTCTCCTGAGTTGTTTCTTTTCTATAAAGATATTTCTGGAAGTTGAAGAAGAGTGAGCGTATACCCTGAACATCTCCAAGAACTTCTTTTGCATCCTCCAGTGATTGATACTTGTTGGTAAGCAAGATTGATATTTTATCTTCACCAAGTTCTTCTACCCCTGTTTCAATGTACTTACTAAGCAC